>JBFXLI010000001.1:0-4709 GCA_050187915.1 Candidatus Woesearchaeota archaeon
AAATTCTTCATCTGTAAATTTTTTCATTTCTTTTATTGCGATTTTTCTTATTTGAGAATCAGTTTTACCAATTTCATATATTCCTTCATAATCAAATAAAACTTCACCTTGAAATGTTAATTCAATTTTTCCGCCTGAACGTAGTTTCTTTTTACCATTAATAACTACTTCTTTTCTTACAACGTCCCAGAAATGTCCTGTTATATACATATAAACTTTAATGTAATTTGTAACTCTTCTATCTCCTCTAAATTTAAATTCAACTTCTGCTCCAGTTGGACTTTCTTTGAATTTTAATACAGGTTCTTCAATATCTATTCTAGCTCTAACGAAAAATCCTCTAAGAAGTGTCATTAAACCATCGTAATCATACTCCCCCCTATATCTTAGTCTAAGATTTTTGTGATATATTGGTTTTCCGCCATCTGATGGCTTTGCTTCTAACATATACTTTTTTTATACATGATTATTTATAAATATTGCTTATAAATCACAAGAATCAGGTATTTTAGAATATTTTTTATCATGTGTCATAGATTTAATGTATTTGTTTAAAGTTATTCTTAATTCTTTTAATTCTTCTGATGTTAAATCTGCTTTAGAAATTATTTCTTCCCAATTTATTGAATTTAAATCTTTTTCTGTAAATTTACTTATAAAATTTCTTCCAGCTAATTTTACTTGATTTTCTACTTCTTCGCCGTCTTTGGTATTAAACATTTTTGTAGCGGGAAGTTTAGTTATTGCGTTTGCTCCGGCTTTTACTATTAAACTTATTTCAGGTACTCTATATATTGCAGTTCCAACAATGATTTCTATTTTTGGGAAAGCTATTCTTGTTTTAGCTGTCCACCAAGCTACTTCTTCTGGTGTTGGCCCTTTTGTATAAATTGTATTGGCCACAGGACGAAGAGCATATATTGTTATTCTATCAAAGTTATATGTTTCTATAAATTTTTTTAATTCTTCAAAGTGTTCTTTTTTTTCTCCTAAACCTACAATAAAAGTCATACTTTGTTTAAATCCTAATTTTTCTGCATTTTTTATAGTTTCTAAATAAGGTTCAATTGGTTTGTCTGGACAAACAAAAGTATGTAATTCTTGATTTACAGTTTCTATGGAAGATACTATTCCTTGAGTATATGGTTTAAAATCTTTTATTGATTGTATATCCATATGTCCTATATTTAACCATATATCTTCACCAATTATTTGTTTTGTAAGTTTTGCAAATCTAATTAAATCTTCTTGTTCATAAATTCCATAACCGCCAGTTAAAAATTCTAATCTCCAATTAAACGCTTTTATCATAGCTGCTTCAGATAATACACTTGCTAAAGAACGTCTTGCTGTTGCTGGATGAGAGATTTTATGTTTTTGTGTTGAACGAAAACAAAATTTACAAGTTCCAATTTCGCAATACCAAGAAAGAAAAATACATCTACCAAACCAAACATTTCCGTCAAAATTTTCTTGATATATTTGGTTTGCTTGTTCTATTAATTCTTTTAATTCTCCTGTTGGGATTGGAGTTGTTAGTATTTTATCCATAATTTAAGAAATTTAGAAGATTATTTAAATGATTTGGTAGTGTGATTTGTTATGAAACAAAAAAAATTAAATTTAAAGAAAACTTTTTTTTGGATTTTATTGATTATATTTTTACCTGGTGCAATATATACTTTAGGAACTGGAAAATTTTTGTATTTTTTTATTTTAGCTGGAATTACATTTATTTTAATGAAAATAATTGAAAAATATATGTAAAAAATAATAATTCAATAAAAAAATAAAAATTATCTTAATCTTTCTGCATCTAGATTTCTTGGAACTGTTGTTTCTATTCTAAATGTTTTATGAACACTATTTGCAAAATCTAAAAGTCTTGTTTGTTCTCCGTGATTAAATAGTATTCTTTTTGGACGAGGAGTACATTTTGAAATAAAATTCATGAGTTCTCTTCTATCTGAGTGTCCTGTAATTTCTATTTTTGTAACGTCCATATTTATTGTATAAGAATCAACTTTATTTCCATTAGCAATGCTAAATTCTCTTGCACCATCTTTTATTCGTTTACCTAAAGAACCTTCACCTTGATAACATGAGAATATTAATGAATTTCTTTTATCTTCACAAAGTTGTTTTAGATATTCAACAGATGGTCCGCCAACTAACATTCCACTTGTTGCTAAAATTATACATGGAGTCCCATCATCAATTAAAGCTTGTCTTTCTTTTGGACTTCCAACTTGTTTTATATTTTCTTTTAAGAATGGATTGTTATCTTTATGAAAAATTTGAGAACGCATTTGATTTGAAAGATATTCTGGATATGCTGTATAAATTGCAGTTATATCCCATACCATTCCATCAATATAAATTGGAATATTTGGTATTAGTCCTTCTTCAATCATTCTTTCTGCTATTACAATTATTTCTTGTCCTCTACCTGAACCTAAAGTTGGAATTAAAACTTTTCCTCCTCTATCAATGGTATTTTTAATAACTTCAGAAACTAATTGTTCTTGATCTTTTAAGGGTGGAACAACATTATCTTTTCCACCATATGTTCCTTCAATCAAAAGAGTTTCAAGTCTTGGGAATGTACAAACTGCTCTGTTTAATAATCCTGTTTGTGAAAATTTAAAATCACCTGTGTAAAGCATATTATGTAATCCATTACCTATGTGAATATGTACCATTGCACTTCCAAGCATATGTCCTGCGTTGTAAAGAGTTATTCTAACATCAGGAGTAATATCTGTAACTTCTTCGTAATTTAAAGTGATTGTATGTTTTACTACTTCTCTTATTTCTTCACTTGTATAAATTGGATCAAGTCCTTCGCCTATCATTATTTTTACAACATCAAGTTGAATTAAACTCATTATGTCTCTTGTTGGCTCAGTACAATAAACAGGGCCTCTATATCCAAATTTAAAAAGATATGGAATAAAACCAATATGATCTAAGTGTGCATGAGATACAACTATTGCATCAAGTTCTTCTACTTTAAATTCTGGAGCTTCAAGCATAGGATAACCATCCATAACTGAAGGAACAATTCCACAATCAAGTAAAATTCTTGATTCGGGAGTTTGTAATAAAATACAAGATCTACCTACTTGTCTACCTGAACCTAAATAACTTACACGAACCCACTCTTCTTTTTTTTGTCTTAACCAACCATTATAAACTCTTTCGCCTGTATGGTTTAAGAATTTTCTTCTATAATCTGAATTTTCATATAAAACTCCTCTTATATTTTCAATTATTTGAGAACGAATGGGAGGTAATCTTTTTATTTGTGGAATCCAAAAAATTTCATTTTTAATTTTTGTTAAATTTTCACCTTGTTTACCAATTATTAAACCTGGTTTCTCAGCTTCTATTATTACAATTGAACGCTGAGAATCAAAAATAATATTTCCTGTACCTGCATCTTTATCAATTATTTCCTTTAATCTTTTTTCTGCTTGCTCTATAGGCATAGATATTGCAGGATCTGGACGCAATTCAATTCTTTTTTTGATTTTGTGTACTGCAGATTTAACAATACCTTCATCATTCATGAAAAAATCTTTGTCTTTTGTATACAATACTATGTTTGCTGCTTCGAAAACAGCGTCGCTAATCTTTTCTTTTGGAACTATTTTAAGTATCTCTTTAATTATTTCAGCTACCATTTTTAAAAACCTTTAATAAAATTTTAGAATGTAAATTTTAAATAAAAAAAATAAAAATTATTTTAATTTAAGTGAGTGTTAACTTTTTTTGTTGCTGCTTTTTTTACGCCATCTTTGTTAATAACATAAACATTAATTCCATTTCCTGAAGCATTATCTCTTTGTATTGCTGCATCAACACATTCAATTGCTAATTTAATTCCTTCTTCTTCAGTCATATGTTCTTTGTATTTGTTTTCTAATACTCCATAAACAAAAGTACTACCTGAACCAGTTGTTTTAAATTTATTATCTTTATTTAATGAACCATCTGGAGCCACATCATATAAATGTACACCATAAGAATCACAACCTGCAAATAAAAAGTGTGCAATTCCAGGAATCATAGTTGGTTGTCTTATAACGGAATAAACCCAATTTCTAAGCAAATTTACTGCTTCGTGAGTTGTTGGTTTTCTGTTGTTTCTTATTTTTAACATACTAAGTTCTGATTTTAAATATTGAACTAACATTTGAACTGTAGAAACGCTTCCTGCTACTGTTACTGCCATACTTTCAGAAACCGGAAAAACTTTTTCAAATTCTGAATCGACTATTAAATTTCCTGCTGTAACTCTGCAATCTGCAGCTAAAACTATGCAATCTTTACACACAAGTCCTAGTGTTGTTGTACCTGTTTTTAAATTATCCAAATTATTCACCTATATATTCAATAGAATTAATTAGTATTATGATTATGTTGTTATTTATAAATGTTGCGAAAGTTAAATTCTAGAAAAGATTTAAAAAGGTTTAATTGGTTCTCAAAGTTATGTCTCGATCGCATAGCTCGGTATTGCGCTGGATTGCTAATCCAGTTCCTTTGGAAGCGTGGGTTCAAATCCCACTCGAGACGTTTTTCTTAAATTGAATGTTAGATTTTGTTGAATGAGGATTTGAACGAAGTTCCTTATTAAAGGTGCTGAAGTAAACGAAGTGACTTCAAGCACAAATCCCACTCGAGACGTTTTTCTTAAATTGAAT
>JBFXLI010000001.1:4809-15384 GCA_050187915.1 Candidatus Woesearchaeota archaeon
TTTTCTTAAATTGAATGTTAGATTTTGTTGAATGAGGATTTGAACGAAGTTCCTTATTAAAGGTGCTGAAGTAAACGAAGTGACTTCAAGCACAAATCCCACTCGAGACGTTTTTCTTAAATTGAATGTTAGAGTTTTGTGAAAGAGGATTTGAACGAAGTTCCTTATTAAAGGTGCTGAAGTAAACGAAGTGACTTCAAGCACAAATCCCACTCGAGACGTTTTTCTTAAATTGAATGTTAGATTTTGTTGAATGAGGATTTGAACGAAGTTCCTTATTAAAGGTGCTGAAGTAAACGAAGTGACTTCAAGCACAAATCCCACTCGAGACGTTTTTCTTAAATTGAATATTAGATTTTTGTGAAAGAGGATTTGAACATGCTCAATCTCCTTTGGACATTGGCACACCGTTCGCTTTGCTCAGGTGAATCCCACTCGAGACGTTTTTTATATTCTAAATATTTATAAATAAATAAACTTTTTCATTTAAAATGGATGTCCCTTTAGAAATATTAAATCTGCCTAAAGAAAGCGATGCATGTAAAATTGTTCAATTGGAATTTCAAGGTAAAATTTATGTTTTATGTGGAACTATAACTGATTTATTTCCCGAATATCATCATCACAAAATTTTAGAAAAATTTTTGAAGGAAAAAAATATTGAATTTGAAAAAATAATTAAACCTTTTTCTTTGGAAGAAAAACTAATACCTGCTCCTGAACTTCAAGGAAAATATAAAATTCTAGGAGCAGGTGAATGGCTTTACATAAAAAACAGATTTATAGAACCTACTAATAAAAGTCTCGATTATGATATTCCTGTAAATCAAGAAATAAATTTAATGATGAGAAGATATTTAGAAAATGATACGCAAAGCACACAGTGAAGATTTAAAAAAAATTCTTAAAATAAATGAAGCTCTGAATATAAGTTCTTATACTCCTTGGCAAGACGAAAACTATGTTAGAGAAAATATTGATAATTATTATGTTTATGAAGAAGAAAGAAATGTTTTGGGTGCAATGGGATTTTTCAAACATAATTCTTTTGGAGAAATTGAAACTTTGGCTGTGACAGAAGAAGCGAGATTTAAAAAAATTGGAAGTAATTTAATTAATCATGCAATTGAATTGACACAAAATGAAAAATTATCTTTATTAATGGTTAAATCTGCTGTTGAATATGGTGTTTATGAGTTTTATATAAAAAATAGATTTGAATTAGAAAAAGAAGAAAATGAAACATATATTTTTAGTAGAATAATTTAGATATAATGATGAATTATTTTAATCATTTCTTCTCTAGATTTTATTTTTCCAATTCTTTCTGCGAGTTCTTTTTTATTTAAAATATTTGAAATCCATTCAGCAAAGTGATTATGATTTTCACCAACATGATGTTTAAATGTATCTTCATCCATTTCTTTTAGAACTTGAACTAATCCTTTTAAAGAAGATATTTTTTTCCCCGTTCTTAGAATAAAATGTAATTCTTCAGGTAATTCAGGAGGATTTTCTAATTTAGATAATCTATCTTCAACTTTAGATAAATATCTTAGAATTTTTTCTCTTTCCGTCTCAACTTCTTTTAAATAAGACTTAATATCTTCTAAATTATTTAAATCCATCTCAATCCCCTTGTTTTGATTTAATTTTAAGTAGTATTTAAATATTTCGTAAAACAAAACAATTAAAAATCAATGAATTTTAACTAAAATGATGATAATAACAATATGTGGGGATTTAGGCTCTGGTAAAAGCACTGTTGCTAAAATTTTGTCTTCTAAATTAAACTTTAAAAGAAAGTCTGTTGGTGATTTAATGGGAGAACTGGCTTTGAAACGTGGAGTTAGTTTAATGGAGCTTAGTAAAATTGCTCAAGAAGATGGAGGAGTTATTGATAAAATTTTAGATGATGAACAAAAGAAGTTAGATAAAAGTTCTGAAAATTTAATTTTTGATTCTCGTCTTGGATGGTATTTTATTCCTCATTCTTTTAAAATTTATTTAAAAGTTGATATTAATGTTGCTGCAAAAAGAATTTTTAATGATAAACGAGCAGATGAAAAAGAAAACACTTCTGTTGAAGAAACTAAACGGAATATGATTTTAAGAAAACTTTCTGAAATGCAACGATATGAAAAATATTATGGAATTAAAAAATATGATGATGAGAAAAATTTTGATATTGTTGTTGATACTACAAATATAAGTGCTGAAGAAGTTGCAGAAAAAATAATAGAAAAAATAAAAAATTAATCTTCAAAAAATGCTTTGTAAAACAAATATGCTGAATAAATATCTGCTTTTGAAGTTACTTCACAAGGTGAATGCATTCCTAAAACACATGGTCCAGCATCTACACAATCCATACCATATCTTGACATAAACATTGCAATTGTTCCACCGCCACCAATATCTACTTTTCCAATTTCGCCCATTTGATAAGGAAGTTTATGTTTAATCAATATACTTCTTAGATAGGACATATATTCTGCTCCGGAATCATGTGTTGAATATTTTCCTCCACCGCCTCCATATTTTTCTATTGAAACTCCTCTACCTAAATAAGATACATTATATTTATCAAAAACTTCTTTGTAAGCTGGATCAAAAGCTGAAGTTACATCTGCAGAAATTGCTTTTGAATTTTCAAATAATTCTCCTGTTTGAATTTTTAATCCTGTTTTTTCTATGTATTCTTGTGCAAAATTAAGAAGTGCAAAACTTTGTGCGCCTGTATCTCCTGTTGAACCTATTTCTTCTTTATCTACAAAAAATCCTATTGCAGTTTTGTTTACTTTCTTAGCTTCTGTTAAAGCTTGTAATGAAGTATAAACACAAACTCTGTCGTCTTGTCCATAACTTCCTACCATTGAACAATCTAATCCTACATCCATTGCTTTTCCTGCAGGAACAAATTCAAATTCTGCAAAGTTGAAATCTTCTTCAGATATTTTATAATTTTTTTCTAAAATTTTTAATATGTTTAATTTAAATTTTTCTTTTACATCTTTATCTTCTAAAGGTATATTTCCTAAAATTATATTCATCTGTTCGCCATCAATAACTTTAATTGCGGGCTTATCCATTTGATCTTTAGCTAAATGTGGAAGTAAATCTGAAATTATGAATTTTGGTTCATTTTCAGTTTCACCTAAATGTATTTCAATTTTTTCACCTTTTTTTGTATAAACAATTCCATGCATTGCTAAAGGTGTATTTACCCATTGATATTTTTTAATTCCACCATAATAATGTGATTTAAATAAAACTAAATCTGCTTCTTCATAAATTGGGTTTGGTTTTAAGTCGATTCTTGGTGAATCTGTATGACTTCCAATTAAATTCCAAGTTTTATCTTTTCCTACTATTGCAGCAATCACAACTTTTTCTTTGAAAAGTTTATATACTTTATCTCCTTCTTTTAATTGCTTCATTGTTGAAATATTTTTAAATTTTTGAGATTGTAATGTTTTTACAATGTTAATAGCACATAATCTTTCTGTTTTATTTTCAGATAGAAATTTTTTGTATTTCTCTGAAAATTCAAAAACTTCTTTTTGTTGTTTTGTAGATAAATTATTCCAATAACTTTCTCGAGTTTGGAAAAGTTCTTTATTAGTAGATTCTTTTTTCATATTATTTCCCTCTAAGGTATTCTATTTAAATCACATATTTATAAAATCTTTGAAAATTAATCTACAAAACCTTTATAAATGAACTTTCATTTTGGTAATTATGAGAATTGATTATACCAAATCTATCCTAAATAAAGAAGAAATAGCAAAAAAATATGCCGAACTTCAAAGAGCAATTCCTGAACTAAGTTTAATACCTTTAGGTAAAGGTCCTGAAAATAGATTTGCAGGATTATATTCAACAGGAAATGAAAAAGAATCCCGAGAAAATATGGACCAATGGACAGAATCAAATTATAATCATCTTTCAGATGTAAGTGTATTTTACAATTTTAATATTGCCTCAGTAAACAATTTCAGAGCTTCAAAACCTAAATTTAATAAAGATAGAGAAGAAATAAAAAACGATTTGAAAAAATTAGGATATTTAGTTTCAGAAAAAGGTCATCAAGGATCCTTTTATGAACTAGAAACAATGTGTAAATTAGAATCTGAGGTTACTGAACTAGAATCATTATGGTCAGAAATTAAGAAAGATGCAAATTTAATATCTAAACAATTAGATAATTTATTAACTCCTTTGTTCAGTGATTCTGAATCCAAAAAGGTTGTTTTTTATAATCCTGTAACAGAATATTGGGAACAACTGATGTCTTTTGAAGAAGCATATAATCCCTATTCTGAAATAATTTCAGTTAGACAAGAATCTTTAGTTCCAACAATAACAGAATTAATTATGAGCAGATTAACTTCTTGCGCATTAGCAATATCTTCGCAAGTAGGCGACAAACAATATGCTCAAATTGATTTTCAAACCAAAGATTTGGACGAAGTTAAAAAAACATTAAATGCGCTTAACCTCAAAGGAGGACACATAATTAATTCAGGTAATTCATTTCATTTTTATGACGGCTCTAAATTTATGAATCAAGATAAGTGGTATGGATTCATGGAAGATTTAAAAGAATATACTTCAATTGGAGAAATCTGGCCAAAATTACAACAAGTGCAAGGATTCAGTATGTTAAGAATTATACCTTGTGATGATAAATTATATTTTCCTGAACATGTATCTTACTCGCAACCTTTATAAATGGCTTTATGATTCTTAGAATTAGAACTTGGACCCGTGGCCTAGCCTGGATATACAAGCAAATGCCGTATAAGGCAAATAAGGCGACAGCCTTCTAAGCTGTAGATCGAGGGTTCGAATCCCTCCGGGTTCACCATTTTATATTTCTATTAAAGACTGAATTTTAGAGTATCTTTGAGTGAAGTCGGAGGTAGAGAACGTTAGTGAACGTGTCTTCGGGTTCACCATTTTATATTTCTATTAAAGACTGAATTTTAGAGTATCTTTGAGTGAAGTCGGAGGTAGAGAACGTTAGTGAACGTGTCTTCGGGTTCACCATTTTATGGACTAAGCAGCCTTCTTATGTTGTTTTTGTTCTTTTAAAAATATTTTTCTTTGTTTTTCTAATTCTTCTTTTTCTTTTCGTTCCTTTAAAACTTCAGGATTTATTCCAAACTCAGAAATTATTTTTCCTAAAAATACTTGAGAAAAACTTCTTTCAAAAACATGTAAATTAAATTCATTTCTATATCTTCTTAATAATAAAATAAACTCAGGACGTATTCTTCTTTTAAACATCTTATAAGTTATATGAGAATGTAATCTATTTGATTCAAATGCCTTGTTTATGTTTCTTTCATAATTATCAAATGTACTTAAAAATTGAAATCTAAATTGATAAACATGCATAAATTTTCTTAATAATTTATAATCAACAACACCTTTATTATTTCTTAAAACTTTGTGAGCAGAATACACAAATGTATTTCTTAAAGCAATTTCAATTAAGTGAATTATGTGATGTATATCCATTTTTAAGCTCCCATAAATTTAGCATATTTTTTAGTTGCATTAAATTGTTCAAAAATTATTTTCATAATTGATGTTAAAGGTACTGCTAAAACCATTCCACCGATTCCCCAAACCCAATACCAAAAAAATAATGATAATATTATTATTAATGGAGATAATTCCAGTGTTTTTCCTTCAAATAATGGTTCTAAAATATTTCCAAATATCATTTGTATTGAAATTAAAAAAATTAATAACAACCAAAAAGGT
Organism: Candidatus Woesearchaeota archaeon; assembly: GCA_050187915.1. Taxonomy (GTDB): domain Archaea; phylum Nanobdellota; class Nanobdellia; order Woesearchaeales; family SKGA01; genus JAQUYS01. Next base: position 10,585 of record JBFXLI010000001.1, read on the forward strand.
AATGTAAAACCTAATTCAAAAGCCAATAAAATAGATACTAATCCAACGGCTATAATTGAACCTATGTTTGGAATGTAATTAAATATAAATATTATTACTGCTAATGAAACTGCAAAATCTGAACCAAAAAAATATATTAAGAATCCACTAAATATTCCTGTTCCTAAACTTATTATTGTTTTTGTAAATAAATATTTTCTTACACTTTGTTCTGTTTGAATAAGTGTTTTTTGAAACTTATTTTTATTTTTTTTATCTAACAACATTGCTAATCTAGTATCTAATGAATTATAAAATGGAACTATAAATATTAAAAATATAATTACTAAAAGTATTTCAGTTAATATATTTTTTGTAGTTTGAAAAATAGGTGTTAAAAATTTATTTAAATTTTGTAAATTTATAAAATCTGTAAGTTTTAATTCAGCACCAAAATGTTTGAAATTTGAAACTAAACTTTCAAATCCCATATTTAATTTAGATTGATAAACAGGTAGATTTTTAACAATTTCTTGTCCTTCTGAAACAACTAAAGAAGTTAAAAAATAAAATATTGTAAAAAAAACCAAAACAATTACAATTAAAGTTAAATAAGATGGAATTTTAAATTTTTTTGAATATTGTATTAAAGGAGCAAATAATATTGCCAATAATATTGCAAAAACTAATGGACGAATAAACGATACAAATGTTTTAAGAACATATACTAAAACAACAGTTGCCATGAAAATTATAGAATAATTGACTAAATTGCTGGAATTTTTCAAATCTATTTTAATTCTATTAGATTCTGTGGAATTGTGTTTTCTCACCATATATTACCCTATTAAGAGTTCTTATTTAAATAAGTTTCTAAATCAAACAAGATAAAAATTCAAAACAATTAAAAATGAATAGAAATAACTAGGAAATATGGATATAAAATTTGATTTTATAAATAGTGACAAAAAATTAATAGAATGTTGTAAAGAAATGAAAAAGGAAGCTGTTCTTGGTATTGATTTAGAATGTGAAAATAATCTACATTATTATGGTATAAGAATTGCTTTAATACAAATTTCTAGTAAAACTAAAAACTATATTATCGATACTGTTGCTTTGAAAAGTATTGATCCTTTTGTAGATATTTTAGAAGATGAAAAAATTATAAAAATATTTCACGATGTTAGTTTTGATTTTAGAATGTTAAATTATACTTATAAATGTAATTGCAAAAATATTTATGATACTCAATTAGCTGTAGCTTTTTTAGGTAAACATCAAACTGGTTTAGGTGAATTACTTGAAAAATATTTTAATGTTAAAAAAGAATGTAAATTTCAAATGGCTAATTGGGTTAAACGTCCAATTCAAGAGGACATGCTTGAATATGCAATTCACGATACTATGCATTTAATTGATTTAAGAGAAATATTAAACAAGGAATTAGAAAAAGAAAATAAATTAACTTGGTTTGAAGAAGAACTTAAAAAGTTAGAAACTAAAAATTGGGATTATCATCAAGGTGTTTTTTTAGACATAAGAGGTATAAAACAACTTACAAACAAAGAACGAGCAATTGCTTTTGAATTATATAATTTAAGAGAAAAATTGGCTGAAAAAGTTAATCGTCCTATTCATTTTATTTTAAGTAATAAAAAATTAATTGAATTTTCAATAAAACCTATGAAAAATTTAAAACAATGGGAAAATATTACAGGAGTTCATCCTATTGTAAAAATTAAAGCGAAAGAGTTTTTAACTGCAACTTTAAAAGGATTAGAGAAAGAATATCCTGTTGAAGCTACAAAAAGAAAAAGATATAGTCAAAAACAAATTGAAAAATTTACAGAATTAAATGAAATTAAAGAAAAATTATCTAAAAAATTTAATATTCCTAAACATTTAATTTTAAATAAAGATGAAGAAAAAGAAATTGTTTTGAATGAAAAATTAGATTTTTTATCGAATTGGAAAAAAGAATTAATTGAATTAGAATTAAATAATTAATTATTTTACTATTGCCCAAATCATATTGTCTAAATATTTTCCATCTTTATATGCTTCTTTTCTGTGTATTCCTTCAAGTTTAAATCCTGCTTTTTCAAGAACTCTTGCTGATGCTTTATTAAATGTTCTACATCTTCCAGAAATTCTTTTTATTTTGTATGTTTTAAAGATATAATTTACAAGTAATTTAACTGCGTTTGTTGCTATGTTTTTTCCACGAAAGTTTGGATGAATTGAATATACAATGGCTGCTTCAACACCTTTTTCTGTAAATGGTTTTTTATTTCTTACATAGCATCCAACATACCCTGCAAAATTATTTTCATAAATAATTGCTAATGAAATATTTTTTGGATTTTTCTTTTTTGTTTCAGAAATCAATTCTTGTAATTCTTTTTTAGCTTCTTGAATTGTATTTGGTGTTGTCATAAATCCTTTTTTTGTTTCTTTGTCTTGCATTATTTCAAAGTATAATTTTAAATCTGAGATTTTTAAATTTCTTAAAAGTAAAGTTTTATTTTTTGAATTTAATAACATTATTTCTCCTATTTTTTCTTTGCAACAAATATACTAAACATTGGAAGTTTAGAAAATATTTGATACGCATGTAAATCATTTTTTTTAAATGATGATGTTGGTTTACAATCGATAAAATCAATTAATTCAAATCCTGAACTTCTTAATTCTTGTAATTGCGTTCTAAATGTTTTTCTGTATGTTTGCATAATCATACCTGGAAGCATTTCCCATTTAAATTTTCCTTGTTTAAAACAATCACCAACCATTAATTTTTCTTTAGTATTTTTATCAATTATTTGTCCTATGCCTCGAAAATAAATATTTTTATTTTCAAAATTTTCACGAGCAATACCTATAGGACTTTCTGTTGAATAATATAAAACTCCATCTTTTTTAAGAACTCTATTAATTTCCTTAAATGCAAAAGTCCAATCTTTAATATAATGTATAGATAAACTAATTGTAACTATATCAAATGAATTATTTTTATATGGAAGTTTTGTCATAGAACCAACTTTAAATTCAACATCGGGAAGTTTCTTTTTTGCAAAATCAATCATTGTTTCACTTATATCTACACCTGAACAAATAGCTTTTTTAGAAATATATTTTTTTAAATGTATGCCTGCACCACAACCAACATCAAGTAATTTTTTTCCTTGAATATTTCCTAAAGCTTTAATCATACAAGGAACTTCAAGATATTCATTACAAATTTTATGTTTTTTATCACGTAAATTTTGATAATTTTTTCCATATTTATTATATGTATTTTTTACACGTGTTTCATCATTCATAATATCTTAATTAATTAAATAATATATAAATATTTATATTATTTAATCTATTAGATGTGATTTTTTTACGCACTATACTTCACTCTTTAAACAAGTATTTAAAGCAATTTCTAGTTATAAATCAAGGTGAATATAATGAATGCATTTGAAAACGCACAAAAACAATTATTAAACTCAATTAAAGCTGCAAATATTAAAGAAGAAGATATTGAATTCCTTAAAAATCCTAAAAAAATAATTCAAGTTTCTTTTCCTGTGAAATTAGATAATGGTAAAATACAATATTTCCAAGGTTATAGAATTCAATTTAATGACGCTAGAGGTCCTACAAAAGGAGGAATTAGATTTCATCCTCAAGTTGATATTCATGAAGTTAAAGCTTTATCTTTTTGGATGACTATTAAAAATGCTGTTGTTGATTTACCTTATGGTGGCGGAAAAGGTGGCGTTATAATTGATCCTTCTAAACATAGTGAAGCAGAATTAGAACGTGTTTCAAGAGCATTTATTCAAGCTTTGCACAAAGATTTAGGTGCTCAAATTGATGTTCCAGCTCCTGATGTTTATACTACTCCTCAAATTATGGCTTGGATGCTTGACGAGTTTGAAAAAATAAAAGGATATCATGAACCTGGTTTAATTACTGGAAAGCCATTAAGCATTGGTGGAAGTTTAGGAAGAAGTTATTCTACAGCACAAGGTGGAGCTTATGTTTTAAAAGAATATGTTAATTTAGTTGGATTAAATCCTGCTGAAACTAAAGTTGCAATTCAAGGTTTTGGTAATGCTGGAATGAATATGGCTAAGATTTTATATTCTTGGGGATATAAAATTGTGGCAGTTAGTGATTCTAAAAGTGGAATATATGATGAAGATGGTTTAGATATTGAAAAAGTTATTTCATTTAAAGAAAAAAATAGAACTTTAAAGGGTTGTGGTGTTAAAGAACTTACTAATTCTGAATTATTGGAAGTTGAATGTGATGTTTTAATACCTGCTGCTTTGGAAAATCAAATAACAAAAGATAATGCTGAAAATGTAAAAGCAAAATTTATTGTTGAATTAGCAAATGGTCCTACAACTCCAGAAGCGGATGAAATTTTACAAAAAAATGATATTATTATTTTACCTGATGTTTTAAGCAATGCTGGTGGTGTAACTGTTTCATATTTTGAATGGGTTCAAAATAATTCCGGTTATTATTGGACTGAAGAAGAAGTTCTTGATAAATTGGAAAAGAAAATGGTTAAAAGTTTTTCTGAAATTCATGCAATTGTAAAAGAACTTGATACAACTTATAGAAACGCTGCTTTTATTTTAGCTGTTAGAAGAATAATTGAAGCTGCTAGATTAAGAGGAAATGTTTAGTTTTTATTTATAATTTTTTCATCATAATTTCATTTAAAAATTTATATCCCCATTTTGGATAAATATTTTTTGCTGGATTATGAAAGAAAACATCTAAATAAATTAATTTACATTTTTGTTCTTTAAA
>JBFXLI010000001.1:15484-103041 GCA_050187915.1 Candidatus Woesearchaeota archaeon
TTTTTATTTATAATTTTTTCATCATAATTTCATTTAAAAATTTATATCCCCATTTTGGATAAATATTTTTTGCTGGATTATGAAAGAAAACATCTAAATAAATTAATTTACATTTTTGTTCTTTAAACCATTTTTCAAGTTCTAAATACAATAATTTTGCTATGCCTTTTCCTTGAAATTTTTTTCTAACTAATAAAGCACTAAAATATCCTAACTTTGGAAAATCAAAAAAAGGATTTTTAGTTTTAGAAATACTTCCATAGGCATAACCTAAAATAACTTTATTTTCTTCAGCAACAAGATAGAGTGAAGTTCTTTCTCTTATTTCTCTTAATAGTTCTTTTTTAGCACAATTTTCAAAATTTTTTCTTCTTTTTCTTGCATCTAAAAGAAATTGTGCTGATTTCTTTGCTGAAATATCTTCTGCTTTTTCCATTTCTAAAAAACATTCATAAATTTGATCTATGTCTGTTGCTTTTGCTTTTCTAATATTCATAAGTAATTATTTATGTGATAAAGACATATATAAAATTAACTAAATAAAAATTAGATAAAATCATCTATAAATAACAATTACTTCTTTTAAAATTGGACCTCCCTTTTTAAAAGGCATATCAAACCATCTTTCTTCAAACCAAGTAATAGCATATTCTTTTAATTCTCCAAAATGTGGTTCAGCTAAAATTATTTTATTTTTTTCAAAACCAACAACAACAGAATAATGTCCGCCTTCTTCAGGAGAAAACCAATCTACAATTACAGGTATTCCTTTTTTTACCAAATTTTTTACTTCATTAATTGAAGAATTATTTTTTACATATCCTTTTAAACCAAATTTTTCACAAGCTTTAACAATATTTTTTTCATAACAACCTTTTGTTCTAGTGGTTTTAGTTATTTTTGCTAAATAATTCTCAGATTTGTTTATTCCATAACAAGATAAAACCATTTTCAATGAAGCGGGACCACAATATCCTTTTGATTGTTTGAATAATTTAACATTAAGCATAAACACAATAATAATATTAATAATATATAAAAATATTGTTTATAAAAAAGAAAACTAATAATTCTTTGCAAAATAAATCTTATACTTTGCTTTTTTATCGCAATGAACACATTTTGCTCCAATTTCAGGTTTATCTGCTTTCATTGGACGACATCTTGTTGTTGCTCCGCCAGTTTCTGCTTTTATTTCATCTTCGCAATCTTTATTTCCACAATGATGAGCTAAAACTAATTTTCTCTCAGTTATTGCTTTTGTAAAATCGTCGTAATTAATAACAAATACTTTTTTTGCTTCAACTTTTGCTCTTGCAATTTCAAGCATGTCTTTTTGTATTTGTTTTAATTTCAAATCAACATATTTTTTAACTTCAGTTAATTTTACTTCTTTTTTCTCGCCATTGTATCTTGAAACAATTACACAAGAATGTTTTTCTAAATCTTTAGGTCCAATTTCTATTCTTAATGGTACTCCTTTTAATTCCCATTCATTGAATTTAAATCCTGGACTTTTATCAAATCTATCATCTAAATATACATTAAATTTAGTTAATTGTTTAGCTAATTTTTTTGCTTCTATTAAAACTTTTTCGGAATCTTTTGAAGTTATTGGAACTATAACTACTTTATTTGGAGCCATTTTTGGAGGTAGAACTAATCCTTTGTCATCTCCATGAACCATAACTACTGCACCTAATAATCTTGTTGAAAATCCCCAACTTGATTGCCAAGGTAAATGTTCTTGTCCATCTTCTCCTTGAAATTTTATATTAAATGCTTTACCAAATCCTTGTCCTAGATTATGTGATGTTCCTGATTGCAAAGCTTTTCCATCTGGCATAAATGCTTCAAAAGTATATGTTGTTTTTGCTCCTGGAAATTTTTCTCTTTCTGATTTTTTTCCTATTATCGCAGGAATTGCTAATAAATCTTCTGACATTTTTGCATATTCTTTAAGCATCATTAAAGTTTCTTTTTCACATTCTTTTTCTGTTGCATAAACACAATGTCCTTCTTGCCATAAAAATTCTCTTGAACGTAAAAATATTTTTACATCGCTGATTTCCCATCTAACAATGTTTGCCCATTGATTTATTCTTAAAGGTAAGTCTCTATGAGAACGAATCCATTTTGAATAAGAGTCATACATTATAGTTTCTGATGTTGGACGAATTGCCAATCTTTCTTCTGTATCTGAAGTTTTACTTATCCAAGCCACTTCTGGTGCAAATCCTTCTACATGTTCTGCTTCTTTATAAAAAAAGGATTCGGGTATAAACATTGGAAAATATGCATTTTGTACTTTTAATTTATTTAATCTTGCATTAAAATAATCTACTATGGATTGCCAAAGTGAGTATCCTAAAGGACGAATAACTGCACATCCTCTAACTGCAGAATAATCTCCAAGTTCGCTTTTAATAACTACTTGAGAATACCATTCTGGCATATCTTCTTCTTTTTTAATAGTTATACCTAATTCGTTTGCCATATATAAAATGATATTGAGCAACTATTTAAAAATATTCCTTAAATTAGATAAAAACAGCAATATTTTTAAATCTAACAAAAAAACAAAACTAAAATGGAAGATGTTGAAAATATAATAAATAAGTATAATTTACCTAATTTAACTGAATTATATGCTGAATTTGGGGTTTTTGATCCTAAAGAAGATGAAGATTTTATAAAAAATGTTATTGAAAAATTATCTGATAAAGTACACAATTATATTAAATTTTTTGAAGATATAATTCAACCTGACTCAACAATTGTTTCTATGAGTGAATCAAGTATTTTTGAGAATGAAGAAAGAAAAGAAATTGTTCATATTCTTAAAAAATTAATTTACTATGAAAGATTATATTTAAAAATAAATATAAATGGAACAATTCAAGAAAAAGCAGATTATTTTAATGATTATTTTCAAAATTGGATTGAATTAAAAACGAAAATAATTCCATTTGTAAATAAAACCATTGATTTGTGGAAAAATGATACAGATGAATCTAAATTTGAAATGTATTTTGGATAAAAAATAAAGTTGTGTGAAAAAAATGAATAAAAAATTAATTTTAATTGGACCGCCTGGAGCAGGTAAAGGAACAATAGCTGATTTGTTGATTGAGAAATTTAATTTTACTCATATTTCAACAGGAAATTCTTTAAGAATTGTAGCAGAAGAACAAAGTGAACTTGGGATAAAAGTTAAAACAATAATGAATGAAGGTGGACTTTTACCTGATGAAATTGTTGATGAAATAATAAAAGAAGCACTTTCAAAAGAAGATGCTAAAGATTCATTCATACTTGATGGATATCCAAGACATGTTGGGCAAGCTGAAAAATTAATTGATTGGGTTAAAATTGATGAAGTTGTTGTTGTAGATATGAAAGATGAAGATATAATTGAAAGATTAAATGGTAGACGAACTTGTCCAAAATGTGGAGCTTCATATCATATTGTAAATATTCCTCCTAAAGTTGAAGGAATATGTGATTTTTGTGGAACTAAATTAATAAAACGAGCTGATGAAGATAAAATAAAACATAGATTAGATGTTTATCACAAAGAAACTGAACCTGTAATTGAATTTTTAAAAAATAAAGGAATAAGAATTCAAAAAGTTCCAGGTGATTTTGATGTTAAAACACAAAAAGAGTGGATGGGAAACTTAATTGTGTATAATCAAGAATAAATTTAATTTAATTTTTTTCTTTCTTCTTTTAATTCAATTTTTTGTTTTGCTAAAATAGCTTTTAAAACTATGGTTGCATAAGCTCCTGATTTTAAATTAAATTTTAAAACACATTTTTTTCTTCCAACAAATTCTTCATCATCTTGTAAATTGTTTGCTTGAAAATTTTCAACTTTAAAAAAGGCTTCTCTGTAACTTCCTTCTAAAGAATAATTTGGTAAACTTCTAATTATGAAATTTTGATGAGTTATATTTTTTGTAGATAATATTTCATCGTATTCATCTAACATATATCCTATTAAAGGCAAATCATCTATAGGTTCATAATTATCTGCAAATATTAATTTTCCTTGTGAATAATTTATTTCATAAAAATTATTATTTTCTTTTATTTTATTTGCGAGTATTTCATTGAAAAAATAACTTTGAACTGAATGTATATAAAATAAAGTTGTTTTTTTAGGTAATATTTTTAATGCACCAACAAAATCATTTTTATGTTTTTCTAAATATAATTCAATTTTTTCTTTAAAATCTCCATCTGTATTTTTTATTATTTCAATAGCTGTTTTAAAGTCTTGTTTTAATAAATTAACTCCAATATCTAAATTTGCGTTTGAAAATCTTTGTTCATCAAAATAATTTGGAACTAAAAATTCTGAAGGTAAATTTATTTGAAAATCATTTGGTAAATCTCTTAAAGTTATTTCAAACTCATTTCCATTTAAATCTCCTAATTTCATTTCACTTTTTGAAAAACCTGCAAATTCAAGAGAAATATCTTTTAAATTTAAATTAATTATTTTATCTTTTGATTTTCCTTTTATTGAAATATATTGGTATGTTATAGCTGGTTTATCTTTGGTACCCGCATAACCTATAAATTTTCTTGGTATGTGTAAACTTTGAGCTATTTGAGATACTGCTCTTTCAGTAGTATAATTTCTTTTTTTCAAATTATAAATTTGTATTCCTGTTTCACTTTCTTCAAAGCCTGGAATTTCTTGTACTATAAAATCTTCTGGAATATACTTTAAAATTGCCATATTTAAAGAAAAGTATAAAACTTTTTAAAACAAATGGTTTTTCGTATGTTATTGGACTTGTAGCCCAGCCTGGATACTTTGTTTTCATAATGAAACAAGTAGTGCAAATAGGGCGACAGCCTCCTAAAGCGGGTTACAGCGAACATGGTGCAGAAACTGTATTCAGAAAGCCGATTCGCTGATGTTAGCTGTAGGTCGGGGGTTCGAAAAAATAGTAAATTGTTTAAAAAATTATCTACTATCTCGATTTTCCCCTCAAGTCCGCCATAAAACTTATAAATTGAATTTATTAAATTATAACAAGTAGTAAAATGAAAAAAACAATTGGAAAAATAACATTCATAACAATATTCATATTTATAGGTATTAGTTTGATGTTTTGGACGTTTAAACAAATTTCGTTAAAAGAAATAATTGATTTATTCGTTAATAGTAATCATGTTGCTACAATATTTTTTGTTTTGTTTTCAATTATTATTATATCCTTACATACTTTAAGATGGAAATTGATAATAAAAACAACAGGACACAACATTCCTTTTTTTAAAGTTCTACAATATAAAATAATAGGTGTTGGTGTAAGTTTTATAACTCCTGGTGCTAAAGTTGGTGGTGAACCTATACGCGCTATGCTTTTATCTAGACATAATGTTGAATTTCATAAAGGATTATCTACAATCATTACTGATAAAATTGTGGATTTATCTGTTCAAGGTGTTATGTTTGTTATAGCTGCGGTAATTGCTGTAACTACTCTTGCTATGCCTAAAGATATGTCTTATTCTTTAATATTTGTTGCCATATTTTTTAGTAGTTTAATTATTTATACTTATTATCAAATATTTAATGATAAAAATTTATTTTTAAAATTATTTAAACTTTTAAGATTGAATAAAATACAAAAATTTTCTAAAATAGAACATAAAGTAGTTGAATTTGAAAAATATATTGTTAGTTTTCATAAAGAACATAATACTCAATTTTATCTTTCAATTTTAATAACTATAACTGCATGGATTTGTATGTTTGGTGAATATTATTTTGCTTTGAGAATGATAAGTAATTTTCCAATTTCAATAATGCAAATATTTATGATTATTACTATGGTTGGAGCTGCTTACTTAGTTCCTATTCCTATGGCATTAGGAGTTTTTGAAGCTGGACAAATAACCATATTTAAAGTTTTAAATTTAAGTGTTGCTATTGGTGTTGGTTTAGCTATGGTTATTAGAGCAAGAGATATTCTTTGGACATTAATTGGTTTCATATTTGTAACTATAAATGGAATAACTTGGAAAACAATTAAAGAAGATAAGTTAATAAGATAATTAATTTAAAAGTTTAGATATTAAATTATTTATTTCTTTGCCATCAATTTTACCTGCGTACTTTGACATAACTTTGCCCATTATTGCTCCTCTTGGTAAATCTTTATTTTTCAAAACAATTTCTTTTATATCTTTTTCAATATCTTTTATAGATAATGGTTTATAACTGGAATAATTGATAACTCCACCATTTGATAATTTAATTAAAATTTCAATAACTGATTCTTTAGTTATCTCATTATTATTTAATTTTGAAAAAATTTCATGTTGAAATTTAAAAACATCAACATCTAGATTAAATTTTTTCTTAATTAAACTAGGATATGAAAAGAAATAATCAACTAAATAAGATGCTTTTAATTCAGGATATAATTTTGTTAAAGAAAATAAATCAATATCTTCTTTTATTAATATTTTACAAACATCTTCAGTTAAATTAAATTTATTTTTCATTTCAGTTATTTTTTCAGATAGTAATTTAGGTAACACTATATTTTCTAAATTTATTTTTACAGGTAAAATATCTGTTTCTGGATACATTCTAGAAGCTCCTGGCATGGGACGCATATAACTTGAAGAACCATTCAATTTAACCATTCTAACACAAGGTTCTAATTTAAAATTTTTTGCTCTTTCAATAACTATTTTTATTGCTCTTTTAGATATTTTTCTTTCATCGCTAATTATGATAAACGCATCTTTTGTTTTATCACAATTTAAATTTTTGTAAATCAAGTCTTTTTCTTGTTGTGTTATTCCATAATTAGGTAGTTCATCAGAATGAAATAATCCTTTAACTCCCATTGTTTTAGCATAATCAGACAATTCACTTCCAAATCTTCTTTCTTTTTGTATTTCAAATCCTAATAATCCTGAAAAATTTTCTAGTTTTACTCCTAAAATACAACCTTCTTTTTTAGAAAGTCCTGCTTTAATTACTTTTGATTGTGATTTTTCAAGTGTTTTAGTTAAATCAATTATTTTTTCAGAAACTTTTGATTTTCTTTTTTGTAATTCTTTAAATAAATTTAACATATTTTTTTGACGTATTGCTTCAAACTCAACAATTGTTGGAATTAATTTTAAATCTTGAGCTCCTTTTAATTCAACTCTAACTCCATTTTCTATTGAAATATTTATATCTTGTCTTATAGTTCCTAATCCTCTTTTAACATTTGAAAGACTTCTTAAAATCATTCCTATTTGTTCAGCACAATCTTTTATTTCTTGTGGTGTTTTCAAATCGGGTCCTGTTGCTATTTCAATTAAAGGTATACCTAACCTTGATAAATTATATTTTTTATGAGTATGATTATCTTCTACATTTTTACAAGAATCTTCTTCTAAACAAATTGTTTCAATTTGTATTTTTTTGTTGTGTTTTTCTAGTTCAAGTTCACCATCTAAAGCTACAACAGCAGTTCTTTGAAATCCTGAAGTATTTGAACCATCTACTACAGTTTTTCTCATAAATCTTATTTCATCTGGAAAATTCATTTTAAATAATTTTCCTAATATTAATGCTGATTTTACAGCTTCAGTATTTGGATTTTCTGGTGGAGCTTCATCTAATTCTACAAGACAAGTTGTATCATCATAACATTCATATAAAAATTCTTTTTCTTTTTTTGTTTCGTGAATTGCTGCTTTATCTATTTCTCCTGATTCTCCTGCAATTGAACGAAGTTTTCTATTTATTATAAAGTCCGGTTCATCATCTCTAATGATTGTTGGACAAGAGCAAAATAATTTTTTACCTTCTAATTGCTGGTGAATTTCTATTCCTGATTTTAATTTTAATTTAATTAATTCTTGTTCGTCAAGTTTATTTATTGATTTTAATTCATCCATTTTTATTCATCAAATGAGAAATATTTTTCTGAGTCTAATTCTCCTAAAATATTTGTTAAAAATAATTGTTTTATATCTTCTTTTTTTGCTGTACTTAATAGATATGCTAATTTTATAAATGATGTTTCTGTTGTCATAGTTGATAAATGTCCTATAACTCCTGCATCATTAAGCATTCTTAAAGGAGTATAAACATTTAAATTTACAGGACCTGATATAGTTTGTGTTGACATAACAAGAGGAATTGATTTTGCAAGAGATTTTATTTTTGAATATATTTTTTTGTGTTCTTTTGATTTTTCATCTACTTCCATTATAGGAAAATTACCTAAACCTGAACCTGCTAAAACTAAACCATCAAATTTATCATAAATATTTAATTCTTCAGCATAAAATTGAGGATGAGAATATATTATTCCTACTTTTAAATTTTCTTTGAATAAAGAAATTGTTTTTGGAATTTCTTTTACAATAAAATAATTTAATTTTTTATTCATAACTATACTTTTTTTATTATAATTGACTGTTGCTATTTGTTCATTATTTATTGGTTTGAATGCATCTCTTCTTGATGAATGCATTTTTCTAACATTTAAACCTGGTAAAATATTACACTCTCCATCTGAACTTGATGAATGCATACAAACTCCAACACCTTCAAATGTTGAATTTTCTAAGAAGTATGCTGCATTGATTAAATTTTCTGCTGCATCTGATGAAGCTCTATCTGAACTCCTTTGTGAACCAACAACTAAAACAGCAATAGGTAAGTCTTTTAATAAAAATGATAAAGCAGCTGAAGTGTAGTGTAAAAAATCTGTTCCAGATGTTACAATAAATTTTTTTTGATTTTTTAAAACTCTTTTATGTATTGCTTTTGCAATTTCATTGAAATGATGAAATCTAAAATTATCCGATAATATGTTTGCTATAAATTCAGATTCTATTTTTGCAATAGAATTTAATTCTGGAAATAATTCAAGTAATGTATTTGGATCAAATGAAGCAGATACTGCTCCTGTTTTATAATCTACCTTAGATGAAATTGTTCCTCCTGTATGAATTATTGTTATTGCATCAGTATCATATTTTGAAGTTGGATTGTTTATTTTTGTTGATTTCATTTTAACTTTACCTATAATTTCAATTGAAGAAATGTTTTTTTTGTTGAAACTTAAATTATATCCTGATTTTAATTTTAAAATTAAGTTATCTTTTTCAGGAGGTAAAATAATTCCTTTATACTCTTTATTTTTGACAATTAGTTTAATTTCGCTTAGAGGTTCTATTGAATTTAAGTCCATATAAGAAAAAAAATAAGAAAGAGATTAATAAAGTTTACTTTTTAGCTTTTTTAACTGCTTTTTTAACAGGAGCTTTTTTAACTGCTTTTTTAACAGGTTTAGTAACTTTCTTTGCTATTGTTTTAGCTTTTTTAACTACTTTCTTTGCTACTGGTTTAACAGCTTTTACTACTTTTTTAACTGCTTTCTTTACAGGAGTTTTTTTAACTGGTTTTGTTTCTACACAACCACAATCACATGAAGAACAACATTTTTCTTCTTTTTTAGCTGTTTTTTTCTTTTTCATTAAAACTGCTGCTGTAACTCCTGCTGCTACACCTGTAACAACGCCTGCAACACCAATTGCTTTTTTATGTTTTTTTACATATTCTTTTATAGTCATAATTATACACCTAGAACTAAACTCAGATGTTTTTGTTTATAAACATTTGTTTTCTTATAAGTCAAACATTTCAACAATTAATTTTGTTGCCAGAATTGATGTTATATCTTTTACATCTTTTTCAGGATTTACTTCTACAATATCAATCATTTTTAAATTTCCTGTTTTTTTAAGATTTTGTAAACAATAAATTAATTCTCTTGAACTCATTCCACCGTGTTCAATATAACCTGTTCCTATAGCTTCAACAGGATCTACAACATCTATATCTATAGATAAATAAGTTGTTTTATCTGAGAAATTACAAATAATTTTTGTTATGTCTTTTATTCCTTTTTCTAAAATGTCGTTTGCTGTGAGAAATTTAATAGTTTTTTCTTTTAAATAATTTAATTCTAAAATATCTGAATTTCTTATTCCGACTAAAAGAATGTTTTCAGGATTCACATAATTATTTTCAATTAATGTTTTTAAATAATCTTCTTGTGTTGGAGGTATAAAATCATCCATTAAGTCTGGATGTGCGTCAAATATTATTAACTTGAAATCTTTGTTGTTTTTAGAAAATGCCTTTATTGATGGATATGTTATTGAATGATCTCCTCCAAGTAATATTGCTTTTTCATTAATTTTAGATAAATGTTCTTCTATATTTTGATGACTTTGAGAAATATTACTTTCATCAACTTTAATTTCTTCTATCTCAAATTTAGGAATTAAACCAGTTTCATTTGAAAAAAAGTTTTTTAGATGTGAAACTATTTTATCTGGAGCTTTGTTGGCTCCATTTCCATGATTGAGTCCTCCTCCACTAAAAGGTATTTTTATTATTTTCATTTTAATCAATTATTTTTGTTGGAATTTCTTCTAAATCACAAAAGTTTGTAGTAAAATTATATGCTCCTGCATTTAAGAATGTTATGATATCTCCAACTTTAGGATTTTCTAAATAAACTTTGTAACGGAATAAATCTAAAGAACATGGTGTTTTTCCTTTTATTACATATGATTGTCCTGATTCTTTTTCATTTTCAACTAATAATTTAACTGGAACTATTAATGCATCCATATCTGAATTATAAACTGAAGCATTTATTATTATTGTATTTTGATGTATTGCCAGAATTTCAGTGTGAAGTTTTACTGCTGGAGCTGAGATAAATCTTCCTGGCTCTATCATTAAATTAATTTTATTTTTATTTAAAAAATCTTTTAATTCAATTATTTTTTTATATATTGAATCGAATACTTTTATGTTTGTATTTGCATATTCAGATGGAAGTCCTCCTCCAATATTTAAAATATTTATATTCTTAAAAATTTCTTCATTGAACATTGATTGAAGTTCATAAATTAAATTCCATTCTGCCATGTTTTGTGTTTTTCTATGAAAATGTATTCCTAATGATGAAATATTTTTATGATTTTTCAGTTCAAGAATTTTTTTTGAAACTATTTCTGAATCCATTCCAAAAACATAATATTTTTCTGTTCTTATTGTGTTTTCTTTTAATTTAACTCTTAATAAAAGTGTAATTTTTTCATTTGTTTTTTCTATAAAATTTAATAAAACTTGTAAGTCTGTTTGGTTATCTACGACAAATTTAGTTATTTTTTGATTTAAAAATTCTTGAAGTTCTTCTTCATTTGTTCCTTGAAGTAAAAATAAAACTCTTGATTTGTCTTTTACATGTTTTAACTCATTTTTAAAGTGTATACTAAATAAAGAATTTGTATTTTCTTCTAAAATTTTTGTAATTAATGGATTTGTTTTTGATGAGTATGAAACTATGTTGCATAAATCTTGAACTATTTTAAATTGATTTAATGCAATTGATTTTGATAATTCAAAATACGCGTTCATATTAAACCATCCTCATATAATTCATCTAATGCTGCCATCATTGCCAATGTAAAAGTAATAGTTACATCTCCAATTACTGTTGCGATATCGCTTTCATCTTTTACTTTTCCCCATGATTTTGCTTCTTTTGTTGTAGCTCCTGACATTGAACCATCTGATGAGTGTGCTGTTGTCATATATACTGCAAAGTTTGCTCCTCCGTTAAGAAGTGTTGCAAGAATTGCGTGATGTTTGGAAATTGAACCTCCCAAAGCAATCACTCCTTTTTTATCATCGTGTGTTGTAGAGAATAGAATATTTCCAAAATCTTTAACACAATCAATTACAAAATCTTTATGTTTTTGTTGATATAGATATAAATGAAATCCAAATGCACCATCTGTTATTGAAGGACAAAATATTGGAATGTTGTTTTTTGCTGCTTGATATAAAATTGAATTTTCATCGTTTAATTGAAGTCCTATTTCTTTTAGCATTTCTGAGATTGCCCATCTTGGTTGTTTTTCATAAAGTTTATCTAAAATTGGTAAAATTAAATCTTCAAATTTCATATAACTTTCATTGTTAATTTTTAAATTTCCAACTCTATTTATTCCTTGTTCGTGTAATTCTACATCATCGGCATCAAAGTTACCTATGGAAAATTGTTCTCCATGCGATTTCATTATATCTTCTTCTAAACCACCAACAGTTGTTACTATAACATCTGCCATTTTTAATTTTATTAATTGAGCAAAAAATCCTCTTAAACCAGATGTTACCATATTCGATGTAAATGTTAAAAAAATCTTTGCAGATTCTTTTTTCATTTTTACAATTACATCTTTTGCTTTGTTTAATTCGACACTTTGATAACCTAAATTTTGAAATGATTGAACTAATTCTGATATTTTCATACTATTTTTCCATTTTAAATCTTTAACATAAACCATAATATTAACCTCTTTTATACTTGAATAAAAAAATAAATTTGTAATAATTTTAAACTATGAACTAATAAGAATTCGTTTAACTTGACATCTTTACTTGATTGTCTTTGTATAAGTTCATAAATAGTGTAAATAAGAAGTTATTTATAAATGTATTTAAACTAATTAGTGATTTTATGATTAAATAATTTCTTTCTATTAATTGCAAATAAAATAGAACTACAAATAAGAATTAAATAACATGGAAAAGCAATTTCTGAAAAAGACCAAGATTTAACTGCAGTGAAACTTGTTAAAGCACTAAATAATCCTGTTGAAAAAGCAGAAGAATGTTCTGTTTGAGGATGTTTCCATGCCTTAGTTAATGTTGGTAATGCTGCGAATCCATCTGCGAGTATTGCAAATATTATTGCTATGGAAGGTTCTTTTGTAATTGCCCAAAGTATTAAACCAATTGCAGAGAAAGCACCAAACCAATAATCTACACTTTCTAATTTCCAATATGCTTTTTTACTAAGAAAAGATGAGATAAAGACTAAGAAAGGACCAAATCCAGCCATAAATACTGGTAACGCTGCCCAAGTTACACCATCAACAAAAGCAGCTGTCGAAGCTATTAATGGAGCAATAGACCACATAAGCCACGTCATTCTATTTGGTTTTACAATACCTTTTACAGTTTCTTTTATGTAAAGTGTTATACCTACTAGTTGAGCTAAAGCTCCGAGTAAAACTAAATATTGAAACCAAACCATGTTTATTCGATTAATATCTAATTATTAAAGGTTTCCATAATGAGAAGAAAATAAAATTTAATTTTTTCTTGACTTTACTTTTTTCATTTTATTTTTTAAAGATTTACTAATATCAACTTTCAATTCTTCAGCCAAAACAAATGTAACAAGAATAACATCAGCCAATTCACCTTCCAAATCTATTTTTTTAGAAAGTTTATTTGTTCTTTGTAAAGAATCTATTGTTAAAATTGCTTCAGAAAGTTCTCCAACTTCTTCCATAAGTTTTGCTAATATAGTATATTTTGTTTTAGAATTATCTTCCAAACAATAATGTTTAGTTTTTCTTTTGTGTTCTTCTTTAACAAAATCTAATATTTCTTTCATGTTAAAACTTAACTAAAGAGAATTTATAAATTTAATTATAAAAAAATAAAAAAAATAAAAATTTAATCGTCACTTAATAATTCTAGAATTTTATCTAATTTTGCGTTGATTTCTGATAAATCTATGTTTGTATCAGTTTTTGATCTTGAAGGACCTTCTTTTCTAAAGCAGTCACTACAAAGAACTGGTTTACCCATTGTTGGTTTGAATGGAAGTTCACAATTAGCACCACATTTATCACATACTGCTGAATACATTTCTGAGCTTCCTCTACTTGATCTACCACTTGGTCTATCTCTTGATGAACTTCTTCCACCAAAACTAGAACTTCTTCCGCCTTCTCTTGAACCTCTACTCTCTCTTCCGGAACTTCTTCCGCCTTCTCTTGAACCTCTACGTTCACTTTTTTCAAATGCCATTTTTTTACCTAAAATTTTATATTTTAGATGATGAACAATCCGTTCTTCACCTTGTGCTCACGTTGAGCTAAATAAGAATTCTTTGATTAGTATATAAATGTACTTAAATGATTCAAGGTAACATTTATATACTTTTGAGGATGAATTTAATTGATTAAAATTGACAAATAAAATAAAAATTGTAAAATTAGATAAAAATGCAGCTTTGCCTGAATATGCATTAGATTGTGATGTTGCATTTGATGTAAGAGCGAATAAAACAACAACAATACAATCAATGGAACAAAAAGAAATTTCTACAGGAATTTCTATAGAAATACCTGAAGGTTATGTTGGTTTAATTAGAGATAGAGTAGGCGTTGTTACAAAACTTGGTTGTCACGTTATTGCTGGAACATTAGATCACGCATATAGAGAAGAATTAACAGTAGTGATAATAAATATTGGAATGGATGAAGTTACAATAGAAAAAGATATGAGAATAGCACAGATGGTTTTAATTCCAGTTCAAAAATTCGAAATTGAAGAAGTAAAGAAACTAAGCGAAACTAAAAGAACTGGAAAGAAATTTGGTGTTACTGGTTTAAAATAATTTTTTAATTTTTAAAGGAATAATAATCCTTTTTTCCAATTATTACATGATCTAAAACTTTAATATTTAAAAGTTCTCCTGCTTGTGTTAAAATTTTTGTTACTTCTTTATCTTCATCACTTGGTTCTATATCTCCTGATGGATGATTGTGAACCAATATTATTGAATTTGAACTATCTTTAATCGCGGATTTAAATACTTCTCTTGGATGAATTAACGATGAATTTAGAGTTCCTATTGAAATGATTTCATCTCTTATAACTTTATTTTTTGTATTTAAATGTAAAATCATGAAGTGTTCTTTATCTAAGTTACTTAGTTTTGGAGAACAATAATTAAATACATCTTTTGCGGACTTTATTGGTTTTGTTTCATTTTTTGTAAAAGAAATTCTTTTGTTTAATTCAAATAGGGACAATATTTGTGATGCTTTTCCTATTCCTATTCCTTTTATTTGTTTGAGTTCATTTAAGGATAAAGAATTTAATTTTTCTAAGCCCTGTGATGTTAATCTAGATGATAATTCTAATACGCTTTCTCCCTTTGTTCCTGTTTGAAGAATAATTGCTAAAAGTTCTGTGTTTGTCAACGATGAAACTCCATATCGTTCTAGTTTTTCTCTTGGGCGTTCGTTTGAAATTATTTCTCTAATTAACATGAAAATAAATTAAGAGAAGTTTAATTTATATTTGATGTAAGAATTTTCGGAAGATTTACGAATTTTAAAAAAATCGAAATCTATAAACTCTGTTCTTTAAATTTACGAAAAATATTATTTTTTTATATTTTTTATCCAAATACCAATTCCCCAAATAACTAAAGATAATAAAATCAATATACTAAAAAAGATAAAAGTTATAGGAGTTTCATAACCATAAGAAGAATTATTTATTCGTTCTATAATAAACCAAATTAAAGGATAAATTATAAAAAATAATATTATGATCATCCAAACTTTTGTCCAAATTGTTAAATTTTTGTTTTTCATTATTCATCCATAATAACTTGGTTTTTCTTCTCTAAACTTTGCTCCTGCTGCTTGTGAAAATTTTGCTTGAATTTCTTCATAAGCATCTTGAATTTCTTTTGTTGCTGAAGGATTTACTTTCTTTAAAGCTTCTTCAAAAGATTCCATTGAAACATGTTTAGCATCTATTTTTTTACGAAGTTCAAGCATTGCTGCTTCTCTACATACTGCTTCAATATCAGCTCCAACATAACCTTCAGTTCTTGAAACTAATTCGGAAAGTTTTACATCTTTTGCCAAAGGCATTTCTTTTGTATGAACTTCAAAAATATTTTTTCTTGCATCAGTATCAGGAATTCCAACTAAAATAATTCTATCAAATCTTCCTGGTCTTAATAAAGCTGTATCCATCATATCTGGACGATTTGTTGCTGCAATTACAATTACATCATTAAGTTCTTGCATTCCATCCATTTCTGTTAACAATTGATTTACAACTCTTGCACCAACTTTATCATCATGTCCACCCATTCTGTTTTGAGCTATTGCATCAATTTCATCAAAGAATATTATTGCAGGAGATACTTGTCTTGCTTTTTTGAATATTTCTCTTATTCCTTTTTCTGATTCTCCAACCCATTTAGATAATAATTCTGGACCTTTTACAGAAATAAAGTTTGCTTCACTTTCATTTGCTATTGCTTTTGCAAGCATAGTTTTACCTGTTCCTGGTGGGCCATAAAGTAATACTCCTTTCGGTGGTTTTATACCCATTCTTTTGAAAACTGGCTTATGTTTTAGTGGCCATTCAACTGCTTCAAGTAATTCTTGTTTTACAGTTACTAAACCACCTATTGAATTATAAGTTACATTAGGTTTTTCAATTAAAACTTCTCTCATTGCAGATGGACGAACTGATTTTAACGCTGTAAACATATCTTCTTTTGTAATTCTTATTTTTGTTAAAACTTCTTGTGGGATTGGTTCATCATCTTTAATGTTTAAATCTTCTAAAACTTTTCTTAAAACAACCATTGCGGATTCTTTTGCCAATGATGCTAAATCTGCACCCACAAATCCATGTGTAATTTGTGCAAAATCAGATAAAATTGTATCTAATAATAAATTATCTAAATCTCTTTTTTGATCATTTGATAAAATTGATTGACTTACACCACCCATAATTTGTTCAAAATCATTTTGATTTAGTCCTGAAAGTTTTTTTAACATTTCTTCAAAACTGTTAATTAATTTTTTCTTATTTGTAATTAATTGTTCATCTTTTAAATCTACAATTTCTAATTTCAATTCTAAAACTTTTTGTTCTATTGATTTTTTTGCTGTTTCAATTTCATATGTTGGTTGAAGTGGCATATTTCTTGTATGAATTTTAAGAATTTTTTTTCTTGCTTCTATTGATGGAGGATTAATTTCTATTTCTCTATCAAATCTTCCTGGACGTCTTAATGCTGGATCTATTGAATTTGGAATATTTGTTGCAGCCATTACAACAACTCTTCCTCTGGATTTTAATCCATCCATTATTGTTAATAGTTGTGCTACAACTCTTCTTTCAACTTCTCCTTTTGATTCTTCTCTTTTTGGTGCTATTGCATCAAGTTCATCTATAAATATTATTGAAGGAGCATTTTTTTCAGCTTCGTCAAAAATTTTTCTTAAATTTTCTTCTGATTGTCCATAAAATTTTCCCATAATTTCTGGACCATTAATAACATAAAATTTTGAATCTGATTCAGCTGCAACTGCTTTAGCAAGTAATGTTTTTCCTGTTCCTGGAGGGCCATGTAATAAAACTCCTTTTGGAGGTTCTATTCCTAAAGTTTCAAAAACTTCCGGATGTTTTAATGGAACTTCAATCATTTCTCTAACTTTTTTTAATTCTCCATCAAGTCCACCAATATCTTCATAAGAAATATCTGGAATTTCTTTTTCTAATTCTTCTAAATTTGCAACTTCATTTAAGTATTTAACTTGTGTTTGTTCATTTATTAAAACTGCTTGCTTTGGATTACATTCAGTTACTATAAATTTTAAATCTGCTAAACCAAAACTTGAAAATCTGTTTAAGTATTGTTCTTCAAAATTTTCTTCTCCAAAATTTATTCCTAAAGAACGTCTTCTGTTTGTTCCACCAAGTGAAACTAAATCTCCTTTTGAAACTGCTCTTCCAAGTAGTGCTTGAAGGAAAAAATCAGAATTAGCTCTTATTTGTATGCCTTCTTTAACTGGCGCAATTGTTACAGTTTTTGCTTCAACAATTTCTGCTTTTGAAATTGAAACAATTTCACCAATGCTAGCTTTAACATTTCTTCTTGTTAAGCCATCCATTCTTACAACATTTAGTCCTATATCTCCAGGTAAAGCTCTGTCTACAATTGCAACGCTTGTTCTTTGTCCTTTTATTGAAACAAACATTCCAGGAGTTACTCCTATTGTTTTCATAGCAACAACATCCATTCTTACAATGCCTTTATTAACATCATCTTGAGTAGATTCAATAACTTTTAGTTGTATTTTTTTTTCAGACATGGCACATCACCTTTAAAAAATGGAAAAGAAAAAAAATTTATTTTGATTTTTTTACTGGTTCTTTTGAAAGTTGAACTTTAGGTAATTGTATTGGTGGTGGTAATGCAATTTCTTTGCTTAAAATTAAAGCTTCCACATTACAATTATGTAAAATTCTATTTAAAACTTGAAGAGCAACTTCTTTTGGAAGGTTTTTACTATCTTTCCAAACTTTTTCAATTTCTTTAGCTAACTTTTCATCTGCTAAATAAATTAATTCTCCTTCTAAATCTATAGTGCCTACTTTTGGTTCATAATTAACGCTATAAGCAAATTTTATAACGAATGCTTGTTGTTTTGAACCACTAGCAACATTTGATGATTTTAAATCTGTTAAAGTCATCTTTGATTGTATTTTCATTTCGTTGGATAATTTTCCTTTTTTCTCAACATTTATTTTTGTAAAATTAAAGTTCAATATAGTCATTTATATACACCTTTTTTCTCTTATTTAGAGTTTAAACCTAAAAAGTGAGCAATTCCTTATAAATCTTATTATTCTCTAGAAGTAGTTTTTAAATGATTTATAAATCAATTATAAATTCTTTCAAATTCTTTTTTCATTAATTCATTTAATTTTATACTTCTTATTACTAATAAGTTTTCATCATTTTGAGTATTTGCAGATTGTGTAGGATTATAACTTCCTAAAATCACAACATCTTCATCTATTATAAATGATTTGTGATGCATATTGTATTTATTTGTATCTAGAGTGTAATTTAATTTAACTGTGTATTGGCTAATTTTTGTTTTTTCAATAACACCTGAATGAGAAATATTTTGATTTAATATTGCTTCTGCAATTTTTTGGCTTGTAAATGTAAATGTTAAAAATTTAATTTGCTTTTTTGCTTTTTTAATTTCATTTATTATTAAACTTTCACAATTTCCTTCTGGAGAAAAACATAAGTCAATTAAATTTCCTGATAAATTAAATAAATAATTTGCTTGATGTTTTTTATTTTTTAATAATTTATTATATTCATTTAGATATGCTTTAGATATTTCTTTTGAAACTATTAATAAAACTAAGTTATCATTGTAATAAGTTCCACGAATTGTTGGATTCCAACTTCCTGTTAAAACTATTTTTTCATCAAACACACAAAATTTATGGTGCATTAAACCTTTGCTTGTTACTGGTGTAAAATTTCCTTCATAATTTTCATTAAATATTAATGTATTTGTTTTATTTAAAGCATTTAATACAGTTGGTTCTCCTAAATCATAAAAAGCACATTTAATATCTTTTGAATTATTTATTAATTCAACTAAAATGTTTGCACAATTAGTTTGTTGACAAAAATATAAATTAATACTTCCAATATCATCAATTCTTTTAGTATTAATTGATGTTTGAAAATTGAAAAAATAATATATTAAAAATATATACAATAAAATTAAAATTAAATAAATTAGTTTTCTTTTCATTTAAATTAAAATGAATTTGTGTTTAATAAGTTTGTCTGAGAAAAAACCGGAAATAATAGTAAATTTTAAAAAGATAACAAGAATAAAATAATTAAAATATGAAAAAGAATAAAAAATTATGGTGTTTTAAGTGGTGGGGAATTTTAATCTTAATTATCATCTTAAGTATTCTAATTACAAGTACTTATTTAATTTTATACATTTACTCACTTACACAAGTTTCAATTCAAGAATTAAAAATTGAAGAATTAAATTCATTTAATTTAGAAGGATTTGAGCTTAAAGGATATTTGAATTTGTATAATGATGGTTTTGTAGATGTAAAAATTAATCACATAGACTACAATTTAATTCTTGAAGCTACAGGAGACATATTAATTTCTAATAAAATTACAGGACAGAAATTACCTGTCAAAAAAACAACTACATTTTTAATAGATCAGTTTGTTGGATGGAAACCAACTTCTGAATTTGCTTTAGAAATTTTGAAACCTGGAGATACATATGGATATATTCAAGGAATAGTATATGTTTCTAAAAACAAATATGTTGATATAAAAATTCCTTTTGAAGAAAAAATTAATTTGGAAACTTACATCAAACAATTTATTAAAATTGAAGTAAATAGAATTATAAATGATGTTAAAAATACTTTAAGTGAAACAAAAAATAATATTGTAGAAGGAGTTAACAATTTAATAAATGGAATTATTGATTTTTTTAATTAATTTTAATTAATTACTCCACCACCTAAACAAACATCTCCATCGTAAAAAACACAAAATTGACCTGGAGTTACAGCATGCATTGGATTTTCAAATTTAATAATTAACTTTCCATCTTTTGGAGGATATAAAGTAGCACTTCCATTTATGAAATCACCATAACGAATTTTTGCATTTACTTTTATTGGTTTTTCAATTTCTTTTATTGTGAAATTATAAGGAAACAAAGTTATTTCATCAATTGTATGAACTTTATCTAAATCCTCTGTCACTATTAATTTATTTTCTTGAACATTAAATTTTTTAACATAATATTTTTTAGGTAAATTTAATTTTCTTGTTTGTCCTATTGTATAAAAATGTAATCCTTTGTGTTCTCCTAATTTTTTACCTTCTAAATCAACAATATCTCCTTTTTTTATTCCTAATTTTTCTTCTATAAATTTTGGTAAATCTTTTTTGGAAACAAAACATAAGTCTTGACTTTGTTTTATTTTTTTATAAGAAATTAAATTTTCTTTTTCTGCTAATTTGTAAACTTCTTCTTTAGTATAATCTCCCAAGGGAAGTATTAAATGTTTTATCCACTCTTGAGGAAACATAGATAAACCATAAGTTTGATCTTTAGATGGATCTTTTGATAGTCTTAATTCAAAAATATCTTTGTTTTGAACAATTCTTGCATAATGTCCTGTTGCTACATTTTCAATTCCATGTTCATTTGCCCATTTGAATAAATATTTAAATTTTAAATTTCTATTACAAAAAACACAAGGATTTGGCGTTCTTCTATTTTTTAATTCTTCAATAAAATAACCCATAACTTCTTTTTCAAATTCTTTAGAAACATCATATATATGATGAGGTACATTTAATTTATTACAAATTTGTTTTGCAATGTTAAATGATTCAGAAGTTGAAGCTACATTTTCTTTTGAATTCCATGATGCCATTTTCAAAGATACTCCTATTGGTTCATATCCTTGTTTTTTTAATAAAACTAAAGTCATAGAGCTATCTACTCCGCCACTCATTCCTACTACTATTTTCATAATTTAAAGAAAAATTAAGTTATTTTTAAATTGAATTGTTACTCTTTTTAAATAGATACAAATTCGAAACATATTTAAAGAAAACAAACTTTTCCATTTTTAGGGGAGTTGAATACAATTTATTGTCTCACCTCTTTTTCCCCGGGAAGGCCTTAATTGGCCTTCTTAGGGACTCTTTTTTTAGGTTTTGACTTTCTAGATGTAATTTTAAATACTAAAAAACCTGTAATAAATCCCATAAAAAACAAGAAAACACAAAATAGCAATAATTTAATATCATATGCAAATGAATAGTTTTTTTGTTGTGGAAAATAATAACTTAAATCACTAAATATTAATCCATATTCTGAAAATAACAAAGCAGTTTCTTCTTGTGTATCTATTAAATTTCTTGAATATTCTAAATAACTATAACCCATTATTGGAAATGCATTTTTTTGTTTTGAAATCATTTCTTCAACTACATTTAATTTTTCTACAACAATTTCTTTTGTTTTATTTTCAGGAACACCAAAAATAGTCATAAAATAATTTCCATTTGCTCTAGCTTTTGAAGCTGTGTATAAACACATAACATTATTTTGTTGATTTGAAAAATATTTTGCATGTTGATTTGCTTCTTTAATACTTGATAAATAAATATCAGGAATATAAGCCTCTAAATAACTTAATATCATTTCTGATTTTTGAAGTTCACGAAAACAAGCGTTTCTTAGATGCTCTTCATCTATAATTAAAGATACTCCTTCTTGTCCTAAAAAAATACTCCAAGCAACTGCACTTTGATATCTTTCTATTGCAAAAGCTAAATCTGTATATGAAATATTTGTTGAATTTATATTTTTTAAATAATCTTTAGATTCTATTAATCTTTCTTGTATAATCATGTATGCTTCTAAATCTGTAAATGTTAATAATTCATATTCTGAAATACTTTTTTCAAATTTTTCAATTTTTTCATTTAATGAATTTAAATTTTCATTTAATAAAGTTTGACTTAAATTTTTAAGTTGTAATTCTCTTAATCTTAAGTTTGCTGAATAACAAAATGATGCAGTTGAATAATATTGTTCTTTTAATGAAGAATTTAAAGATTTTTCATAACTTTCTTGAGCTAAGACATATAATTCGTCTTCTTTATTTTCAATTTGATTTAAGGATTCTATTGTTTTTTCGCATAAAATTTCGCTTGTTTTTTTCATAGTTTCAATATAAAATTCAGGTATTTGTATTTCTTTTTTATCTTCTGATTTAATTCCTGAAATTTTTTCAAATGCTTCGGAAATTGTTTTAACATAATATATATTTGAATATTTTTTAAAATCATTTTTGTTTAAAATTTCTTCATATAATTCATCAGTTTCATTAATGGTTGAATTTAATTGAGTTTTAAATTCTTCTTCAAAAATTAAACTATTATTTGTAAATGCAAATTCAGGTAATATTATTAAATTTAAATTTTTTGCTGCTTCAACTTTTTCTTTTATTCCATCAACAGGTAAAATTATTCCTCCTGAAGAAATCATTCCTGTCATTGCAATATTTTCATTTATTGGAATATCTTCTAGTGTTGCTAAAGTTAGAAGAGTTATTGCTCCACCGGCACTAGGTCCACCAACTATTGCAGAATCTGCTTTTATTGTATAAAAGAAATTATAATTTTCGCAATCAAATTTTGAGATTGAACAAGCAATTTCATTTGCGATTTTTGTTGAAAGTTGTGTATCTATTTTTGACAATGGATAACTATCTATAAAAACTGAACCATGTCCTGGTTTTACTTGTAAAATTAATTGAGCTGTTTTTCCAACATAACTTCCGTTTTCTAATTCTGCAACTGAAAGAAGCGTCATTGTGTTTACTTTATTTATATCTAAAGCATTTACAATAGGAAGTAATAATATTAAAATTAAACTTAGTAAAAATATTTTTTTCATATAAATTGAAGAAAATACAACTACTTAAAAAGTTTAGTGTTTATTTTCTAAAAACCTTAAAAGAATGAGGATTTAAACATAAAGTTCTATCATCTTCAAGAGTTACTTCATAAGGCAATTCTTGATCATAAGTATTAATATGACTAACATATCCTATAGAACCTTTTTTCACAGGATTACCTTCGTCATCAAGAAGATTTTCATCAATTATTTTTATTTTATCGTTTTTTCCTATATAATCTCCTAAACCAATAATAGTTACAGTTCCATTAACCATTGTTTCTATAATACGTCCATAATCTAAATTCCAATAACCTCTGGCACATTCTAATTTATTTTCTTCGTTTCTTGATTCCCAATGTTATCTATATTCAGTGAATGCTTCATAATCTCCATCTGAAACTTTTCCAGATACTTCAACTGCATATACTATTCCACCATGCTCAGAAGCTAAAAAAGGATCTTTGAAAACAAAAACTGCATTTTCTCTAGAAGCATTTTCAGGAAATTCTTGTTGTCTTACTTTTTCAATATATGATTCAATTTCTGCAATTTCACCTGTGTAAGGATCAGGTCTTAATTTAGAAGGCTTAATAACATCACCTTTATTAAATAAAAATGAAGACGCATGATAATATTTAGATTTTAGTATAGGAAGTTTTTTATACTTTGTTACACGCTCATTTAAAATCATTAATTGTCTATCAAATTTAATAACATCTTTATATTCTCCTTTCAATAAAATTATTTCTTTTTCAAGACATTTAGAAAGTAAAACTAAAATTCTGTTTGAATCAAGTATTGAATTAATACTATTATCTCTATCTTCAATAAATTTTAATAATTTTTTCTCTTGTTCAAGTAAATCCTGTAATTCGTCTAATTTATTAAGTGCATCATAAAGAGTTATTAATTCATGTTTAAATAACAATTTATGTCTTAATTCTTCTTTTTCAATGTTTTTTTCTAATTGTTTATATTCTTTTAATTTATTTAATACGTGTAAATTTCGTTCTAAAAAATCTTTGGATTTTTGTAGAGTAAAATATAAATTCTGTCCAGACATATTATTTAACATTTTAATTAAATAATTATATTTCTCTTGAGTAAATTGTTGTAACTTAGATAAAAATTGAAGAATATTATGAAGTTCAGTATCTTGTTCTTTTATTTCTTCTGGAATAGATTTTTTGGGATTAAAAAACATAAATTAAAAATAAATTAAAGTATATATAAAGTTTTTTAAAAAGTTTAATGTTTATTTCTTCCTCTTAATTCAACTGTTTCAAGTCTTTTTAAAACTTTTTCAGAATCTTCAAACTTATATCCTTTCAAGAATTCTTTATAAAATTCAGTTACATTTTTATAATGTGTACTTTCTATTGCTTGTTTTAAAAGATGTATGTCTACTGCCATATCTTCTATTTTTTTAGAAAACAATGAAAGTCCAAAATCTATTAAATATAATTTTTCAGATTTATCAACAAGTATGTTTGAAGTTGTTAAATCTCCGTGTATTATTCCATTTTCATGCATTTTTGCAAGCCAATTTCCTACTTTTTTAAGATAAATTTTTTTAGAAGTATCTTCAATTAAAACATCTCTTAATCTTTTTCCATCTATAAAATCCATACAAATGGTAAATTTATCATCAGATTCATATATTTTAGGAACATTTATTTTTAATTCTTTTAATTTATTCATAACTTTAATTTCTCTTTTTGTTCTATTAAGTCTTATTTTATTGTCTAATTCAACATGTCGATAACTTTTTTGTATTCTTTTTTTTAATATTTTATCGTCTTTTAAAACAAGTATGGCTTCTGCTCCTTGTGAAATTATTTTTTCTTGCATGAAACATAAAAAAAGTAACATAAATAAAAAGATTTGTATTAATTGCCTTTAAATTTTAATGAAATAAAAACATAATGTTTATAAAGAAGTAATTTAGAAAACTATTAAATTGAACTATTACGATAATTTAACGGAAAAAGAGGCAGACAAAAGATTAAAGGAATATGGACTTAATGCTTTGAAAGATGTTTCAAAATCAGGTCCACTTAAAATATTTCTAAGACAAGTAAAAGATAATTTTATAGTTTATTTACTTTTAGCTGCAACAATTCTATCATTTATCGTTGGAAAAGATTTAACTGCATATACTATTTTAGTTGTTATAGTTGTTATAATTATAATGGGTTTTGTACAAGAGTATAAAGCTGAAAAAGAAGTTGATGCTTTAAAAAAATTAATTAAAAATATTATTACTGTTGTAAGAGGTGGTGAAGAGAATCAAATAGAATCTTCACTTTTAGTTCCTGGTGACATAATTTTATTAAAAATGGGAGAAAAAGTCCCTGCAGATTGTGTTGTTTTAGAAGAAAAAGAACTTGGCGTTGATGAATCTACTTTAACAGGTGAATCTTTAGCAGTTAACAAATCTCCTTGTTTAAAAGAAAAAGAAAAACATGAAAATGAAAATATGATTTTTGCTGGAACTTATGTTGTTAATGGTAAATGTACTGCAAAAGTTTTACACACAGGTATGAATACTGCTTTTGGAAAGATTTCAAAAATGATTTCAAAAGTAGAGAAAAAATTACCTCTTCAAATAAAAGTAAATAACCTTGCAAAATACATGGTATATATAACTTTATTTTTTGCATTTTTAACAGGATTTTTAGTTTTAAATATAAATAAAGGAGTACCTGGAATATATATTGATGTATTAATACTTATGATTGCTTTTTGTGTTGCGGCATTTCCTGAAGGTTTTCCCGTGGTTTTAACCATTGCTTTAACTCTTGGTGCAAAAAGAATGTCTGAAAAAAATGCAATTGTTAATAGGATGTCTGTTATTGAAACTTTAGGTGAAACAACGGTTATATGTTCTGATAAAACTGGTACTATAACTAAAGGAGAAATGACTGTTAAAAAAATATATGCAAATAATAGTTATTATGATGTTACGGGTTCAGGATATTCAAGATTCGGTATTTTTTTAAAAAATGGTAAAGAAGTAAAATTTGAAAAAAACAAAGTATTTGATTTAATATTTAAAAATTGTGTTCTTTGTAATGATGCAAAAATAAAAATAAATCCTGAATATGAAACTGAATACAAAGGACTTGGTTCTCCAACAGAAATTGCTTTAATGGTTTTAGCTTCAAAAGCAAATTATTCTTTAGAAGATTTAAATTCTGAAAGAATTGAAGAAATAAATTTTAACTCAAGTAGAAAAATGATGACTGTTTTAAATAAAATAGGAAAAAAGAAATTTATTTTTTCAAAAGGAGCTCCTGAAATAATTCTACATAAATGTTCTCATATATATAAGAATGGGAAAAAAGTAAAACTAACTAAAAAAGAAAAAGAAAAATTACTAAAAATTATAACTGAATTAAATTCAAATGCAATGAGAACAATAGGACTTGCATATAAAGATGAAACTAAAATTAAAAAAGAGAATTTTGAAAATAATTTAATTTTCTTAGGTATTCTTGGTTTAGAAGATGCTCCAAGAGAAGAAGTTAAAGAATCAATTTCAAAATGTTTTATTGCAGGAATTAAAGTTAAAATGATTACTGGAGATAATTATGAAACTGCGGTATCCATAGGAAAACAAGTAGGTTTAGAAGGAAAAGTCTTAACAGGAATAGAAATGGATGAATTAAGTGATGAAGAATTAAAAAATATTGTAAATGA
Organism: Candidatus Woesearchaeota archaeon; assembly: GCA_050187915.1. Classification (GTDB taxonomy): domain Archaea; phylum Nanobdellota; class Nanobdellia; order Woesearchaeales; family SKGA01; genus JAQUYS01. Next base: position 42,434 of record JBFXLI010000001.1, read on the forward strand.
TATTGTTATATTTGCAAGAGTACGTCCTGAACATAAATTAAGAATTGTTAATGCTTTAAAAGAAAATGGTGAAATAGTTACTATGACTGGTGATGGTGTTAATGATGCTCCTGCTTTAAAAGAAGCACACATAGGTGTAGCAATGGGTAAAAATGGAACTGATGTTTCAAGAAGTGTTGCAGACTTAACTTTAAAAGATGATCACTTTAATACTATAGTAGAAGCAATAAAAGAAGGAAGAACTATTTTTAATAATATTAGAAAATTTACAAGTTATCTTTTAACGTGTAAATTCGCTGAGATAAGTATTTTATTTTTAGGTGTACTTCTCGCACCCTATTTAGGTTGGCAAGTTCCTTTTTTACTTGCAATACACATTTTATTTATGAATTTAGTAACTGATGATTTACCTGCAATGACTTTATCTGTAACACCATCATCTGAACATATTATGCAAGAAAAACCTAGAAAAAATCATGAATTAATGACTAGAAGTCATTTCATACTTAGTATTTTAGGTGGACTTACAATGTGTTTAATTGTATTGTCAACATTTTATATTTCATTTAATTTAATGAATCATGATATGAGTTATTCAAGAACGATGGCGCTTTTAACTTTAATTTGCATTGAAATTGCAAATGCATTTAACTTTATGTCGTTTAAAAGAATAATGAAAATCAAATCATTTTTAGCAAATAAGTATTTATTTTTTGCTTCAATCATTTCAATAATAGCGACAATTTTAATAATTTATACACCTTTAAATAAGGTTTTTGAAACAATTCCTTTAGCACCATTGGATTGGATTATTGCTTTATCACTTTGTTCAATTATGATTTTATTCTTCAATTTACTTAAATATTTAAATTCAAAATTTAATTTTTTAAAATTAGATTAGAAGAAAAGAAGAAAAAACTCTGGAATGTGTGAAAGGTGTGTTGAGGTGATTTTCAAAAGATAATAATTTCCAGAGTTTTTTCTAAAATTATAAACCATTTAATAAATCATCCATTTCATATTTTGATAATTTACCTTTATTTAAAGTACTCATTATTGGTTTCTTATCTCTTCCACCAACAACTTCATCAAATTCATATTCAGCTTCATCGATTTCTTCATCTTTAAGCATTTCTGTTTGAACTTCTTCTGTTTCTTCTGATGCTTCTTTTGCTTCTTCAAGTTGCTTGTTAAAAGCTTCTTCATAAACTTTTTCACTTATAGCATCAAATTCATCTTCAAAGCCTTCTCCAAAGTCTTCAAAAAGATCCTCATCATATTCATCTAAATTATCCTTAGCCATTTTAATTACCTCTTTTTAAAGTTCAATAATGAATTAATATAATCAGTCATTCTAATCCATTCTTCCAAAGTCATATCTAATTTAATTGGTGCTTTAAGAACAAGTCCTTTTCCTAGATTAATCGTTATGGTTTTCATTTTCTACCTCTGTCTTGTAAACAAAATCTACAATTTTATACATTTCATGTTCTCTTAGAATTATAGTGTGAGGAATTGGACCATTATATGCATCCACATATTCTTTAGTAAATGAAACTTCTTCAAGATTAGCTAGCTCAACAGGATTTAATTCTTCACAAGGTTTTCCTGAAGCATCTAAAAGATATTTAGGTTCAACCTCAGTTGAATGATGTGGTATTCCTACAACAACATATTTAATATCTGAAACAGAGTTATAATTTTCTTTTTGTATAACATCTAAATCAGGTACAAGAAAAGCTCCTACTAATTCATCATTTAAAACTTCAGAATTCAAATCACCGTTGTACTCTTCATCTCTAAATGCTCTTTGTGATTCATCATATATACTTGCTAAATTAAACAATTTGTTTTCAAGATCGTTATTTTCATTCATTCATCTCACCATTTTAAAGTTAATACTTATTGTTTATGATTACTTATATATAAATGTTTCGTTTTTGTTGTTACTCTATAGTGGTTATATTATTATTTAATAAAATTAGAAAAATTCATTTATAAGCCTTAAAAACATTGAAATCATTAAAATTTAATTCCAAAAGTAATAAAAACAACTAAACTAATCCTTTAATAGGTGGCTTAATTTTGAACAAAAAAAACAAATCAATTGCTGCGATTATTCCTGCGTATAATGAAGAAAAAAGAATTGGAAATGTATTAAAGCAAATTTCAAAATCAAAACTAATAAATGAAATAATTGTTGTAGATGATGGTTCAAAAGATAAAACTTCTGAAGTAGTTAAAAAATTTAAGAATATTAAACTTATAAGAAATAAAATTAATATGGGAAAAGCTTTATCTATGGAAAAAGGAGTTAAATCAACAAATTGTGAAATAATATTTTTTTGTGATGCAGACTTAAAAAAAATAACACCTAAAATTATTGAAAAAATAATAATGCCTGTAATTGATGGAAAATTTGATATGTATTTAGGTTTAAGAGGAGAAAGTAAAACTGAACAATTATTCAAAGTATTTGCATTAAACACTGGAGAAAGAGCATTAACCAAACAATTGTGGGAAAAGGTTCCTAAGTTCTATAAATATAGATATAGAATTGAAGTTGGATTAAATTATTATGCACAATTTTATGGAAAAGGATATGGATATGAAAACCTAGATTATCTACAAACATTAAAAGAAAATAAACATGGTTTTTCAAAAGGATTTTTTTTAAGAATGTGGATGTACTTTGACATTTTTATGGCATATGTTAGAGCCTATGTAATAAATTTACCACTTAAAAAATTATTAAGAAGATAAACTAATAAATAAAAAAATAAAAAAATCAATAATTTAAATAAACTATTGCAAAATTCAAAATCATTGCAAAGCTAACCCATAATATATAAGGAATTAGTAAGTACGCTGATGGTTTTGAAATTTTATAAAAATAATAAATTGTTATTGCTATTGCAATCAATAATATCACTATTTCTATTGAAGCTAAAAGTGGAGATTTAAAACCAAAAAATAAAATGCTCCAAAGTAAATTTAAAAATAATTGAATTGAAAAAATAGTTATTGCTTTTTTCTTAAATTTAGATTTTTTCTTGTTATCCCAAATAATATATAATGATATTCCCATTAAAATAAATAAAGTTGTCCAAACAGGACCAAATAAATAATTTGGTGGATTAAAGCTTGGTTTAATTATTGTTGTATACCATGTTTTTACTGATGGTGCTGTAAATATAGAACCAATTATTCCTGCTAATTGACAAATTAAAATCGCAGAAACTAATTTCCAATAATTTATTTTTTTTAAATTTTTTATTTCAAACATTTTATCGCCTCAAGTGCACTTTTTTCTTTATCTTTTACTTCTAAAGTTATATCAAAATCAAATTGTTTTGTTTCTTTGAGAAATTCTTTAAATTTTTTTAAATCAATATGTTTTGAATGGTTTCCTTTTTTATCTCCTTCATTACTATAATCAACCATTAAATTTCCATCTTTTTTCTGCCATGTTTTTATGGCTTTTGAAATTGATTCTTTAAAAGTCTCACCATTGTTTAAACACTCATGATGGTAACTATCATAAACTAAAGGAATATTTGTTGCTTTATTTACAATTAAACAATCTTTTAAGCTATAAGAACGATGGTCATTTTCTATAACTAATCTTTTTTTAATTTTATTGGGAAGTTTTTTGTAGTTCTCAATAAATCTTTTTATTGCTGATGTTTTATCTCCATAAACTCCCCCAATATGTATTTGAACTTTACAAGATTCATCAACATTTAAAGCATCTAAAAAATCACAATGATACTTTAATTCTGCTATGCTTTTTTTAACAATATTCTCATCTTTTGCATTTATTATTACAAATTGGTCTGGATGCATAGATACTCTTAATTTATTTTCGTTTATGAATTTTCCAATTTCTTTAAAATCTTTTTTAAAATATTTAACCCAATCTATTTTACAAACTTCATGAGATGCAAAGGGAATTATGGCAGAACTTATTCTGTAGAATAATAAATTGTTTTTTAAATTGAATTTTAATATTTCTTTTAAACAAGATAAATTATTTGAAACTTTTTCAATAAAATTTTCTTTTGTGAAATTTTTAAGTCTAAATGTTGAATTTGTGGAACATCCTATTTGAGTGTTTATACAAGCATATCCTATTTTCATGATTTAAATTAAGTAAAGATATATATTAATTTATTGATTTAAAAAAAGAAAAAAAATTAATTTAATTTTAAACCGTTCGGAATTAATTCTCCTTCATAATAAAGGTTTCCTAAATGATTCATTTCGAATTTTCCTTCAGCTATATCTCGAATAGTCTTAGGAAAAATAACCCAATCACCAATTTCTTTTAATTTATTTTGATTTAGTTTAGTCAAATACTCTTTGTCAGTTCCTTCATAAGATCCTATTATATTTCTTTCTAATTTTAAAGGTTCAGAAATCATAAGTATTCTTCCACCATCAACTTTTGGTTCAATAATGTGTGTTGAAGAACGTACATTGTCTTCTTCAGCTACAATTGCATCCCACACAGCATTATCTCCTACAAATTTTCTTGCTCCTTTTTCATCTAAAATAGATAAATCAGCAGGATGAACATTAATTCCTAAATATTCGCTAGCTAAATATGGAGAAACTATACTCATATATCCACCATAGGCTATAACTGATATTTCAAAAGGTTGAAGTGCTTTAATAGTTTCTAAATCGAATTCTTCTCTTACTTGCATATCTCTTCTAGATTTATTTCTGTGTTTGTAAAAACTTTTTATATCTCTAGTAATAATAGGAATATCAAATTCTTTTCCTATTTTTGTAGCATTACTATCATATGTATCTGAAAAAATAACTTTCATTTGATAAGGTGATTTTCCTTTTTCTTTTTTTAATTCTTTTTCACGTTCAATTATTTTTATTAAATTTGAACCTGAACCAGACATAAATCCTGCGACATTCATAACTCCATTTGATGGATTATATAATTTATATTTCATTTTCTAAAACTCCAAATTAGTGTTATCAAAAGCATAGCCTTTAATTTTACTATCTACATCAGGAACTATTTCACCTAATTCATATGCTTTGAAATTAGATTGAAAAATTTGGTTTTTACCAATTTGATTTAAAGAATGGATTATTTCGTTTCTATGTTGTTTATCTACAACTAAAACCATTCCAGTTCCTTGATTGTAATCATGATACATTTCTTGTGTAGAAACAACTGCGTTTTTTTGTATCCAATTAAAAATAGGATGAGGTTGTTGAACATATGATTGAGCATAATCCAAAATCATTCCAGTATTTTCAGGAAGAATTCTTTTCATATTATCTATTCCTTCACCAGTTATATTTGCAATTGCTTTAATATGCGAACCATATTGTTCTAAAACTGAAAGAATTGCATCAACATAAATTATTGTCGGAGTTAATACTGCTTCTGCAACAGATTCTTCACCTAGTTCAGCTAAACGTTGATTAATTTTATATGAATCAATATAACCTTTATTTTTAAAATCTATAGCAGCCTTCCAAGACATAGTTATACCATTACAATGAATTCCTGAACTGGAAACTCCTATAACTGAATCTCCACTTTGAACACGTCCTTTCCCTAAAGGATTTTTCACTAATGCTTCATCAGTTATTATTCCTAAAGCCATATTACACATATCATATGCTTTTTTAGGAATTGGTCCAGTTATCATTGCAGATAAAGAAGCATTTTCTCCACCAACAATTGCAGCTTTAGATAATTTTGCAGCAATGTATTTGCCTCCTGCCATTTGTTTTGCAACATCTAAATTTGCATCATTCCAAGAATGATATTCATAAATTAAAACAGGTCTTGCACCAGAACAAATTAAATCATTGACACACATTGCAATTGAATCAATTGCAGTACAAGCAAGTTTTATTTCATCATCTCCATTGTACAAAGCATGAACAACTGGTTTGGAACCAGGTCCGTCCACACCACCTGAAAGAACTGTTTTCTTTATTCCAGAATTAACCATTTTTTCTAAGTCTAAAGAAATTCCTCCTGAAAAATCATTGCCTTCTTCTGGAAACGAAATTCCTGAATTGTATAAATCTGCAATATTTTCTTTGGTTTCATTTCCAACTTTTACTATAACATCTACAACTGAATGTTCTTGTGCAAAATCTACTCCTGCTTCTGCGTATTTACTTGTCATTTTATTTTACCTTATTAAGAATTACATTAGAGAATATATTTGACTTAAACTTAGAAATAACTTCTATTCTTTCAACCATTAATATTCCCCTTGTCAATCTCAGTCCATAAATTATTAATAAATGTTACTATTTTGAAATAGTTAAAATTTTATTGCTAACATGTGACAACATCCTCATTGCAAAGTTTTATTAAATATTTCGCTACTCAAATATTATGGAAGAAATAAAATTACAAGTAGGAGTTAAAGCACTTTTAAAAAATAAAGAAGGAAAATATCTACTTTTAAAGAGAAATCCTGAAATTTATCCTGATGTAAAAAATAACTGGGATATAGTTGGTGGAAGAATTAATCCTGGAAAATCTCTTTTTGAAAATTTACAAAGAGAAGTTTATGAAGAAACAAAGTTAAATTTAATTAAAGAACCTGAATTAATTTTTGCTCAAGATATTTTAATTCCGAACAAACACGTTGTTCGTTTAACTTTTATTGGGGAAATAGAAGGTACACCAATATTAGATGAAGAACATTTAGAATATAAGTGGCTAACCATTGAAGAAATGAAATTAATGTCTCAATTAGATAATAAATTAAAAGAAGTTTTAAAAGAGAAATTTTAAATGAAAATTAGAAAATATAAATCTTCAGATAGAAAACAAGTAGAACATATTAACTTTGAAACTGCATTCTTAGGAAAATCTATGTCTAAATTTCTTTCAAACAATAAAATTTACAAAAACAACATCAAATATTATGTTGAAAAAGAACCTGAAAGTATTTTTGTTCTTGAAGATAAAAATAAAGTTGTTGGTTACTTGTTAGGTTGTTTAGATGATAAAAACAATAGTGAAATATTTGAAGCTATTTCTACAAACATGAAAAATTTCTTTAAAAGTTTCTTCCTACCAAAAAAAGATAGAATTTATTGGAGAGGACAATTTTTTCAATTACTGAATATACTTTTAACATTTTCACCTGAAATGAGATTTAAAACTCCTAAAAACGCAGGACATATTCACATAAATCTTCTTCCAGAAGCTCGTGGAAAAAATTATGGAACAAAATTATTAAATGAATATGCAAAATATGCTAAAACAAAAGGAGCGAAAATAATTCATGCTGGAAGTTTTAAAACAAATCTTAATCCTAACACTAATTTTTGGTTAAAAAACAAATTTAAAGTTTATTCTGAAATAAAAACTTCAATTTGGAAAAAACAATTACCTAAAGAAAATATTAAATTAGTTTGTTATGTTAGAGAATTATAAATTTTTAATTAATAATTTAACTTCAGTAGAGATGTTGTAGTTTTGCAGTTCATTTTTATTTAACCAAATATAATTTTCATGTTCAGACAAAATTATATTAGAAAAATCTTGAATTTTTACAATAAAATTAAATTGTCTTGTTAAATAATTATTTTTGGAAAAATAATCAAAAAAATCAACATATTTGATGATTTCATACAAATCTAAATTAGTTTCTTCTTTGATTTCTCTCCCCAATGCTTCTTTAATAGATTCTTTCAGTTCTATTTTTCCACTTGGAAGTTCATATAATCCTCCTTTAAAATCATTTTTAGAACGTTGAAGAAACAAAACTTGAGAATCATTTTGAATTATAGCTCCAACTACCAATCTGTTAATACCTTTTTTTCTAGCTTGTTTCAATAAATCTTCATAATCCATTATAAAAGCTCCTTATAATTTTCTACAACCTTTCGAATACCTTGAATGTATGCATTTACTTTTTTCATATCATTTTCACTATACCAAACAGGAAGTTTTAATAATTTAGAATGAAATTTTGTGGCATTAGGAAAATCATTTTCAGCATAAATAACTTTCCCCATATAATTTGGAAATAATTCTCCGGGATTTTGAAATAAAGGTAAATAATTTAATGGGCATGTAGAACTAGGCATATCTACTTCTGATAATCCTTCTGCTTGTAAAGCTTCAAAAAATTTCTCTCTAGATAAATTTTCTAACTCTTCAGAGTTATATTTAATTATAAACGCATACCAACTAGGTTGTATACTTTCATCAAAAATAGGTAATTCTATTCCTCTTAAATCTTTCAAAGAATCTATCATATACTTTGCAATTTTTCTTCGTCCATTTAAAATTTCTTCTAAATGTTCAAATTGTTGTTCAGCTATTGCATTAGCTAAAGGATGTGATCTTAATTTTAAACCCATTCCTGTAGTTGAAAATTTAGATAAACCATGATCTTTGGGTATTTCTAATTTACATCGTTTATTATAATGACCCAATAATAAAGCTCTATAAAATACTTCATCATCTTTTGTCAATAAGAACCCTCCTTCACCACCTGTTAAAGTTTTTTGACCTTGCATACTAAACGCAGAAGAGTTTCCAAAAGTTCCTATTTTTTGACCATGATAACTAGCTCCATGAGCATGAGAACCGTCTTCCATTAATGAAAGATTATTTTTATTTGCAACATGTTTTATATTTTCCATATCTGCAGGAACACCCCACATATGAGTTACTACAACACCTTTACTTTTGGAAGTTATTTTATTTTCTAAATCTTTAAAATCTAAATTTCCATTTTTATCACAATCAACTAAAACAGGTGTAGCACCTGTAAAAAATAGAGGCGTTACAGTTGCATAAAAAGTATAAGCTGGAACTAAAACTTCATCACCTTCTTTAAAATTTTCACCTACATACATTGAATGTAAAGCAGAAGTTCCTGAATTAGTTAGAATAGCATGTTTTACATTATGATATTCTTTTAACTTTTCTTCTAATCTTTCAATAATTCCTGAACGATTATATATCGAAATATTTTCATCAAGTTGATTTAAAACGTATTTTTTAGTTTCATTCGATATTTCAGGCCAAATAAATTTAGAATCATCAGAATTAATAATTTTAGTTCCGCCATTCAAAGCAAGTTTATTTTTCATTTCATTTCCTCTTAAGTATATCTTCAATAATTGAAGTGAGTTGTTGTGTATTTTCATTTAAATCATCAACAGATCTCATTTCTATAAATTCAACATTTTTTAGTTTTTTCGGCCTTTTTTCATAAATTATTCTTTTATATGCTTTTCTAAATTCAACTAAATCAGAATAATTTTCATCACGTAGAAGATTTTGACGTATTTGTAATCTTTCCATGGCCTCAACAGGATCAATATCAATATAAATTGCAAAATCAGGTACAAAATTAGGTTCCAATAAATCAATATACCATTCAGGAAGTATACCTAAATGACTTGCATAAGCAGTTATAATGCTTCTATCAGAAATTACAAAATCATTTTTGAATACATTCGGTGATAGATTGGCTCTTGCTGATAAAGCATATAATGTTTCTTGAATCATTCTTGGATTAAATAAGCCTGAAAATATTCCTTTGGAATTTATTTTGTAAACTTTTTTTATTAGTTGACCAAAAAAATTATTTTTATCACTATAATTATAAATACTTAAATTAATATTTTTTTCTTGAAAAATATTTTTTTGAATGGAAACTTGAGTACTTTTTCCAGTTCCATCAATACCTTCCAACGCAATATATTTCATTTTAATCAAAATAATTCTCCAAAACTTCTTTTCTTCTAACATCTACAGTAGTACAATGCAAACCTCCACCAAAAAGCTCGCTATGTCTAAGTCTAAAAGGAATTGGTTCAAATCCTGCACGTTTTAATGCATATATAGTTAATTCTGCATTGTCTCTAATTAAAATTCTTTTTTCATCAAGGGAAATAACATTTACACTCATACCAAAATCAGTTGCCATTTGCAAATGATCTGGAGGATAATTAAATTTTTTAGATTCATCTAATATAGGTATAATATCCCATTTTTGTAAAGCGGAAGGTAAATTTTGATATAAACCTTCCATAACACTTTCATTAACTAAAAGTTTTCCTGGTGCTATAGGAATTAAATGACCATCTAAATGACTATCTGAAATTCTTACTATGTGTATATTATATTTATCTCCAAAATGATTTTTTAACCAATATGCTCCCAATTCTTGATTTTTTGTTGCTGCATTAATAACTAAATCTTTTCCAAATTTCAGGCAATTAGCTGCATCAATTGAAATATCTAAATTAAATTCAATATCAACCATATCATTTATTGGTTTAAATAAATTATCTTTCCAATAAGATCTGTCTTGTTTATCTATACTTAAAAAAGGTCTTGGAGCTACAGTCCATTTAGCACCTTTTCTAAAATAATCCATAAAAATGTCTCTCAATAAATAACCTTCAAAATATCTTTTTGTATTTGTGGGTGGTGTTTCAATTATTTCATCACCATAACACAAAAACATATCTCTTGGAGAATCAGATGCTGTTGTAAAAGAAGAAAAGTAAGGCGTTTTAATTTCGTTTATTTCATCTACTATTGCAGGTCGTCTTACAACAATTCCCTCTTTCTCTAGAAGTTCTTGTAAATTATTTAAATCTTCTTGTCTTTCTTCAATATATCTTTTATCAATCATCCAAGGATAATTTCTATCTTTAAATTTACCATCTCTATTTTCATACATAAATCTAAAAGATTCATCAATTTTCAAATGATTAAAATTAACTGAATTTCCAATAATTATTTCTTGTAATGGAGCCCATTCAGTATAAACATTAACTGGACACGAATTTTTATTTTTCATTATTCAAAAACTCCTTAGGATCAACAAATCTATTTTCTTCCATAGATTTATAACAAGCTTCAACAAAACTTGCATGTTGAAGATGATAATTAGGACTACCAATATTTTCTTTTTCACCTTTTAAAACTTGACAAAAATAATCTATTTGATTAGTTGATGCAGAAGGCCAAGCATTTTCTCTTATTAAAGATTCAACTAAAGTTCCATCTTCTTTAAATCTTTTAATACTACCTCTTTGAACATCAACAACGCCTTTACTTCCTATAACTCTTAAATACTCTGTTTTAGGAGCATAAAATCTAGATAATAATAAACTCCCATTTAAACCATTATCGTACGAAAATAATATTGATGCTGTGTCTTCTGCATCATATTTTTCATCAGGTTTTGCGCTATTTGAATATCTGGCTTGAATTTTATTAGGTAAACCAAAATACCAAATAATCATATCTATCATGTGATATCCCATATCTATAATACAACCACCACCTGCCTTTTCTTTATCGCCTCTCCAACCTTCATGAGGTGATTTTACGAATAAAGAATATTTTGCATCAATTAAAAATGGTTTACCTATTTGATCTATTAATTGAAAAAATGTTTTATAAATAGGATTAAATCTTCTTTGTAATGTTGTCATAATTTCTATATTATTTTCTTTTGCTAATTTCGCAAAATATTTGGCTTCAGAAACACTTATTGCAAAAGGTTTTTCCTTTAATATATGCACTCCTTGTTTTGCAGAGGATTCAATTATGGATTTATACTGATTATGAGGAACTGCAGCTATAATGAAATCTAATTTTTCATTATCAAGCATTGTTTTAAAATCAAAATAACTTCTTATTTCGTTTTCAATTCCAATCTTAGAAACTAAATCAGAATTAATATCGCAAATAGCTTCTAACTTAGCATATTGAGAATCTTTTATACCTGGCAAGTGATCTTCTTTAACTTGGTGTCCTAAACCAACTATACCTATTTTTAATAATTCCATAAAAATACAATTATTAATGTATTTAAAAAAATATCTAAGAATTATCCGTAAATTTTTCGGTTCATATATGATTTTAGAAAAACTTATAATATGATTGAATAAACATATAATATGAATCAAAAATATCAGAAAATAACTGTGGCGGGACTATTAATACATAACAACAACGTATTAATTGTCAAAAGGTCTGAAAAAGAAGATTTTCTTTGTGGTTATTATGAACTTCCTGGTGGAAAAGTTGATTTCAATGAACATCCTGAAGAAGCTTTAATTAGAGAATTTAAAGAAGAAACTAATTTAAACATAATTCCAAAAGAAATATACAGAGTTTTCACATATATTTCTCATGAAAAACAGCGTCACACAATAGAACTTGTTTATTTAGTTGAATTAAATGACAAAATTGAAAATTTAAAACTTAGTGAAGAACATAATGATTTTAAATTTATTTCTTTAGATGAATTAAATAAATACAAATTAAGTGATGAAATAAAATTGAATATTAAATTAGGTTTAAAAGAAAGTCTTTTAAAAACTAATTAATATAGTTTATTACAATAAAAATATAAATAAACCTTAATTCTTAAGTGTAACCCTGTGTCTTAAAGACTCTAGAGCGGGCCTTCGTGCCTTTATGAAAGAGTTCGAGTAACACAGGGCTCAATTTCTAAAGATTTATAAAATAAATTGAATTTTGCTAATTATGGATGAAATTACTCATATATCTCAAAGAGATAGTCCAAAAATCATAAAATATCCTTTTGTATTAGTATATGACATAATGTTGCCTCATTTAGGAAATCAATATAAAATAAATCCTAAATTAAATGAAAGATTATTTCGTAATTTAAATTTTAATAGTAGAAAAATAGCTTGTGTAGATGTTCTTGAAGATATGGGTATTAAATATTTGAAGGAAGGAAAAGATAATTTTCTAGAAAAAGCTTTGGAATGTTATAGATTTTCAATTTGGACAAGATTCCGTTTTTCTTTAGAAAAGAAATTAAATCCAAATCAAATAATACCTAAAAATGAAAAAAAATTTCTTAATATTGAATCAAATTTTGAAAAAAAATTATCTAGTTATTTGGATAAATTAAATGAAAAAGATAAATTTGATTATTATAATTGGGTAGATACCTTAAGATCTATGCATGATGATTTAAATTATCAATTTGCTAGTGGAACCTATAATACTATTGATTTTGCTAGATTATGTTTTAGATTGGGACGCTACAACGATGGTTTAAATGCAATTGAAAAATTAACTAAAAATCAAACTGAATATCAAAAAAGTCAAGGTGATTTATTATTGGCTTTGAAAAAAAAAGCGGAAAGAGAAAAATCTGAACAGCTAATTGATGTAGAATATTTAAAAGAAAAAATAAAATCAAATATTATTTATATGGAATCCTAGTAAATTTTTTACAATTTTTACAAAATTTTATAATTTTTCCTTTTTGAACTCTTGTTCTTGAATTTTCTGGTGTTAAAACTGAGTAGCAATGTTTGCAAAATGTTCTTTTTATTTCTCTTGAAAGTCTTAATCTGAAAGTCATGGATATTTTTCTTATTAATTCCGTATATCTTTGAGCTAAATCTAAATCTGAAAGCAAATTCTCTTGTTGTTGTTTGAATAATTCTGCAATATGCTCTTTTGCCTTTATTTTTTGAAGTGACTTAAAACTAGCTTTTTTACCTGCCATAAACATCAAAAAAATCAGTAAATATAAAAACTTATGCACTTTTTTAAGTTGATATGGAAGAACTTCGTAAATTTTTGAAAAATTGGGATGAAAATATAAGTTTCAATTTTGAAAATGTCATAAAAATTGGTAGAGAATACTTTTTAGTTAATAAAAATGTTAAAGAATTTATGAATAAAATAAAATTAGATGTTTTTTCAGCAGGTATTTTTCTTGGTGAAATGAAGAAAAAATTTATTCCTTCTATGGCTTTAATTGAAATGATTTCTACAGATAATAAGATTATTGTTGATGATAAAACTGCTTGGCTTTTTGCATGTGGTAGAGATATTTTTGATACTAAAGATGTGAAAAAAGAAGGAAACAGCAAACAAGTTCTTGTTTTAAATGAAAAAAGAGAAGTTTTTGGTTATGCGTTTAAGTGTAAAGATAGAGGAAAATATATTTACAAAAATGATTTAGATATTGGTAATTATTTAAGACGAGAGAAAAGTAAAAGATAAGTTTAAAAATAAATTTCTATTTTACTCTTTTTATGTTCTATAATTTATTTAAAGAAAAAGATAAAAAAATTCAAGTAAAATTAAATTTAAATAGATTCGGAATTTTAATAGTTGATATGCAATATTCTTTTTTGAAAGAAATACATCCAAAAAAATCAAAAGAATTGATAGAAAGACAAAGGGAATTAATTGAAATATGTGGTGAAAAAAATTATCCTGTAATAGTTGTAGAATATAGTAATCATGGGAAAACACATAAAGATTTGAAAGAAATAATTGAAAATTTAAAATATAAATGTTTTTTAGAAAAAGAAAAAGATGATTCTTTTAAAAATACTTCTTTGAAAGGTGTATTAAAATATTATAACATAGATGATTTATTAATAACAGGCATTAGTTCTTTATTTTGTGTTAAAGACACAGTTCAAAGTGCCAGAAGATTTTTTAACAATGTAATAACATCCAAAGATTTAATGGAAGTACAAGCTTATTTTGTAAACAGAGTTGATGTAGAATTGAAGTGGTATAGAGAAAATACAATTTATTTTGAAGATTATAAAAAAATAATAAGTTTAATTCGATAATACTTCAATTCCTGGTAGTTTTTTTCCAGATAATAATTCTAATGAAGCACCACCACCTGTTGAAACATGTGTAAAGTTATATTTTTTTACTGCTGATGCTGTATCTCCACCACAAATTATTGTTTTTGCATTTAATTTAGAAATAAATTTAGCGATTTCATTTGTTCCTTTATCATAAGGTTTTTTTTCAAACATTCCTAATGTTCCATTCCAAATTATTGTTTTTGCATCTTTTAAAACTGCTTTAAATAATTTAATGGATTGTTTTCCAACATCATAACAATACATTTGTTTTGGTATTTCATCAAAAGGCATATTTAAAATTATTTTGTTGTCTGATATTTGTCCGCTTAAATCTACAGGAAATATTATTTTGTCGGAATATTTTTTATAAATTTCATTTGCTTCTTTAACTAATTTTTCTTCATAAAGAGATTTTCCAATTTCTAAACCAAATGATTTAAAGAAAGTAAATTCGCTTGCTCCTGCAATTATTAACTTATCAACTTTTTTCAAAAGTTCTTTTAATAAAGGTAATTTGTCGGAGATTTTTGCTGCTCCAAATATAGCAACAATAGGAGATTTTTGATTTTTTAAAGTTACATGTTCTACTTCTTTCATTACTAAAAATCCTGCATAGGAAGGCAATAATTTAGCTAAATTATACATTGATGCATCTTTTCTATGGCTTGTTCCAAAGGCATCATTTATGTAAATATCTGCAAATTTAGAAAGTTTTTTTGCAAAAGTTAAACTTCCTTTTTGTTCTCCATCATCAAATCTTAGATTTTCAATTAAAATTATTTGTTTATCCTTAGGAATTTCTTCATTAAAATTAGTGTGAAAATAAATTTCTTCTTTAATATATTTTTTTAAAATTTTAATTATTGGTTTTAAAGAATATTTTTCTTCAATTCCAGTAGGTCTTCCTAAATGACTTGCTAAAATTATTTGCTTTGGATTTTTTTTAAGAATGTAGTTTATAGTTTCAAGAGATGATTTTATTCTTAAATCATCGCTAACTTTTCCATTTTCGATTGGAACGTTAAAATCACACCTTACAAAAACTTTTTTGTTTTTTAAATTTGCTTGGTTTATTGTTCTTAACATAATAAAATTTAGATTTACATATATATAAATTAATTCTTTTTGAAATAATTTACTATTCTTTCATTTAATTTTGGATTTGATTGTTTACCTAATTTATAATATACTTTTCTTGTGGTTGTTCCCCAAGAGAAATTTCCTTTTTCATCTACAACATTTTCAATTTCAAATAGTTCCATAACTACTCCTTTTTGAAGTTGATAATAAATATTTCTTCGAGAAGTATTTGGAAATAATTTAACATAATATTTATGTAAATTGTATGCAGTTTCTTTGCCTAAAACAAATAAAAGTTCAATAATATTATCTCTAACTAAACTTTTACTTGGTCTTCCTCTAGTCATAATGAAAATAAAATAAAAAACTAACATTTCTTAAAGTTAGCTACAGTGTCTATTAAATCAACATGTCCTAAAAATATTGCTCTGCAACAATATCTATCTAAACCAAGTTCATCTAAAACAGTTTTTCTTTCTTCACCTTGTTCAACTCTTTTTTTAAAGTCTTCCCAAAGGTGTCCTATTGGTTTCCCACAACTCATGCAACGAATTGGAACAATCATTTTTTATCCTCTTTTAAAAAACACATAAAATGTGTCAAAAATAAATTTTTGAAACAAAAATCTAACGATAAGATTTTTGTCTTTTAGCTCTTGCTTTTCCGTGACTATTTGGTTTACTTGATTCTTTTCTTCTTATATCTGCAACTAAAAGTAATCTATCATAATTTAGAAATTCTTCTTTTAGTTTTGGTTCAGCTTCAACTAATCCTCTTGCTATTGCTAATCTTGCTGCAATAGTTTGACTCATAACTCCACCACCAGATATATTTAATGAAATATCATATTTTTGAGCAACTTTACCTGCAATTATTAAAGGTTCTTGTAATTTTAATCTTGCAATTTCTGGTGTAAATACATTTAAATTTAAATTATTTATTTTTACTAAGCCAGTACCTTTATTTATTGTAGCTCTTGCAATTGCACTTTTTCTTTTTCCACTTGACATTATTGCTTTCATGAATATCACCTAATTATATTTCAATGCTTCTTCTAAAGTTATATATTTCAGTGTTTTGAATTTTTCTACTGAACAATCTGGTAACTCGAATATTTTTGCATCTTTAAATTCTTCTGGTACTCCTTTGAAACATAAAACTCTTTTGAAAGCTTCTGTTCCTTTTGTTTGATGATGAGGTAACATTCCTCTTATTACTCTTCTTACATATCTATCAGGTAATTTTGGCATGAAAGGTCCTTTTGTTGGAATTCCCATTTCTCTGTCTCGTTTAAAATCTGCTAATATTTTTTTACGTGTTCCTGATATGATTGCTTTTTCAGCATTTATGATTCTAACATCTTGTCCTAACAAAGCTTGTTTTGCAGCATATGTAGCAAATCTTCCTAATACTAAATTTTTTGCATCTATAACTATCATTTTATTTACCCCATCAATTTGACTTTACTTGCTTTTGGATTTTTTTCCATAAGTTGTTCTATAGTCAATATTTCGCCTTTTGCCGCTAAAATTTTATCTTTAGCTGATTCAGATAAAGATAATGCAACAATAGTTAATTTCTTTGTAAGATCACCAGTACCTAAGACTTTTCCTGGTACTAAAACTAAATCTCCTTCTTTTGCGTATTTTTCTAATTTGAATATGTTAACTTCTCGCTTTGTATTTGTAGGTCTCTCTAATTCTGTTGCTACTTTTTTCCAAAATGGAACTTTGTTTTCAATAGCAAGTGTTTTCAAATCAGTTATTACTCGCATCAAATAGTTGTTTTTTATGTGTTTCATGGGTACATCCCTTCTTTTGTTTTTTGTTGTTTTCACAACACAAATGCATTAAGCATTTTCGCCGATTGATAATCGACTTGATTTTAATTTATTCTTTTACAAGTTTTACAAATGTATCTAATTGTTTATCGAACATTTCAATTGCACTTAAAACAATTTCTTTTGGTGTTAAAAAACCAAATGATTCTAAAATAAATACAAATGAATTTGGATTATATGTTATTGAAACTATATCTGTTTCAACATCTGAACATGCATCCATTAATTGAGGTGTATTTATCAAACTTGCATCAATTTCTCCTTTTTTATTAAATACTTGAGGTGGAAATTTATCTTTGAATTCATCAAATTTTTTGCTTTTGTTGTTAACTTTTATAGTTGGTTCATTGTAGTACCAAACTAAACCTGGATTCCATTTAGAATGTTCTTTTCCTAGTCCAAGTTTTGCAACTGCTTCTAATTTTAGTTTTTGTCCTTCTAATAATTTTGTTATTATTGTTTCTGGATATACAGGAACAACTTTTGGATCTGAAGAAACTAAATCTTTTGCATAAACTGTTCTTGGACCTTCAACTTCCATTGTTAATTTCAATTGACATTGAGCACATCCTACTCCTTTACAACTGCAAACACTTGACATATTGTATGATTTCAAATCAGTTTTTAAAACAATTAATCCTAAACGATGAGCTAAGATTTCATCAAATAAAACTGAATCATTTTTATAAAATGTTACATCATCAATTGCCATTGTAGGAACTTCAGATAACATTAATCTTCTTAATGTATTCGCATACGCTGCAGTAACATCACTTAAGGTGAAACTAATTTTATCTTTTGTTTGTTCCATAATTTTTAAATTCATTTTTATTGCCTCAAATTTTTTTAAATTTAAGATGCAAAAGCATCTTTTGCAAGTTTAAGGACGACGTCCTCTTTTACCACCTTTCTTTCTACATCCTCCATGAGGAATGGGTGTTACATCTTCAATGAAACCAATTCTTAATCCCATTCTTGAAAGCGCTCTAACTGCTGCTTGAGAACCTGGACCTGGATTCATTGGACCATTGTGTCCACCTGGTGCTCTTACTTTTATGTGTAAGCCAGATAAACCTTTTTCTTTAGCTATTTCTGCAACTTTTTTTGCTGCAGTCATTGCTGCTGTTGGACTTGATTCTAATCTATCTGATTTTACAACTTGTCCACCAGATGCTAAAGTAATAGTTTCTGAACCAGTTATGTCTGTAACGTGAATTATTGTGTTGTTATATGAAGCATATATATGAACTATTCCCCAACGAATATCTGATTTATGATCTTTGTTAGTGTGTTCTTTGCTTACTGCTGGTTTTTCTTCAGTGTTACTCATTGTTCATCACCTTTAATTTCATTTTTTGTTTCCATTGGTTTAACTTCTTTAACAACTTCATCAACATCTTCTATATCTGAACCATCATCTAATAATTCATCTTTTATTTTAACTTTTTTAGATTTAGTTTTTGATTCTTTTTCAACTTCTTTTTTCATTTCTAAATCTTCTTTAGGTAAAGCTCTTTCTGGATGACTTCCATTGAACAATGCTGATTTTGAAGAAAATTCAATTGATTGTTCTTCATTTAATGAAACTATATATGAAGGAGATGTTAATTTTTTTCCTTCAATTAATACATGTTCATGAACTATGAATTGTCTTGCTTGTAATGGAGTTCTTGCTAAACCTTTTTTATAAACAATTGTTTGCAATCTTCTTTCCATTAAATCATCTAAAGTTAATCCTAAAACTGAATCAAAATCAACTTCACCTTTTACTAAACCTAATTCTTTAACTCTATCAAATAAATGTTTTGTTTCTATTTCAGATTGTTTAGTTCTAAGAATAATTAATTTTTTAGCTCTATTTTTGAAATTTTTCAAAATAGTTTCCATTTTCCAAATTTCTTTTTTGTTTCTAGTACCATACTCTGTTCTTATACGTCTTTCATCAATGATTCTTGCTTTAATCCAAGGATGTCTTGGAGTATTATATTTTTTACGAATTTTTTTTGGATCTCCCATTTCACTTCACCTTATTTTCTCACTGTTGTTTTTTTCTTAACTGCAGTGCTTTTTCCTTTATTTGGACGGAAATTGGATCTTGTTCTTTGTCCTCTAACAGGCAATCTCCATTGGTGTCTTAATCCTTTATTTGATTTTATCATTTTTTGACGTTTAATATCGCCATCTTTAATAAAGTCTAAATCTGCTAAATAAATATGCATATCTTCGCCAGTTTCATAATCTTTTTGTCTGTTTAAGAAATAATTAGGCATTCCTGCACTTATAGGATTTTTCAAAACTTTTTCAAGTTTTTCAACATCTTTGTCTGTTAAATCACCAGCTTTCATACTAACGTCTAATCCAGCTAATTTACATGTTGCCTGAGCAAACATATCTCCAACGCCTTTAATCTTTTGTAAAGCAAGATAAAGTTGTTTTTCACCTTTAATATCGGTGTTCATTACCCTTACTATGTGTCTAAATTCTACCATATCAATCACATTTTTATTTTTTAGCCAAAATTCTGTGTAAAATTTTAGCAACCAAGAAATCGCATATAAAGAAAATCCTATACGCGTTAACTCGGATTTATATAATTAAGAAATTTCATTAATTTATAAAGGTTTGGTTATAATGTTCACTTATAAATTCAAATAAAACGGGCAGGGCCTGGGATTTGAACCCAAACTAGAAGATCCACAGTCTTCTGTGCTAACCAGATTACACTAACCCCACCAGAAGTTAGAATATAAAGAAAAATTATGTTGTTTTTAAAGGTTACGAGTGAAATAAGTAACCTAGGAATGTTAATGAGTATGGTTTTGAAGAACGTAGTTCGAAAAACTTAGGAACGTCAGTGAGTATTGTTACGAGTGAAATAAGTAACCTAGGAATATTAATGAGTAGAGTTATGATGAAATTAAATTAAAGAAAATAATGGAAATGTATTTTCAAGCTAAAATACGGGTAGTAATTATGTTTTTTCATTATTTATGTTTGTTTGTTAACTTATCTTTCTTATTTAAACACAATTGGTTGCTTGAAAATACACCCAAAATTATAACAAATTAATAATTTGCATGTAATATTGGATTAAATTCCATAAATCCTTCTCGTTTAATATCCTCTAATATGAAGTATTCTTTTGATTTCTTTAAATTGTAAGTTGAAATGTCTTTGAAGAATTTATCAAAAGAAGACATATTTTCAAATATAGCTTCGATTAAAAAATCAAAACCATTATTTATTCTAAATATGTTATTAACACTTTGATGTTTTTCTAAAAATGTCTTCAATTCTTCTGTTTTTTCAACTTTTAACAACAATTGAGCCCTTATATCAAAACCTAATTCTCTGAAATTTAACAAAGATGTATGTTTTTTTATCAAATGTTGTTCTTCAAGTGTTTTGAGCTTCTCAAATAAAGTGCTCACAGGAATTCTTGTTTTCTTACTTAGATCGGTCAATCGAACTCTTGAGTTAGCTCGAAAGTGTCGAATTATGTCCGAATACTTGTCGAATGATTCCATATTACAATTACTTTCTTTCAAAAATATATAAACATTTTTTATGAAATTTAATGTTTGTTTCAGTAATTTCCTGAAACAAAAGCCATTTTTTTGTTTTATTTATAAATAAATCATTAGTTTTTCTATTTTTGTTTCAGAAATTATTTTGTTTCAGTAATTTTCAGAACATTTATAAACTTAGTAGTAATTAAAACTATATGCATCCAACTGAATTTAAAATTATTCAACTACTTGGAAAAGAAACAAAAGAACTTAATACAACTGAACTTATTTCTGAAATTTTCAAGAATGAATTTAAAAAAGTAAATGAAGATTTAAAAAGTTATGAAAAAGTAATAGTACAAGAAGCAAAAAGAACAAAGGCACAAATGCATAGAAAAATTCTATATCATTTAAATAAATTAACCAAAGAAAATTATATTTATGTTGTTAGCACTCATGGTAAAGGTGAAAAATTATTTAAAATTAATGAAGAAAAAAGACTTGAAAATACTAAAGATGATGAAATAAAAACAATTTTAGATAATTTAAATAAAAATAAAGATACATTTCCTTTAGGATTGGAAGGATACGAAGAAGAAGGAATTATAAGAATACATGGTGAAACAGATTGGAGTAATAAAATAAATGCTATTTTTTTAAAACCAATTTTAGACATAAATAAATTTATGAATTTATTACATAATATTTATTCGTACATAAATGATTGTATAGGAATTTTAAATTTTCAAGAATATATCGAAACTAAAAATGAAGATGAAACAAAAAATTTTTTAAAAAAAATAAATTTAGACAGTACAGATTATGGTAAAAGAATTTCAATACAAATTAATTTAGAAAGAAAAGTTAATTTTAATAAAATGTTAGAGTTTATTAAATTATTTTCTGAGTTGAAACCAAAAAATATAGAATGTGTTTTTCAAATAACAAAAGAAAGTCTGAAAGAAAATTTAAAATTATTTAAAGAAATAACTCAAATATTTTGTAAGGAAAAAATAAGAATAAATATACAAAATTCACATGTACATGAAGCTCCTATTATTGTTGGTTTAACTGGTACGTATAGTTTGTGTAAAAAAGATTGGGATAGTTATAATAAAATTCAAGATAAAGTTATAGGTGTATGTGTGTCTGATACTGTTATAGGAATGGATGTAGAAAAAATATATAATTTACCAAAGTCTTTTGTAACTATGAAAGAAATTTTTTCAAAAATTTCAAAAGCATTACTTTTGGCATCATCTAATCATAGAAAAAAATCAGATAGTTTATTTAAAAAAATAAATGATTATAATAAACCTTATGAAAATTATTTTTTCTCAGTATCTTCTAACTACATACGTTTGTGGAATTATGATCCTGATAGAGAAGATTATAATATGTTTGTTTCAAGTTTACAAGATATAGAACAATATTTAGATGATTTTTCAAAAACAGAAGAAACTATTTTTAAATCATGTGGAATTCCAATAAGATTTAAAATTTCTTTATCAAGTGCATTTGGTAAGTTTGGAGAAAAAATGAGTAAAAGAAAGTATGAAAAAATTACTATAAAAAATAAGGAAGATTTAACTTCTGAAAAAACTAAAAATTATATAGAAAAAAGAAAACAATTATTTGATTTATTTATGTGTGACAGAATAAGATTTTTTAGAAATGAAGATTATAATACTACTAAGATAACAGATGAATTTTTTACAATAATGGATAATTATAGATTACCTTTTTTTTCTTATGATTTTAAACCAAGACAAGGAAATTTAACACTTAATACATTTTTCAAATGAGGTACAATATGGAAATTAAAGATAAAGATGTAATGCAAATGTGGAAAAAAAGCATTAAACATGTTTTGGAAAATGGAAGAGAATATGTTGATAATGATAAAAGAATTTGTAAGGAAGTTTTTAATTTAATGTTAGTTGTTGAGAATGTTGAAAAAGAAAAAATAGAAATGCCAATGAATTTAATATATGATTTCGAAAAATGGATATATCCATCAAAAGAAGAACTTATAAATTTAATTTTTAAAAAATCTCAAGCTCCTGTTTATGAATATACTCATGGAGGAAGAATTTTTAATTTTGGTAATGTAAAAAATCAAGTAGATGAATTTATTATTCCTGTTTTGAAAAAAGATAATGATTCAAGAAGAGCTTTAGTTATTATTTATGATCCATTAATAGATTCAATTTTTGGAAATATAAATACGCCTTCATTAATATCTTTACATTTTAGAATTATTGAAGATAAATTAAATATAACTGGTTTAATTAGAAGTAATGATTTATTATTTGGTTTACCTTCTAATTTATTTCAAATTTATTTAATTCAAGAATATGTTGCAAAACAATTCATGTTAAAACTTGGTTCTATGACTATTATAAGTCATTCAGCTCACTTTTTTATAGAAAGTGAAAATCCTTTATTAGATAAATTAAAAGAATAAAAATATAAATTAAATAAAAATACTTAAAAAAGGTTTAAAAATGGAATTCAAAACTATCACAGAAAAATGGCAGAAAAAATGGGAAGAAGGAAAAATATTTGAAGTTGAAAAAAACGAAAAACCTAAATTTTATGTTTTAGAAATGTTTCCTTATCCTTCGGGTTCTGGACTTCATGTTGGTCATGCATTTAATTATACTATTGGAGATGTTATTGCAAGGTTTAAATTAATGAATGGTTTTAATGTATTGCATCCAATGGGATATGATAGTTTTGGTTTACCAGCTGAAAATGCTGCGATAAAAGAAGGTATGCATCCTGATGAATATACACAAAAGTCTATGAAAAATTTTAAAATTCAACAAAAAAGATTGGGATTAACTTATGATTGGAATAGAATGGTCGCAACTAGTACTTCTGAATTCTATAAATGGGATCAATGGATTTTCATTCAAATGTATAAAAAAGGTTTAGCTTATCGTAAAAAGTCTCCTATTAATTGGTGTCCAAAATGTAATACTGTTTTAGCCAATGAACAAGTTCATAATGGAAAGTGTTGGCGTCATGAAGATACTTCTGTTGAAATTAAACATTTGACTCAATGGTATTTTAAAACAACTGCTTATGCTGAAGAATTAAATGATCAAAGTAAACTTGAAGAATGGCCTGAATTAGTTAAAAAACTACAAAAAAATTGGATTGGTAAAAGTTATGGTACTGAAGTTGTCTTTAGTATTAAAGATAAAAATATATCTAATGTAATTATTGTTCATGGTTCAAATTCAACTGAAGAAGGGTCAAAAAAATCTCCTGAAAATGAAAGACATTGGAAACGTTGGTTGAAAAACGAACTTGAAAAAGAAGGAATTAAAGTTTCAAATGAATTGTATCCTAATGATTGGTATCCTAAATATAATGATTGGAAAGAATTATTTGAAAAAAATAATATTGATGAAAATAGCATATTAATAGGACATTCTGCAGGTGGAGCATTTTTAGTTAGATGGTTAGATGAAACTGGAAGAAAAATAAAAAAATTAATACTAGTATCACCAGGAAAAGCAGGAAAACAAAGTAGAAATTTTTTGGATGATCTTTATGGAAATGTAACAATTAAAAATATTGGTAAAAATGTTAAGAGTGAAATTGTTATTTATACTTCAAACAATGATATTGAAAAACACATTATTGGAGCTAAAGAATATTCTGAAGAATTACCTGCTAAAGTAATAACTCTTGAAAACAAGGGACATTTCACAGAAAAAGAAATGGGTACAAAAGAATTTCCTGAATTATTAAATGAAGTTCTATATGAAGATTGGAAAGTTTTCACAACTCGTCCAGATACTTTAATGGGAGTTACATTTTTAGTAATCTCAGCTCAACACACAAGACTAATGGAATTAGTTACAAAAGATCAAAAGAAAAAAGTTGAAGATTTTGTGAAAAAATTAACTTCTGTATCTGAAGAAGAAATTGACCAATTAGAGAAAGAAGGAGTATTTACTGGCAGTTATGCAACCCATCCAATTACAAATGAAAAAATTCCAGTTTATGCTGGTAATTTCGTTCTAGCTGATTATGGTTGTGGTATGGTTATGGCTGTTCCTACTCATGATCAAAGAGATTTTGAATTTGCAAAAAAATATAATATTCCTATGAAGCAAGTTATTGCGCCATATTTTATAACTGACAAAGGTCCTGATGCTTTTCAGGTAGGAAAACCAGTTGTGAAAAGACATTCAATTCATGTTATAATAAAACATTGGAGTGAAGATAAATACTTATGTCTTGATTGGACTAAATTTGGTTGGCATACTTTAGTTGTAGGAGGAATAAATGAAGGAGAATCTCCTGAAGAAGCTACAGTTAGAGAAATTGAAGAAGAAACAGGTTATCAAGACATTAAATCAATTAAAAATTTAAACTTAGATATAATTGGTGAATTTTACGCTTCTCATAAAAATGAAAATCGTTCCGCACATTTTGTTTCTATGTTTGTGGAACTGGGTTCTGATAAACAAGTTGAAACTAAACCAGAACATAATAAACATCATAAAATGGTTTGGTTAGATAAAAAGGATGTAATGAATTTTTTAAACATTCCAACTTATAATAAAAATTGGGAAACTTATTTGAATGAAGAATGTGCATACACTGATGCTGGAAGATTAATTAATTCTGGTAATTTTAATGATTTACCTAACGATAAAGCTAAAGAAGAAATCACAAAAGAACTTACAAAATTAAATAAAGGGAATAAAACTGTAAATTTTAAATTAAGAGATTGGTTAATTTCCAGACAACGATATTGGGGAACACCTATTCCAATAATTTATTGTGAAAATTGTGGTGAAGTTCTTGATGAAAATATTCCTGTTACTTTACCTATGGATGTTAAATTTGGTGAAGGTAATCCTTTAACAACTTCAGAAAGTTTTGTTAATTGCAAATGTCCTAAGTGTGGAAATGATGCAAAACGTGAAACAGATACTATGGATACTTTTGTTAATTCGTCTTGGTATAATTTAAGATATGCTGATGCAAAAAATAATAAAGAAATTTTCAACAAAGAAAAAGTAAATTATTGGAATCCAATTGATTTATACATTGGCGGAAAAGAACACGCTTGTATGCATTTAATATATATTAGATTCTATACTAAATTTTTACGAGATTTGGGATTATTAAATTTTGATGAGCCTGCAATTAAAATGTTTAACCAAGGTATGATTCAAGGTGCTGATGGAAATAAAATGTCTAAATCTAAAGGTAATACTGTTGATGTTACTGAAATTATTGATAAATATGGTGCTGATGCATTAAGAATGTATTTAGTTTCTGTTGCTGGACCTGAATCTGATTTTAACTGGAATGATAGAGGTTTAGAATCTATTGCAAAATTTTTGAATAAAGTAGAAGATTATTTTGAAAATGTTAGAATAAATTCTTCAACACAAAAAACAAATAATAAAGTTCATTCAACATTGAAAGAAGTTACAATTTTAATTGAAAAGATGAGATTTAATTTAGCAATAATTAAAATAAGAGAATTATTTGATTATTTATCTAATGAAGAAAGTAAAGAAAATTTAGAAATATTTGTAAAAATGTTAAGTCCTTTTTGTCCTCATTTAGCAGAAGAATTATCGGAAAAAATTGGTAATAAAGAATTTGTTTCAATTTCAAATTGGCCTAAATTTGATGAAAGTAAAATAAATTCTGAATTTGATTTTGAAGATAAATTTATTTTAGAAGTTAAAGAAGATATTTCAAATGTTCAAAAATTACTTAAAATAGAAAAAATAAATTCTTTGAAATTAATAGTTGCAAATAAATGGAAATATGATTTATATTTAAAATTAAAATCAATATTAAATGAAATTTCAAATCCAAATGAAATTATTCCTAAAATTATGAATTCAGAATTAAAACAATATGGACAAGAAATTATGAAAATAGTTCCTAAAATTGTAAAAACAAAAGTAGTTCCTGATTTTGTTTCTCAAGAGAAAGAAGAAGAAATTCTTAAAAATTTAGTTAAGGAATTTGATTTTAAAGTTGAAGTTAGTTTAGCTGAAGACTCACAAGAAGCAAAAGCAAAGAATGCAATGCCCGGTAAACCAAGCATAATTGTAAATTAATTTTATTATTTTAATTATATTCTGAAAGAAAAAACTGACGTCTGCTCCACTGATTCGCTGACTCCAGAAAAAAGTGGCGCGCAAGGCAGTGGACTTAACAAATATCTGAATGATAGTCTGAAATAATTCTACTCTCTGCAACCCTTTAAACACCGATTGAATGTACGCATGGCTGCTACCGTCAGGTCCTGACCAGGTTTGTAAAACAAACGATCAAAAAGGACAGAGCATCAAACAAATTAAATCAGCATGCAAACATTTGCAAGCCGCCTGCCAAGCTTCGATTCGCCCAACGATCCGTTTGACGCAACAGGTGAGGATCAGCCACCCAATCTAGCCATCTTTAGAAAAGAATAAGTTGTTTATAAAAGTAATGTTCTAAATTAAAAAAATCAATAACCAACTAAAAATAGCTCCTAGAAAGCATCCCATTGAAATAAATGGCATTGCAGGATAAAATTTGCCTTTTTTAGAATAGTAAAATAATAAGAATAAAGCTAAAGTTGTTATAATTATTATTGGTAAAACGAATAAATAAGAGTTTATAATTGAAAAACCATTTTTAATTAAATTTTCCATAACAACTCCTGTAAATAACAATGGAAAAACTACGTCTCCTCCACCAAGTATTGCTGTTTTTGATTTATTTTTTGTAGAATTTTTTAAATTTATTTTTTTATGAGATTGTTTTATTTTATTTGCTTCATAATTTATTGTCAATCCTGCAAACATATTTGATTCTGCTGTAAACTTTGCTAAAGTAATCATGTGTTTACTTTTCCAAACTGCATACATATCATATATTGAAATTAAAATTAATACTATTGAAATCCAAAATAAATCAAATAAAGGAACTAAAAATATTGCAAGTCCTGAATACATTAAAACTTCAGTTATATTGTGAGTATATATATTTGGTTTTAATATTTTTATTGTAGCTATAATTATTGCTAAAATTAAAGCAATTTGTGCAGATAGAATTACACCTAAACTTATTGATACTGTCATTATTACTGCTAATATGTACCAAAATTTCCAAATTTTTTTAGCCTTGTATTTAGCTAAAAATAACAATAATAATGTTCCAATTAATACTCCTATTATTATATATATTAAGCTTTGCCCACCATTAAATTCAGGACGTTCACCTATTACTGTTTCTGGATGTACAACAACTAATTCTCCTGTATCAGATATTGTTAAATTATCTATATCTGCTGCAATAAAAGCTAAACCTATTAATTGAGATAAGAAAAATATAAAAACTAAAATTAATGTTACTTTAAATTCATGTTTCATCTATTTTTAGAAGTTTTAGTTGGTTTAATAATGTTTTTCTTTTTGGGAGAAATTTTTGATTTTTTGACTGATTTCTTTTTGACTGATTTCTTTTTGACTGATTTCTTTGATT
The DNA here is from genome assembly GCA_050187915.1 of Candidatus Woesearchaeota archaeon. GTDB lineage: Archaea > Nanobdellota > Nanobdellia > Woesearchaeales > SKGA01 > JAQUYS01. The sequence continues at coordinate 71,033 of JBFXLI010000001.1, forward strand.
TATCAATTGAAATATTATTCTTAACATTATTAGTATATGCCGAAAAAGAACTATTTTCACTAAAGAATTTTGAAGTTCTAGATATTTTTATCATTCTTGTGAGTCTAAAACTTGTTTGAAAAATTTTTATAATTCTAGCAGCTCTAACTATTTTAAATGCTCTAAAAAAACCTATTGAAGGTATTGAAGCTAAAACATCGAAAAAGTTTTTTGTAATGAATTTTTTAAAAGATTCAGCTTTTTCATAAAGTATTATTACATCAACTATAAATAAAGCAGTTATAATTAAATCAACCATATCTAATATTGCAATATAATTTGATAAATCATAAAATGTTTGGAGTAAAAGTTGTAAAATTGCTACTGCTACTGCTACTAAAATAATTATTCCCCATAATATTTCAAAAGAAGATTTATCTAAATGTTCGGGCGTAATTTCTGAATGAATTGAATCTTCTATTCCTGATGCTTTAGTAATTGTGTTTAATATTTCTTTAAATCCAACTGTAACTACAGAAGCTGCTGAAACTAATATGAAATTGGATAATATTTTACCAAATGGTGAAAGTGAAAAAAATGAACCTAACATATTTAATAAAATTGAACCTGCAATAACAAATGAAACACTTGCAATCAGAAAATCTTTTTCTTCTGAAAGTAAAAATAAACCTACTAAAACTCCTGAAAATACGAGTACAATTGATTTTGCAATTTGTAAATTAACTGAAAATGTTTGGAAAGAACCATCTATTATTGCGAGCATTGAAGCTAAGACAAAAAAATAAAGTCCTACTTTGTTCATTTTTTGTTGTTCCTCATCACTTTAATTCTTGCTTTTCTTACTTCATGATGTTCATCTATAGCTAATTCTTCTTCTATAGGTGCATAAGTCATACTAATAAATGAAGCAACAAACATACAAATACTTATAAAACCGACAATAAAAGCCCAATTTAAAGAATAATTTTTTAAGAATAATGTTGAAATTAATATTCCTAGCATAGATACTAACATAAAACTTCCAGATAATGGTGCTACTTTAAACATTCTCAACTCACCCCAATGAACTTATTTGACGTGTTTCATTTATATATGTTTCTATTCGAGAAGTTCAAATCTAGGCACAATTTTGCCTTGAAATTCGACTTTTTCAAGAAACATTGATAATGGACGAACCCAAAATTCATTAAAATTAGCATCTAATCTTTTGTATAAAACTAATTCTTCTAAAGTTTCGCTGTGTTTAGCAATTCCAATAACTTCATATAAATGTCCTTTAAAATTTCTATATTTGCCTAATTTCAATTTTTCCATTGACAAAAAACAACATAAAAAGTATATAAATTTAAGGAAAATTTAACAATTAATTTATAAATAAATAAATATTTTCAAAAAATATGATAATTCTCAAAAAAGTTAAGCCAATTTTAAATTTGGATAAAGATGGTGTAGTTACTGAATTATTGAATCCTACTTTAAGAATTTATAAAGAACATTTTGACTCAACTTGTGAACTTAAAAGAGAAAATATAGTTCATTATGATTTAAGACAACTTCCCCTTGTAAAAAATACAAGAGATGAACTATACATACCTCATGGCAAAAAAATTTTTCTTGATTATGCTACTTTGATTGATGAAAATTCTCCTAATGTAATTGATGATTTAATGCAAGAAATTGAAATTCACATAGTCACTGATCAATTTAATGAAGATAACAAAAGATATGCAATTGAATGTATGGAAAAATTCAAGATAAATTACAATAAAATTTTCTTTACAGGAAAGAAAGGAGAACAAAAAGGACATATCGCCGTAGAAGATTCTCCTTATAATTTAGTTGATTGTCATAATTGTGGGAAATATACTATTGGTTTTGACGCTCCATACAACAAAGACTGGAAAGGTATTAGAGTTAGTTCTTATGAAGAAATGAAAAAAGAAATAATTAAAATTCTAAAACAGCTTTGAAATTAATTCAACAACTCTATTTGAATAACCCCATTCATTGTCATACCAAGACACAACTTTAACTAAGTTATCTTTTACAAAAGTTAATTTTGAATCAAATATTGATGAATGTGGATTTCCAACTATATCTGTAGAAACTAATTCTTCTTCTGAATATTCAAGTATTCCTCTTAATTGGTTTTCTGATGCTATTTTCATTAAATCATTTACATCTTCAACAGTTGTGTTTTTTTTCAACTGACAAACAAAATCTGTAATTGAACCATCTGGAACTGGAACTCTTAGTGAAATTCCATCTAATTTTCCATTTAAAGTTGGTATTACTAATCCTATTGCTTTTGCTGCTCCTGTTGAAGTTGGAACTATATTTAATGCTGCACTTCTTGCTCTTCTTAAATCTTTATGCGGTGCATCTACTAATCTTTGATCTGCAGTATATGCATGTGTTGTTGTCATAAATCCTTTTTCAATTCCAAATGCATCTTCCAATACTTTAACAACTGGTGCCAAGCAGTTTGTTGTACAACTTGCATTACTAATTATGTTATCTTTTGAAGAATCGTAAGTATGTTCATTTACACCAATAACAATTGTTTTTATGTCCTTATCTTTTGCAGGTGCAGAAAGAATTACTTTTTTAGCTCCTGCAATAATGTGTTTATTTGCTAATTCTTTTGTTAAAAAAAATCCTGTAGATTCAACAACAACATCGATTTTCAAATCTTTCCAAGGTAATTTTTCAGGATCTTTTTCTGCAAAAATTTTAATTGAATTTCCATCGATAATTAAACCATTTTCAGTTACTTCTACTTTTCCATAAAATTTTCCATGTACAGAATCGTGTTTAAATAAATGTGCTAATGTTTCTTTATCAGTTAAATCATTGCAAGCTACAAATTGAATTCCAGGATGATGTAATCCTGCTCTTAATACCATTCTTCCAATTCTTCCTAAACCATTAATTGCAACTTTAATCATTTTCTCACCATGATTTATTTGATTGGTTAGTATTTATAAAATTATTGTAATAGAAAACTATTTAAAAAAGAAATGAAGAATAAAGTGTGTGGAAAACGATATTTACACAAGATATAATAATTTATTAATAAGACATTTTAAATTATTTATTGAAAATAATCTAAAATTATTCATGAGTGATGATTGTGATAGTAAAAAACTTCTTTTGGAAAAATTAAAATTTGAACTTGACAGAAGTGCAGTTATAAGAAAAGATATTCCAAATAAATCTGTTCCATTTGTTAAAATATACAAAAATATTTATTCTTTGTTGTTTGAAGATAAAATTTTCAAAAAATCTTATTTAACTTTGTTAAAAAAAGAAGGGGAGAAAACAGGAATTTCTAGTATGTTAAACAAATCCAATGACAAATTAATAAAATATGAAAATGAAATATATGATTTTATAATGAAAGAAGTTAAAGAACATAAGTTAGATGTTAATTCATTTGCTTTTAAAAATTATGTTCCTGCCGGAATTCTTTCAAAAAGTTTTTTAGGTAGGTGCTTAGTTATGATGCTTTTATTTTTAATGTCTTATGGAAATATAGGTAGCATTTATGGACAAGATAAAACAGTTTTAAATAATTATACACAAGAAGAACTAATAGAAAAAAATAATTTAAATTTAAATAAAGAAGAAATGAAAAAATTAAATCAACTTCTTGAAAAATTAGAGTTTGGTGAAAATAAATTTCAAACAATTGAAGGAAAGAAAATTTTTGTGAATAAATTTAAAACAGATGAAGGAAGTATTAAAATTGAATTTGGTGGAAAAGCTGAGTCTTTTTCGATAAGTGATTTTCCTCAATTAATAATTGATTCTACTAAAACAATTAAATTAAAACCTGCTTTTATAGATTTATTGATGTATAATATGAGAAACTCTAGTGAAAAAGAGAAAGAAATAATTAAAAATAAAATTTATCAAAAGATGCAAGAAGAAAAACAATTAAATAAAATAATTAATTCAATAATTATAAATAAATAATCATTTCCCTAATTTATTTTCAAGTTCTGCTATTGCTAATGTTGTTTTAACAACTGTATCAGGATTTAGACTCATTGTTTGAATTCCACATTCAACTACAAATTCAGCAAATTCAGGATAATCTGATGGAGCTTGGCCGCAGATTCCAATATATTTTCCTTTTCTATTTGCAACTTCAATAACTTCTTTAACTAATTTTTTTACGGCTGGATTTCTTTCATCATATATTGATGAAACTATTTCTGAATCTCTATCTAATCCTAATGTTAGTTGTGTTAAATCATTTGTTCCAATTGAAAATCCATCAAAAATATTTAAAAATTCATCTGCTAATAAAACATTGGAAGGAATTTCACACATTCCAATAACTTGTAAATCATTTTCTCCTTGTTTTAATCCATTTTTTGACATTTCATTTATTACTTTATTTGCTTCTTCTATTGTTCTACAAAATGGAATCATAACTTTTAAATTTTTTAAACCCATTTCATTTCTAACTTTAAGTATTGCTTGACATTCTAAGGCAAATCCTTCTACATAATTTCCTTGATAGTATCTTGAAGCTCCACGCCAACCAATCATTGGATTATCTTCTGTTGGTTCAAAAAATTTTCCACCAATTAAATTAGCGTATTCATTTGATTTAAAATCACTCATTCTAAGAATTACTGGCTTTGGATAAAATGCTGCAGATATTTTTGCAATTCCGTGAGCTAATTTTTCAATAAAATATTGTTTTTTATCTTTATATCCTGAAGTCATATCTGAAATTTTTTGTTTTACTTCATCATTTGTTAATTCATCGAAATGTATTAATGCTAAGGGATGTATTTTTATGTATGAATTTATTATAAATTCTTCTCTTGCTAATCCTACTCCTTCATTTGGTAAAAAACTAAGAGTAAATGCATCTTCAGGATTACCAACATTCATCATTATTTTGGTTTTTGTTTTTGGAATATTATCTAAAGTTAATTTTTCAACATCGAATTTTAATTTTCCTTGATAAATATATCCTTCGTCACCTTGACTGCAATCAACAGTAACTTCTTGTCCATCAATTAATTTTTCTGTTCCATTTTCAGTTCCAACAACACAAGGAATTCCCAGTTCACGACTAATGATTGCAGCGTGACAAGTTCTACCTCCACGATTGGTTACTATTGCAGATGCTATTTTCATTATTGGTTCCCAATCTGGATCTGTCATATCTGTTACAAGAACTTCTCCTTTTCTAAATTTATTTATGTCTTTAACATCTTTTATTACTTTAACTGAACCTGCACCTATTTTTTGTCCTACACTTCTTCCTACAACTAAAGTTGTTGCTTTTTCTTTTAATTTATATGTTTCAAGAATATTTAGATTTTTTCTTGATTGAACTGTTTCTGGACGTGCTTGAACTATGAATAATTTTCCACTCTCGCCATCTTTAGCCCATTCCATATCCATAGGCTTGAAATGATTTGCAAGTCTTGAATAATGATCTTCAATTTGTTGTGCCCATTTTGCAAGTAATAGTATTTCATCATCAGATATACAAAATTTCCTTCTTTCTGAAATTGGAACATCAACATTTTTTACAGGTTTATTTCCTTCGTTACTATAAATCATTTTTATTGCTTTTTCACCTATTTGTTTTGAAATTATAGAACGATAACCTTCTCTTAGTGTTGGTTTAAATACATAAAATTCATCTGGGTTTACTGCTCCTTGAACTACATTTTCTCCTAAACCATAAGCTCCTGTTATAAATATTGCATCTTTAAATCCTGTTTCTGTATCTATTGAAAACATTACTCCACTTGAAGCTAAATCACTTCTAACCATTTTTTGAACTCCAATTGAAAGTCCTATTGAAAAATGATCGAAATTTTTATCCACACGATAACTTATTGCTCTGTTTGTAAATAGAGAAGCAAAACATAATTTGCATGCATTAATTAAATCATTTGGTCCTTTTATGTTAAGATATGTTTCTTGTTGTCCAGCAAAAGAAGCATCTGGTAAATCTTCAGCTGTTGCACTGCTTCGTACTGCAACATCAACATTATTTCCATATTGTAAACATAAATTATTATAAGCTTCAACAATTTGATTTTTTAAATCATCTGGAAATTCTGCATGTCTTATTAAACTTCTAACTTTATGTCCTCTTTCAGAAAGATTTTGCATGTCATGAGTGTTTAAATCTGACAATATTTGTTTTATTTCTTCACGAATTCCTGATTTGTCAAGAAGATAATGATATGCTCTTGCAGTTATACAAAAACCATTTAGAATATTAACTCCATAAGGAATTAAGTTACTATACATTTCACCAAGAGAAGCATTTTTTCCACCAACTAAACCAACATCACCAATACCAACTTGGTCAAACCAAAGAATTAAAGCATCATTTTTATTCATAATAATCACCTCTTGAAGCTTAAAACTAGAAAAAAGATCTCACCTCTTTTTCCCTAGTTTTAGACTATAATTATTATGTTTGTTTTGAGTTTATAAATGTTAGTTACTATTTTAAAATGAATACTGAATTTAATTAAATCATGTATTTTTAAATTAAATAAGAAAAATAAAAGAAAAAATGAAAAAATAAAAAAGAAAATTAAAATTAAAAAATTATTTCTTTAAATAAAGAGTTTGACTTGGGAAAGCAAATTCAATTTTCTCTTTTTCAAAAGCTTTTTTTATTTCGAAATTAATTTCATCTTTAGTTTCTAAAATTTTATCTAAATCTTTAATCCAATAAATTAATTGTATATCTAAACTATATTCATTAAAATTTACAAAATGAATTAAAGAATTATCGTCTGTACTTTTATTTTTTAAAACAATATCTGACAATATTTTTTTTGTTTTTTCTAATTTTTTTGTTGATGTTGAATATTCAACTCCTAAAATTAGTTTAACTCTCCTTGCTTTTTCTCTACTTATATTTTCAACTACAGAATCTGCAATTTTTCTATTTGGAACTATTATTTGTGTTCCATCCCATGTAGTTAAAACTGTAGATCTTAAACCAATTACTTCAACAAAACCATCTTTACCATCAACTAAAATTCTATCTCCAACTTTAAATGGTTTATCTGATAATAAAGCAGCTCCTCCAAACATATTTGATAATATGTCTTGCGCTGCTAAAGCAAATGCTAAACCTCCAATACCTAATCCTGCAAGTAGACTTGTAATATCATATCCTAAATTTCTTATTATCATTAAAAGTGCTATTGCTAAAATTACAAAATTTACAAGTTTTTTCACAATTGGATAAATTGATTTATCTAAAGCCAATTTTTCATTGGATGAGGTTGGATGGAAATTATGAAACATAATAGCATCAACAAATTTCAAAATAAACCAAACAACTACAATAACCATTAACGAATAAAGTGTATTATCATAATAAATTGTAAAATTCTCCGATAGTGTTAAAACATATCTTGCATAATGAAAACCTAATATAAATATTGCAAATATAATTGGCTTTTCTAAAGCATTTACTAATAAATCATCAACATTTGTTTTTGTTTTTTTTGATAAAACTCTAAATACTTTTTTAAATAAAAAATAAGTTATTTTAGTAATTAAATAGGTTCCAAATAATATTGCAATAAAAGTTAAATATTGCATCAAACTGTTATTATAAATTTTAATCGAATATAATATCTCTAACAAACTATCACCAGAAATATAAAAAAAGTATTGATATTTAAAATTTGCTCTTAAAAATTAACTTAATCTACTCTAAAGTAATGAAATAAAAATGATACGAAAGTTTTATAAACGAAAATTTATAATTAAAACTATGAAAAAAATTATTTATGCTTTCAAACGACTTTTAGGTGGAAGAGTAGGTAATTTAAATGAAAAATGGAAATTTGATACTAAATCTGTAATTCTTACAACTCCAATTGTGGCAGGGGTTAATGAAAATAGCCAAACTGAAATTTTATTTGGAACTAAAGAAGGAAAAGTTTTTTCATTGGATGAAAATTCAAATGTTAAATGGATATTTGATAGTAAAGAAAAATCGGATGAAGTTGAATTAATGTTTTTAGATAATGATTATATGAATAGTATTAAATCTACACCAAATGTTGATGATGTTGATAATGATGGAAATAAAGAAATTATTTTTGGTTCTGAAATAGGTAATATGTACTGTTTAGATAATAATGGTAAAGTTAAATGGAAATTTGAAACTAAAAGTCCTATTCGAGGTTCTCCATTAATAAAAGATTTAATTGGAAACAATCAAAAAGAAATTATTTTTGGAACTTTAGATGGAAAAATATATATTTTATCTTGTAAAGGAAAAGAAGTTACACATTTTAATGTTGGACAAGGTATTGAAACTATGCCTTTATTTGTTGAGAACAAATTAATTTTTGGAACTAATGAAGGTGAAATACGTGCGTACAATTTAAAAGGAGAATTGTTTTGGACATATAAAACAAACAATAAAATTTCTGCAGATGTTATTGTTACAGATATTTGTAAAATGAATAAATATTGTTTAATTGTTGGTTCTCAAGATGGAAATTTATATAATTTATCTTTAGATGGTGAATTAAATTGGATGTTTAAAACAAATGGTTCTATAATGTCAAAAGTAGCAATAGGAGATATAAACAACGATGGAAAAGAAGAAATAGTTTTTGGTTCATGTGATAATAATATTTATTGTTTGAAATACAATGGAGATAAATTATGGTCTTATGAAACTGATTTTTGGGTTGTTAGTACACCTATTTTAAAAGATATAGATAAAGATGGACATATTGAAATTATTGCAGGTAGTTATGATCATAATTTGTATGTTTTAGATAATCAAGGAACATATATGTTAAATTATATTCCAGGATTATCTGGAATTGTAAATCAAACTGGAAATTATTCAAGTACGAATAATTTAGAAGTGGGTGATGTTGTAGGTAAAAAATTATGGCAATTTAAAACCGATGATATGATTGTTGGTTGTGCTATAATAGATGAAAAAAATGAAGTAATTGTTAATACTAAAAGTGGAAAGATAAGTAATTTAAAATTACATGATTAAATGGTGAGATTTTGGCTGAATCAATTATAACAAAAAAAAGCGACATTGTAAGAATTAAAGTTCATATAAATGGATTAGATGAACAACTAGAAAATGGAATTCCTAGTGGACATATAACTTTAATATCTGGTGCTGCAGGTACAATGAAATCTTCTGTTTGTTTTAATATTTTATATCATGAAGCCTTAATAAATAAAAGAAATGGTTTGTACTTATCTTTAGAACAATCTCATAGTTCTATTATTAATCATATGATAAATATGGATTATGATTTAACAAAAATAAATTTAATTGTTATAAATAATTTAGCAGATATAGGACAACATATAAAAAAAATTAATCAAACAAATATGGGTTCTTTAATTCTTGTTGATGTTGGATGTATCAGAAAAGAAATAAAAGATTTATCTAACAATGAAAATAAAAGTTGGTTAAATGTTGTTAAAAATATTTTAAAGAAAATAAAACTTGAAAGTAAATTAGATTTATTTGTTTTAGATTCATTAAGTGCTCTTTATGTTTTATCAAAATTTGAAAATCCAAGAATTGAATTATTTTTCTTATTTGAATTTTTAAGAGATTTAAATTTAACTTCATATTTAATAACTGAAGCTTCTGGTGAAGGAAAAAACAAATATGGTGAGTATGATGAAGACTTTTTATCTGATGGAATTATATTTATAAATTTAAATAGTTATAGAAGAAAACAAATACGAGAAATAAGTATTGTTAAAATGAGAACCACAAAATGTAATCACGATATTTTTTCATTGGAATATAGAGAAGGTAAATTTCATGCAGAATATGGTGGACAAAATCCTTTACTTTAAATTATTAGCTAAATAAGCTGCACCTAATAATCCTGCATCATCTGATAAAGAAAATTTTTCTAATTTTAAATCTTTAAATAAACTTTCAGGACAATACTTTTTAATTTCTTTTTTTAACTTTAAATAAACATCTTTAGATACGTTACTGACTCCTCCACCTAAAACAATTACTTCAGGATTTAAAGTTGTTATCATAGTTCCTATTATCCAAGCTAAAGATGTAACTACTATATTTGAAATTTTTTTAGCTCTAGAATCTTTTAAAGATAATATTTTTGAAGGTAATATATAATCTTTTTTATCATGTAAATACATTTTTTCAATATATTTTCCACCACATAAATGTTCTAAATGATGATAATGTTTATTTTGAGAATCTAGATTTATAGGAACTTTTATTTTTCCAATTTCACCAAATGCATTATTTGCGCCTTTTATTAATTGTTTATTTATAACTAATCCACTTCCTATACCTGTACCCCAAATTATACCGAGAACAGAACTTCTTTTATTTGATTTACCATAAATACTTTCAGCTAATGTAAAACAATTTGCATCATTTTCTACAATAACTTTAACTTTAGTTTTTTGATGAATTATTTTTTGTAAATTAACATTTTTAAGAGAAGATAAATTATTTCCAGTTATTATTAATTTTCCAGACTTATCTATTGTTCCTGATGTAGATATTCCTATTGCTTTAATTGGAACTTTATATATAGATGATAAAAATTTTATAACATATAATATGTTGCTTATTAAACTTGATTTTGTTTCATTTTGATGTAGAAAAACTTTTTTTGAGTGGATAATATTTCCTTTCTCATCTACAATCGCGCCTTTTATTTTTGTCCCACCAATATCTACTGCTATTACAACCATCACAATTTTGTGTGTTTATTTATTTATAAATTTAATGATTAATTTAATATATGAGAACAAACTTCTTTTATTGATGAAATTCATACATTTAGCTGATTGTCATTTAGATGGTTACAGAGAAGAAAAATTAAATAAATTGAGTTTGGACAATTTTGAATATGTTATGAATTTTAGTGTTTCTGAAAGTGTTGATTTTATTTTATTAGCAGGTGATTTATTTAACACAGCACTTCCAAAAATTGAAACTTTAAAAGAAGTTGTTAATATTTTAAAAAATGTAAAAGATAAAGGAATTATGATTTATTTTATTCCGGGAAGTCATGATTATTCTCCTAATGGTAAAACTATGCTTGATGTTTTAGAAAATGCTGGATTAATAAAAAATGTTTTTGTTGGTAAAATTGGTTCTGATGAAAGTTTATATTTAGATTGGACTATTGATGAAAAAACTAAAGCACACATTACAGGTATTCATGGATTAAAAGGTATGCTTGATAAAAATTATTATTCTAAATTAGATTATTCAAATTTAATTTCAAATGAATTTAAAATATTTATATTTCATACTGCAATAAAAGAAATGCTACCTAAAGATTTAGAAATGATTGAATCTTGTTCTGTTGATATTTTACCTCCAGGATTTGATTATTATGCAGGTGGACACGTTCATGTAAGAAAAAGGGGAGCGGGGAGCGGGGAGCAGATGCTGGATTCTGACACGCTGGGAGCTGAAGACAGTGGTTGGAAAAATAAAGTTATTTTTCCTGGGCCTACATTTCCAAATAATTTTGCTGAACTTGAAAAGTTAAAATATGGAAGTTTTGTTTTTTTTAATGATGGTAAATTAACTTTTGAAAAAATTCCTTCAAAAGAAGTTGAAGTGTTGAATATTGATTGTGAACTAAGAAATCCAAATGAGGTTCAAGAATTTATTGAAACTAAAATTGAAGAAATTGATGTTAAAGATAAAATTGTTCTTATGAGATTTTCTGGTGTTTTAAAATCTGGAAAAGTTTCTGATATTGATTTTAAATTAATGAATAAAATTTGCTTGGATAAAGGAGCATATATTGTTTTACAAAATACTAATAAATTGAAAAGTAAAGAATTTGTTGAAGTTGAAGTTAGTGAAGAATCTTCAGATGAAATTGAAGACAAAACCATATTTGAAAATTTAAATCAAATAAATTTACCTTCTGATATTGATGAGAAAGAATTGATTTTAAAATTGATGAATATTTTAGATACAGAGCAATTTGATGGTGAAAGTAAAACTAATTTTACTGAAAGATTAATTGAAGAAACAAAAAAATTAATTAAATAATTATTTCTTTAATTTATCTATTATTTTTAATGAATTAATATTTAATTTAGAAAATGCAAACCACTTTTTTCCTAAATCTTTAAGTGACGCCCCTATGTGATAAACTTCATTGTCAATTATTAAAAATCTGTCGTGGGAATCTTTGAATTCATTTATTTGAATATTGTTATATTGTTGATTATATTTTTCTAAATCTAATTTTAATTGTTTTGTTATTTCTTTTGTATAAATTGTTGTTTTTAATTTTGTTTTTGAAAAAAGGGTAAGAATTGATTCATCAATGTAATTATCAATTAAAATCATTTCTTTTTTTGCAGATTTAATTAACTTATTTATGAAAAAATATGCTTCAAAAATTTGTCCGTTAAAAAATATTCCTTTTTCGGGTTTAATATCTTTTTCTTGAATTAAATTAAATACTTGTTCGAATTTTTCATCAGTTTTTATTTGATATTCTATTTGTTTTGTTTCTAGATTTGATAATTTTGAAAGAAAGTCTGCATTTGATTGTAAAAATTTTCTCATTTGAACAAAGGCACGCATAATTTGAATATTTATTTTTATAGCAATTTCACTTCTTAAAACACTTGAAAGCATTGCAACTCCTTGTTCTGTGAAAACAAAGGGAAGATATCCTCCAAACTCTTGTTTAGAAGGGGTCGCAAATTGCGACCCCATAAGTTCTACTTCGTTTTTATTTAATTCAAACATAAAATCTTCAGGAAATCTTTCTATATTTCTTTTAACTTGTTCTTTTAGCCTTTTGGTAGAGATATTGTATAATTTCGCTAAATCTTTGTCAAGCATTACTTGTTTTCCTCTTAAATTGTAAATTTTATTTTTTATAGTTAATTCGATTTCATTCATAAAATAATTTATTTAAAGTTTTATTTATATTTGACTTGGAAAAAACCGAAAATTTCACGAAAAAAAGTTAAAAAAAAAGAAAAAATAATTAATTAAATAGTTTTTTGCCATCAACTTTTGTATCAGATATATATTTTATAATTATAAACCATAACGCACAAGTAATCAAGAAAGAATATATGAATGAAAATATATTTACATTATTTGCTAAAGGGATTTCTCCAAATGGAATATAAAATAAAAAGAGAATCATTAATCCAAAAGATAAATGTAACCATAATTTGGTTTTTTCTTTAAGTTTAAAAAAATAATATATGGCAATACTCATTAATATAGGAACAATAAATAATACCGATGTAGTTATTATAAAAAAATATTCAAAAGCAATAGCTAAAATTAAAGATATTGTTAATGAAAATAAAACATTAAAAAGTAAATAAATAGACATCACCCAAACAAATGGCGTTCGTTTCATGGTTTATACCTCAACATTGTTCTTGGAAATGGTATTGCATCTTTGATATTATCAAGTCCACAAATCCATGAAATTACTCTTTCTGTTCCAACGCCATATCCTGAATGAGGAACTGAACCATATTTTCTGGAATCGAAATACCATTCATAGTTTACCGCATCTTCACCATCTGCTTCTAATCTTTGTTTCATATCTTCCACATCTAAAGAACGTTCACTTCCACCAACAATTTCAACACCACTTTGTGGCGCTAACATGTCAAAACATAAAGCTTCTTCTGGAAATTCTGGATCTCTTGGTTTGTAAAAAGCCATAGCAGAAACTGGATAATGTGTAACAACAACTGGAGTAAAGTAATGTTTCATGATTGCTTGTTCTTCTATTGTTCTTAAATCTTTACCATATTCGATTTCCATTCCATCTTTTTTAATTAAATCTAATGCTTCACTGTATTTTATATTTGGCCATTCTTTTTTACACATTTCAATTAATTTTTCTGGATCTTGTTCTAATAATTTAAATTCTTCTTTACATTTAATTGCAACTTGCTCAATACAATATTTTAATTCCTTTTTTGCAAATTCTGCAACATCTTGTAATTTAAACCACGCAGCTTCCATTTCAGCCATCCAAAACTCAGATAGATGTCTTGAAGTTTTTGATTTTTCTGCTCTAAAAGTAGGACCAAAATTATATATTTTCTCTAAAGCAAAAATTCCTGCTTCAGCATACAATTGCCAAGTTTGAGCTAAATAAGTTATATCTTGATAATATTTAACTTCAAAAACCGTACTTCCACCTTCAGATTGAGTTGGTTGTAAAATAGGTGTATCGAATCTAAAAAATCCTTCATTTTTAAAAAACTCATCTCTGGCTTGAATATATGCACTTCTTATTTTAAATACTGCAATTTGTTTTTGCATTCTGATTGCTAAATGTCTATTGTCTGCTAAAAATTCAACTGATTGATCTTTTTGTATTGGAAATTCTTTAGATTCTCCAATTAATTCGAAATCTTTTACAGCGATTTCATAACCTGTTGGAGCTCTTTCGTCTTTCTTTATTGTTCCTGTAATCGTCATTGAAGCTTCTATTTGAAGTTTATCTGCTATTTGGAATTTTTCTTCTCCAACTATTGCTTTCTCAATAACACATTGAATTGTGCCTGTAACGTCCCTTAAAATAATAAATTTTAATTTAGCGCTACCTCGTTCTCTGTAAACCCAACCACGAATAGAGACTTCTCCTTCGCCTTTTTTCATTGCATCTTTTATGGATATAAATTTCATTTTATTTGACCTCGTAACTTATTATTTTGTGCATATATGTGTTTTAATATTATTTATTATAAAAAAATAAATTTACACTTTATTATAAACTTTTGTGAATTAGTTAGAAATCAATTAATTATAGAATAAACTACTTTAAACTCAACTTTTCCTAAAGTTTGTGTTTTGTAGTATGCAAACATCTTAAATTTAAGAATTGGGTATAAATATATAAATTTATGCTTTAAAAAATAAAAATAAAAAAAATAAATTTACTTTTTAGTAACTTTTTCTTCTTTCATAATTTTTTTAGCAATTAAGAATACTACTAAAGCAATTATTATGAAGTTTAAAAGTTCTCCAACAAATGCTCCCCAATTAATTACGAATGGTCCTAAAATAAATTGTGCTGTTCTCCAAGCACCACCTGGAATCATTGGTGTAATTATTGGCATAATTATGTTGTCTACTAAAGATTTTATTAAAGCTGTTGCTGCAGCACCTATGATGAATGCGATAGCTAAAGCAATAACTTTGTATTCTTTTAAAAATTCTAAAAATTCTTTTCCTGTTTTTTTCATAAATATTACCTCAAATAAAATATTATTTAGTTAAATCAATATATAAATTTTTTCAATTTTTATAAACTCTTCCTGCAGATTCTGATCTTTGAGTTTCATTTAAATATATTACTGCTGTATTTAAATCTAAATTTTGTTGTATAAATCTTAAAAGCCAACTTATTCCACTTGGTTTATTTAAATATTCTTTTTTAGTTTGTTGTGGATCTCCGATGATTACTAATTTAGAATTTTTTCCTTGTCTATCCACAATTTTTTCCATTTCATCTTGTAATATGTTTTGAGATTCATCAACAACCATTTCAGTATTTTGAAATGTTGTTCCTTTAATTTTATCTATATCCCAATATTCAAATAAAGGTATTCTTGAACCTACATATACTCCATTTCGTTTAAAAGTAGTATAATGATAAGAAGATAAATTTTCATCATATGGATATTCCATTGATTCGCCATATTTACTTAAATCTTCAAAAGGTGGTTTTGTTATACCTAAACTAGTGTATAATTTTTGATATGCTTTCAAAGAAGCTGAATCTTCTTCTTTTCCACGTATCATTGTTATTGAATAATATTGTGGAAGTTCATCTTCATTTTTAACCATCAATCCTCTAAGTGCACAGGCTAAAGAAGTTAAAGTTTTTCCAGAACCTGCAACACCTGTAACTACAACCAAACTTATTTTTGGATCTCTTAAAACTTTTGTTAAAAGATATTGTTCTAAATTTATTGGTGAAAAACCTAAAATGGGTTTTGATATTTCTTGGTTTATTTCTTCTTTTGATTTTCTATAAAAAATATTTTCTAAAATATGTTTATTATCTCCTACTCTATGTAGTTGAAGATAATGACTTTTATCATATTTAGTTGAATTTAAGATAAAAAATTTGTTGTTATTTAAAATCATATTTTGAGGCAGCATTCGTTTTATCTCTGCTAGTGGAAATTCTTTTTTAGAATAAGTTAAATCATTTATTTCTTTTTCCATGTATGATGGAAGATTTATTTTTGTTATTGAACCATCAACTAATAATTCTAAATTTTTCTTTGGAAAAGACGGATACTCTACTTTTCTGAAATTTTCTCTTAATAAATCATTAAACATTAGTGGATCTGTTGCTATTGCATCGACTTGTTTTTTATCTTCAGGTTTATGATAAAATAATTTAATTTGTTTATCAACTAAAAAACAGTTTTCTGATTCTTTCCATATTCCATTTTTATTTACATAATGAAGAAATGATAAAATTTCAGGATGTCTTTTTTTTTCTATAGGTAACTTATCTAAATCAACATATATTTCAGTTATTTTTCTTCCATCTTTTGGTAAGAAATGTTTGAATATTTCAAATGAATAATTATAAATTAATTCTGGAGGAATTAAATGTTTTGGTGTTTCAGATGATTTTTCATATTTGATTTCTTCTTGAATTAATTTTAGTAATGCTTTTTTTTCTTTAGAAACAGCCTTTTTTGAATGTTTACGTTTATTTTGTCTTTTTGGCATAATAATTTCTTTTAATACATATTTATATATATTTCTATTTTGTAACTACTATTGAGTTTATAAATGATGTAAAGAAGTTATAACTTATTTGTGAATAAAACAAGAATTTAACAAAATTTTTGTAAATTTAACTTTTACAACAAATAGCCAATTCATTATCTAATAATTCTTCACAACCCATATGATCAAAAAAAATACTATTATTAAAATTAAGACAATCTTCTTTAGAATTCATACACACACCACCAATTTCATTACAATTTAAAGATTCTTCATGAATATATTTTTTAGGAATGGATGTAAAAATTAAAAAAAGAGTAATTATTATAATAATAGAAACAATTAAAATTATTTTTGTTATTTTTTTCATTTTTTTCACCTTTTCCAATCAAGCAAAAATCTTGCTCCTTCTTTTATTTCTTTTTCAAGATATTAATTTAAAAGTTTGTTGTATTTTTCTAAGATAGACAATCTATACGCTTCTAATTCAGGAAAATGCTTAGGAGTTATCATATAGGATATATGAGAAGAACTTTCTGAATCTTCACCATTAATACTTTTAGAATTTTTTTTATAAACAGTTACAATTATATCTCCTTGCAAAGATATCGTTATCATAATATCTCCAAATTCCCTATTTGTTTCTCTAAAAGAATAATTTTCAATCTCAAGTCTATCTGAAATAATTTTAATGAAAATAGGACCTGTAACTCCTATGGCACCACATAAACTTACAGGCAAAACTTTATTATTTTTAGCTGTTTCCTTTATTTTTTTAATTAATTCTCTTTGTTGTTCTTTCGAATTTAATTTAGTATAATTAGAATCATTTTCTAAAATTTCTCTAGCAATTTTTTCGAATTTGGGATATTCAGAAATTTCAAAATGTTCGCTTGAAAATGAATTTTTTAATCTTGTTAAAACTTCTTTTTTCATTATTTCAAAAGGCTCTTTGACTAAATCTAAATAATCTTGTGAGTCTAATAATTTTGATTCAGACAACAAATTATAAATTTTAGATAAATTTTCGAAAGTTTCACCAGAATAGGTATATTTATTTCTCTCAATATATAATAAAGGACTATCTTCATATTTTACCACATTATACTCTAAATCACAATTTTTAACATAATCGAGTAATTCTGTTTTAAGTTTAACTTGAAAAGATGAATCTGTTTGTACTTTAGATATTGTATCTTTTATTATTTCTCCTAATAAAATGGCAGGTATTAATATAATTATAAATGCTTTTGATAAAGAAAAATTTAAAGATTTATGCTCTAAATTTATATTTTTAAATGAGTATTTTTGAGATTTTATTATCTCTTGAAGATTTTTCTCAAAATTAGTTTTTTCCAAATTTTTTAAAATGCCATCTTGAATTTCAAAAGCATCTGAATTTTTGATAACATCCTTTAATTTTTTAGTAAATGAAAATAAATTAATAAGTTGAGTTTTGATTTTATCAAGATTTTTATAATTATCGATAATTAATTTATCACTAATAATTTCGTTAATTTTATTTTCTTTACTTAAAATTCTATCAAGTACATCATTTAACTTTCTAAAATCATCTTTAGATAAATTATTTTTTTTATTTTCAATTTCGAGAATAACATCAATTATTTTATTTTGTAAATTTAAAAATAAATTACCTAATCTAATATCGAACTTTAATGAATTTATTTTATCTCTTGATTTATTATTAAATAGGAATTTAAACATAATACTAAGAAATATATAGTTATATATATAAATTTATCTTTTCCAATCAAGCAAAAATCTTGCTCCTTCTTTTATTTCTTTTTCAAGATATTTTTGTTGAATATTAGAAGAAAATTCTTTTTTTTCAGTACCAGAAAAATATTCTTTTAAAAAGTCTTCCGCAAATTCAGAATAATTTCCTTTTTTAATTGCTTTTCTTAAATCTTCAACTAATTTATTCATAAAATAAAGATTGTGTATTGTGGCTAATTTAAATGCTGTTAATTCATGATTTTTAAATAAATGATGTACATACGCCCGAGAATAATTTTTACAAACTTCGCATTTGCATTTTTCATCGATTGGATTTTCATCTTCTTTATATTTTTTCTTTAAAATATCTATTCTTCCTTTTTTTGTTATTAATGAACCGTGTCTAGCATTTGACGTTGGATATATTGAATCAAAACAATCAACTCCTAGTCCTACTGCCCAAACTATGTCTGGAGGAGAACCAAGTCCCATAAGATATTTTATTTTGTGTTCATCAAAACATTTTACTGCTTCTTTAATTGTGTCAAATAATTCTGCTCTTTTTTCTCCAACAACTAAACCCCCAAGAGCATACCCATCAAATTCCATTCTGTTTATTTTTGTTGTTGAGAATCTTCTGTATTCTGCTTTAGTTCCACCTTGAGAAATTCCAAAAAGAAGTTGATTACTTCCATATTCTTTTTTTAGTTTGCTGTGTTCTGTAAGACAGCGTTTCGCCCAAAGATGTGTTCTTTTTATTGCGTCAACATAATCTTTTCCATTTAAGCCGTAATGAGCTACATCATCAAATGTCATTGCCACATCTGAATTTAATTTAAATTGATTTTGTATTGCTAATTCTGGTGTGTAAAAACTTTTCTTTCCTGTTTTGTCTTTAAATAAAACTCCTTCATCTGATTTTTTTAAAAGAAAGTCTTTACTTAATACTTGAAATCCGCCTGAGTCTGTGAAAATTGTTTTTTTGAAATTCATAAATTTGTGAATTCCTCCTAATTTTTCTACTACATCAATTCCAGGATACAATGATAAAATGAAAGAATTTGAAATTATACTTTGAAAGTTTAAATCTGTTATTTCTTTTGAATCCAAGGATTTAACTGTTCCTCTTGAAGCTACAGGCATGAAGAAAGGAGTTTCTACTTTACCGTGTTCTGTTTCAAGAATACCGACTCGTGCTGTACCATCTTTATGAGTTATTTCAAACATATAAAAAAGAATATAAGATTAAAATAAAAAGGTAACTATTACTTTTCATTTAAGTAATGCAACACATCTTCAACTTTTTTGTTGTTGAAAATTATTTCTCTTAAAGCATGTGTTAATGAAAATGGTTGCTTTGATTGCCAAATGTTTCTTCCTATTGCTAAACCTGTTGCTCCTGTTTGAAGTATTTCATAAGTTTTACGTAAAAAGTGTTCAGGTGTTTCTTTTGTTCCACCTGCAGTTAAAACTCTTGCACGTCCAGCATTTTTCACAACCCATTTATATCCTTCTACATCATGATTGTATTTTAATTTAAGAAAATCTGCACCAAGTTCTAATCCTATTCTTGCAGCATGGGCGATAGTATTTGTATCTTCATCGTTAGGTATAGCTTTTCCTCTTGGATACATCCAAGCAATTACTGGAAGTCCTGCGTCATGTGCTTGTTCTACAACTTTTCCAAAGTTTTCAAATTGTTCTGGTTCAAACTCGCTTCCTGGAAATAAAGTATAGCCTACTGCTGAAGCACCTAATTTAATAGCTCTATCTACTGAACAAAGTTGTTTTGATATTGGTTCGATATGAGGTAAAGCAGTTTTTCCATTTAACTTAACTATTAAAGGAACATCTTTATAGTGTTCGTGATAATATTTTTCTGCTAAACCATGTTGTAAAATAACACCATTATAATTTCCTTCTAAAGCTATGTCAAGTATATATGTAGGATCTATATTTTTTAAATTGAAGTCTTTTGGTCCATGTTCTAAGCCTTGATCACAAGCTAAAAATAATGAACGATTTTTTTTCATTAGTTTTGAAACGTTAATTTTCATTTGTATCACACTCTTGATTTTTTAAGCAATCTAAAATTATATCTGACATTTCAAATTTAGATTTTATATTTTGTAGTTTATTTGTATGTTTTTCTAAATTGAAAACATTATTTAGCCAATCAATAAAATGATTTCCGGAATTATGAAAATTAAAAACTTCATCTGGCATAAATTTAAGTTTTAAAGCTAAATCTTGTATGGAATATAATTTCTCTCCATTAGATAATATAAATTCTTTTCCTTCTGGAGCTTTATAAGAATTAAAATCATGTGTATCTATTAATTTAATTTCTCCTTTGAATTCATTCATTTTATTTTCTATATCTTGTTTGAAAATTAAATCAGATTTTGCTCCAAGTTTAACAATAACATTTTCAGATTGTATCATTCCTAATTTTAATGAGTATGAAATATCTTTTTCAAGTATTAATCCTGCAACAAAACCACTTGCAAATGCATCTCCTGCTCCTGTACATTCAACAACTTTGATGTTTTGACTTGGTGTTGCAGAATAAATTTTTCCTTCATGTGTTGCAACAACTCCATTTTTTCCATCTGTTATAACTATATATTCTGGTCCTAATTTGGATAATTTTCTTATTAAATTAATGGTATTATCTTCTTTGTCGTTAATTAATAATTGTGCTTCATCTTTATTTAAAATTAAAACATCAACATTTGTTAATATTTCTCCTAATTCAGATAATCCTCTTTTTGCTTGATAACTTGATGGATTGAATGCGATTTTTGCTCCTGTTTTTTTTACAACTTTAATTATTGATTTTAATGTTTCGAAACTTTTTCCTATCATTGAAGAAGCGTAAAGCCATTTTGTTTGTAGATTTGATAATAAAACATCTGCTTCTCTTAATTCATTATTTACGCCTTTATATGTTAAAATAGTTCTGTCTTTTTGAAATGAATCTAAAATTATAGAATATCCTGTTTGTCCTTCACGAGCTCCAATAAATTGAATATTTTCTTTATTTAATAAATTTAAAATTTTGGTTCCATTTTCATCTGCACCTAATTTTCCTAAATAGGCTGTTTTAAATCCAAGTCTTGAAAAAGAAACTGCTGTATTGGTTCCACCGCCGCCTATCATAAAATCGAGTTCATTTATTATAACTTTATCTCCAACTTTATATGCTAAAAATTCTTGTTCTGAGTTAGAATCTTGTATTTTTATTAATTCAGAAGTTTCAGTATAGGCAAAAGCATCAACTGTCGCACTACCTATTGTTATTACGTCAAACAAACTACCTCAACCTCTACAAGAGATTGAGAAATAAGAGTTTATAAATGTAACTATTTTCCCAATATTGCCAGTGATGAGGTTATTCCCGTCTGATTTATGATGAAAAGAGAGTTATCTGAGGCATTATTACAATAAAAAACATAATTAATATAAGAGAATGAAAAATACTATATAAAAATGGAAATATTCATAGCAACCAAATATCCTGAAACTTGTGCTTTAGAAGTCAAAGAATTAATTAAAAAACCATCAAAAATTTATGAAAATGTGTGTTTTGTGAAAGACGTTAGTAAACAAGAAATTACAAAATTATGTTATCATTTACAAAGTTCTGAAAGAATTTGTGTTTCTTTGATTGATTTTGAAATACAAGAATTAAAAAAACAATTAGAAAAAATAGATTCTATTGAAAAATCTTATTTAAAAAATATTAATTCGTTTGAAGTTAGAAGTGAAAGAGCAGAAAATATTGATATAACATCTAATGAACTTAACAAAATTATTGGTGACAAAATAAATAATATAACTAAATTAAAAGTTAACTTAACTAATCCTGATATGACTTTTTATGTAGTGGCAACAAATCATTTTTTTGTGGGTATTGATGTTGTTGGTTTTGATATGAGTAAACGTCCTTATAAAATAACTAATCAAACAGATTCATTGAATGGTGCTTTTGCTTATCATTTATTAAGAGTTTGTAATATTAAAAAAACTTCATCTATTGTGGATGCATTTGCTGGTACTGGAACTATTCCTATTGAAGCTGCGTTATTTCAAAGTCAAATTTCAACATTTAAATTTGAAAATAAATTTAATGGATTTAAGTTGGATTTTATAAAAAATGAATTTTTAACGCAAGAAGAAATTGAAAAAAAATTTAAATTTGAAAAACAATTAGATATTTATGCTTATGATGGTTTAATTAAACATCTTCTTGGAATACAAAAAAATTCTAAACTTGCAGGTATTGATAAAAACATAAATAGTTCTAAACTTACTATTGATTGGTTGGAAACAAAATTAGATGAAAATTCAATAGATTTTATTATAACAGATCCTCCAAAATTTAATAAAAAATTAGATAATTTAAAGGAAATAGAAAAATTAATGGATGAATTATTTTATCAAGCTAAATTTGTTTTAAAAAATAAGGGTATTTTAGCTATACTAACTAATAGAACTGAAGAAATAATTTTACAAGCAAAAAAACATAAATTTAAAAATAAAAATATTTTAGAATTAAAAAGAGGAGAACAAATTTATTATTTTATGATATTTGAAAAATGAGGTTTTAAAATGGCTAGCTGTGATATGTGTGGAAAAGATGACAGATTAATTAAAGTTAAATTAGAAGGAACAATAATGAATGTATGTACTTCATGTTCAAAATATGGAGAAAAAATAAATGAAACTAATTTTAAATCAAAATCTTATTTTAAAAAAATGGAATCTGAAATAGAAGAAGTTTTAGTATCAAATTATTCAACACTCATTAAAAATTCACGAGAAAAACTTAACTTAAAACAAGAAGATGTTGCAAAAAAAATAAATGAAAAAGAATCTTTAATACATCAAATTGAATCTGGAAGTATAACACCTAGATTAGTAACTATAAAAAAACTTGAAAAGTTCTTTAATATAAAATTAATTGAAAAAATAGAAAATAAAGCTTATGAACACAATAAAGAAAATTCTAATTCTGAACTTACCATAGGTGATTTATTAGAAAAAGCGATGAAAAAAAATAAAAAATAATTTATTCAGTTTTATTTTGATTTTCTATGAATTTTTTTAGTGTTAATGCATCTAAATATCCTTCATAATATTCTTCATTTATAACTAATGAAGGTGTATAATCTTGTACACCATATACTTTTTTCAATGCATCTAGTGCAGATAATTCTAAATCTACATCAAAAGAATATATCTTTATATGAGGATAATTTCTTTTCATATAAGATAATACTGTTCCTTGTTTTGAACAATCTACACATTCTTTACTATTTGAATAAAAATATAATATTACTGAATTATCTATATTAGGTTCTAAATTACATTGTTCAATTTGTTTGTTCGCCAATAACCAATGTTTCATTTCTAATGTGAAATAATATTTTTTTAATCTAATTACTCTTTCATCATTAAATCCTAAATTATTTTCCATATAATCTAACTTTACAGCTAAATCATTTAATCTTTCTGAAATTACTGAAAAATCATCACTTTCACAAATTGAACTTTCAATTAATTCAAATTCAATTTCTGTTCCTAATGTTTCTAATCTTAAATCATCATATAATTCATTTAAATTTTCTATTTTTGCTTGATCTCCTATTTTTCCAATATAAATTCCGGAAAAGAATATCAATAGTGTAAAAAATAAAACCAACAATGATTTTTGTATTGAAAATTTTTTTCTATGCATATTATCACCTTACGTTTTTATTTATAATTTATTTGATTTGTGTCCCCACTTTACTTCTTTCTTATTAGCTAATCTTAATATTGATAAAATCCACCAAAAACCAAATAAAAACCAATAAACTATCATGTAAAATATATATGATAAAGCTATTGATTTTTTTTCACCTGAAACTTTTTTTGATAAATATAATATTAATAAACCAATCAATAATGATATTATGGATATTGCTGCTATTGAATTTGTATTTAAAAAAAATACATCTAAATGAAACCAATCTAAATTAAATATATCAAAATTTATTGAAGATAAATCTTTGTAATATTTTAATAAGTCTAATAATTTTTTAATCAAAACATAAAACAAAGAAACTATAACAAATAAAACTGAGATAAATGATGAAGGTAAAATAAATAAACCTAAATTTCCATGTTTATGTGAAAATAAATCTTTATAATCATATACATTTTTTATAAAACCTGAATACCATCTTACTCTTTGTTTTAATAAACTATTAAATGAATCTAATCCCATTGTATATATATATGCATCAACTGAATTTTCAATTATTAAGTTTTTTTGTTGTATTCTTAAAGCCATTTCTATATCTTCTGTATGGTGTGCTTTTCTATAATAACCAGTTGATTTAACAAACTCAGTTCTATATATGCTGAATGGTCCTGGTGTAACATGAATACTTCCAAGTTCTGCAAATACTTTTCTTAAAAATATTCCCATCATAAACTCGATTTCTTGTATTCTTTGAAGAAATGTTTTAGGTTTATAGACTTTCATAGAAGGCGTTACGGATGCTACTTTTTTTGAATAGAAAAAAGGAATTATTCTTCTTAAAGCGTATTTATCTACAAAGCTATCTGCATCTAAAGCTCCAAAATATTCTGAATTTATTCTTTCTAAAGCATAATTTAAAGCAGTATACTTTCCACCATTTTCTTTTCTATAAATTTTGATATTTCTATTATTTAAAGTTTCAATAAACTTTTTAGTTATTTCATATGTATTATCTGTACTTCCATCATCAACTACAACTATTTCTAATTTATCTTTATCATAATCAAGATTTAATAATGATTTTAATGTTTTTATTACTGTATCTTTTTCGTTAAAACAAGGCACTATTATAGATACAGTTGGATAGGTATTTGTTAGTCCTCTTTTTAGATTATTTCTAGATTCAAACATTATTAAAAGAAAATATACAGAAGTATAAATTCCAAAAAAAGTCAGCACATATATTAACATGTCTCCAAAAGCAACCATTTTAACCTAAAAAAGCATTTTTCTATTTATTAATAAAACTATCTACCCTTAATAAAAATTATGAAATTCATTTATAAATGAAGCATATACTAAAACTTATTTAATAGAATAAATGAAAACTTGTTGATTACAATCATCTTTGAATGTTTTTTCTAAGTAAATTGCATCATAATCATCCAATATTTTTTGATTTATCTCTAAACCACCATTTTGTACATAAATAAATGAAGATGTATTATATTTTTCAATAAACATTGTTAAATTATCGTTCCAAAAACTGAATACTTTATGATTACCATAATACCCATACCATGGCCAAGAATTAGAAACAATTGTTTTGTCTTCAGGAATATTTTTCATGGCATAATCTATTGAATTATAAAATGCCCCATCTTTTTCACAATTTATTTGTTCGTTCATACTATAAATTTTATCGTTTGCAATTAAAAGTGAATTAAATATAATTAAAGTCACTAAAATAATTTTTATAAATTTGAAATTTATTTTTGAAAACAAATATTTTAATCCAATTACTAGCGCTAAAAATAAAAATGGAGATATCATTAAAACATATCTTGTTAGTTTCAATCTTATGTAAAATAAATGGAAACATAGTGTTAAAACTATTAAAATTAATAAGAAATAATCTTTAAATTCTTTCTTTTGATTTTTATCTAAAAAATAAAGTAAATAAAACAAAATTAATAACAATGACAATCCTAATTCTAAATAAATATCTTTTAGAAATAAAAGTGGAGATTGCCATGTGGTATATTCAGCAATTACTGAACTTTGAGTCATTAAATCCCATAAAGGATTTTTATATTTTAGATAATTATATAACATCCAAGGAGTTAAAATCAATAAATTACCTAATGCATAAAAAATCATACTTTTAAAATAAAATAAATTTTTATTTTTCAAGAATTGCTTTATTAACATGATTCCTAAATATGAAATTATTATAAATGAAAACAATACAGCTGAAAATCTCATTAAAAAAGATAAAGATGTAAAAATTCCTGATAAAAATAGTTGATATTCTTTTCTTTCTTTCAAGAATTTTAAAAAGAACAATATTGCTAATAACATAAAACAAAGGGAAGGAATATCTGTGTATACTCTATAACTCCAAAATAACAATGTTGATGAAAATGCAAATAAGAATGTGGATAAAAAAACATATATGTCTTCTTTGAAGAATTGTTTTGAAATTAAATAAAATACATAAATAGTTAATAATGAAAATAATATCATTAAAATTTGAGCTGATATGATTGATTCTCCAAATAATAACCAAATAAATGCAATAAAATATTCTAACAATGGAAATCTAAAATCTTCAGTAAAATTAGATGTTGTTATATGACTTCTTGCGTTTCCTAAATAAACAGGTTCATCCCATAAAAGTAGACTTCCTGAAAAAATAAATTGTAAATAAAATGTTGTGATTAAAAATAATAAAATAAAAATCCAATATTTCTTTAAAAAATTATTTTTCATTAAATGTCCACCTATCGTTAATGAAGTAATTTATTGGAAAAGATAAAGCTATACCTATTACTTGAGATATTAATGGGTTTATCATAAATAATCTAGTCAATAAAGAAAATACACTAACTGTAATAATTAAAGCCACTATTGAAGTTATATTAAATTTAAATAATCTTGAAATAAAAGAATATTTTTTCTTTACATGACTCCAAGTCCAAATGTTATTTAATAAAAAATTTGTTTGAATTGAGACTGCAACACCTAAGAAAGATGCTAACTCAGGAAATAAATTAGCTAAAGTTCCTAAATATAATATAAATAAATTAACAAATATTCCAGAAACACCTACGATTGCAAATGGAATAAAGTGTAAATTTGTTTTTATAGCGTGTTTAAACAACATTAAAAGATAATCTATAATTACTTTAGTACTTAATTTACTTTCACCTGCTTGTCTTGTTTTGAAATGATAAGCTACTTCTGCTGTTTTAAAATTTTTATTTTGGAATAAAATATCTAATAATATTTTATAACCTCTTCCATCTAATTTAGACTTATATTTCATAAAAACAGATTTTTTTATTCCAAAAAAACCAGACATGGGATCAGTTATTTGTTTAGATAAAAATGGCCTTGCTAGCATTGCTGCAAATCTACTTACAAAAATTCTATATTTTGACCAACCTGCAACAGAACCCCCTTTTCTAAATCTTGTTCCTATTACTAAATCATTAGTTTTTATTTTTTCAAACATTAAATCAAACTTTGTTTCATCATGTTGTCCATCTGCATCTGTAACAAACACATATTCTCCTTTAGCCTTAATGAAACCATCTATTATTGCTGAAGATAAACCTTTTTTATTTTTTCTTCTTATACAATAAATTAAATCATTATTTTTAAATGTTTTATCCACTAATTCCCATGTTTTATCTGGAGAATCATCATCAACTACAATTATTTCATACTTTTCTTTTGATTTTATTGCTTTTTTAATATTTTTAATAGTAGTTAAAATGGATTCTCTTTCATTATATGTTGGTAATATTATTGAAAACATAGGATTTTTTTGAAATTTAAAGTATTTAAAACTTTAGTTTAAAACTTCAAAGAAATATATTTGAATATTGTTTTTATCATATATTTTTTGAAAATTATTATTATATTTTATAACAAATAATAAATCTTCTTGATCGTTGGGCCAAATTTCACCACTTTTCATTTTTTCATCTATTAAAATGTATGAAATTTTATTTTGAATCATTAAATCTTTTATTTCAATATATTTTCTAGAATAAAATATTGAATTAGCAATTTTTTGATTATCACTATTTTGATTGTTAAATGGTTTTAAATCTGAATAATATTCAATAAAAAAATCATACTTTTGATTTGTTAAAATATAATTTTGGTTTAAACCGTCTTTTATATCTTTTAAGAATGTCAATGCTTCAACTTGATTTTGATTTGGATATTTGATTAAATTATCTTGAATTGTTGTTGATATTGAAAAGAATATTATACAACAAATTAAAATTATAGTTAAATATTTTAATATATCTAAATCCCATTTTTCAAATATAATTTTTTTCAAATATTTAGCTGATAAAAAAACAAAAACTAAAGCAACTATTATTCTTAAATACTCATTAAATAAAGATATTATAAAATATAAAAATATTAATATGCATTGAAATTTATAATCTTTCAAAAAGGAAGAATCATAAAGTCCTAAAAAACCAAATATTAAAATTATCAAAGAATAACCTGAACTCGAACCAAAGAAAGAAAATAATGATAAGGAATTTATAGTATTAAAAATAGCAATATCTGAAGATAAATTTAATATTAAAATTACAAAAATAGGTACAATATATGAAATTGAAGAACCTAAAAATAGTTCTTTATTTTTAGGCTTAAATATTAATAAAGGAAATATTAAAAATAAGGTTATAATTGGAAAAAATAATGTAGTTAACATAATTAATGAAAAAAAAGTTATATTATTTTCTTTTAAATAATTATAAAAAATAAATAAAACAAGCAATAGTAAAAAAGACATTTTTGTAAGTCCTGTATGAATTAAAATAAACATAGGTAAGGTGGATAATAAAATTAATGAAAAATAATATTCATACTCATCTTTAGTAATAATTAACAAAATTTTAGAAAATAAAATTAAAGATAAAATTAGAAAAATTGAAGGTATTATTAAATCAAAAAAAGGTATTTTAAACAAAAAATTTGAAAAAATTATTTTAAATAAATTGATTGATTGATTTGTAGCTTCATAACCATAATAATCTTTAGTTATGTTAAGAGGATTATTAGATATAAACCTAAATAAGAATGTTAAATTAACAATTAATAAAGATAAAATTATAATTAATGACAAAAATATTTTTTTTGATTTTAAATTTAACATTTTCTTTTATAAACCTCTGTAGTGTTTGTAAAAAATATTTTTTCAAAACATTCATCATTTTGTATTAAAAAATTTACATTGGGATATCTTAATTTAGTTAATTTTGAAAAATAAATATAATCGATATTATAATAATTTAATTGTTCTAAAATATTTGCTCTGGATTTAGAGAGAAACACAATTCTTGCGTCTTGATATCTTTGATTAGCTGATTGCATTAAAAAAAAGTTTTCATCATAAAAATTTTTTCTATTTGCTTGAAAATTTATTAAATGTCCTTCAACAACATCACCTAAAATAGTAGACTCAAGAGGTGTATTTTCTTTTAAAAAATTCATTGTATTAATTTCATCTTGATTTGGAGAGTTTATTGTAAAACTTGAATCATATAATACAGGCATGAAATTAAATATAGAAAAAACTAAAATAAATATTATTAAAGGAAGTTTGAATCTTTGCAATAGAGTATTATCTAAATATGTAAATAAATATTCTAAACCATTTGCAGATAAAATTAAGGAAAATATAGTTAAAATAATTAATGCATTATAAAAAGGAATTATTCCTAAAATTGAGATTATTGTAAAAATTATTGTAAAAGAAGCTACAATTAACATATTTTTCTTTGGTTTTATAAATAACGTTGAATATAAACCTAATAATCCTAAAATTAAAGGAATGAATCCTAATCCTATTATTATAACTAAAGGAGTTATTTTAATATAAGATAAATTAATTAAACCTTCAGGAATATTTTGCCAAATTATTGAAAATCCATATTTCATCAAAGAATTTTTATAAAATATTAAATGGTACCAAAAAGAAAACAAAGAAAAAAACAAAATTAATTCAGATATATTTTTCTTAATAGGTAATGAAAGTAATTTCAAAAGTATAAAATAAAAAATAAAACCAAATACTAATATTAAAGAATAAGGAGATATTATTGTTGCTAATACAAATAAAATTATAAATTTTATTAAATCTTTATTTTGTTCTACATTAGGAAAATAATAAATTAAAAGTAAACAAATAATTGCAAAAAAAGAAAATAAAGAAAATGAGTTAAGAAATGAAGAAAATATTAAAGGTACTAAACAAGAAATTATTGTTATCAATAATGCTATTACTGGATTAAAATTAAATTTTATTAATAATTTATAGATTAAATAAATTAAAAGTGCGCCTAAAAACATATTTATAAATTTGAAAAAAAATAAAGTGGGAATTATCAATGTTAAAATGGAAAGAATCATATAAAAAGGAATATTATTTACAATTAATCTTCCTTGATAACTAAGATTATCAAAAATCATAGGAACGTAATTATCTTGAACATAATTAACATATCTTAAACCATAATAAGAAGAATAAGAAGGATAATCTACATTAATCATAAATGATATTTTTAAAATTAAAAATAGCACTATTATTGATAATACGATATAATGACTAAATTTTTCATTCATGTAATTAAAAAAAACCAATCTATATTTATATGTTACTAAGAATTTTAAAATAAAATAAAATTAAAAGAAATTATTTTTTAGCTTTTTTTGGAGCTTTCTTTTTAGCTTTTTTTGGAGCTTTCTTTTTAGTGGATTTAGCTACAGGTTTTTTTCTTGCACTTGTAGTTTTTATTCCAAGTTTTTTCTCAATAGCTTGTTCTTCTTTTTCAATTCTGAATTCTTCTTTTAAAATACCTTGAATTAAAGCTTCTATATTCAAATCCATTCTAGCAATTCTTCTTTCTAAAAGAATTAAAACTCTTAAACTATAAACTATTGCCGCAAGAGTACCTATTATAATACCCAAAATAACTGTATCAACTGCCATAAAATTACACCTCTTTATAATATTCTTATAAATGTAAATATTATTTCCTTTAAATAGTATTTAAATGTATCGATAAAAATTTAAATAAAACCTGTAAAAATATATCAAATAACGAAAACTATTTAAATGAAACCAAGTGTATTTAAATCATAACAATCATAGGGTGATTAAATTATGTTAAAAATGAAGAAAATCAGCGAAACTTACGATATGCGTGTTTTTACTGACTCAGGCGAGTATTTTGGAGATGTTGAAGAAAGCATCTTAACCAATACAAAAATATTTGGTTGGAAAGTTAGAGCAACTAAAAACTCATTCTTAAATAAAGTTTTAGGAAGTGCAAAAGGAGTTATTGTACCTCATCAATTAGTTAAATCAATTGGAGACATTATGATAATTTCAAAAACAGCAATTCCAGCTTACAAAGGCGAAGAAGAATAAACTTCTTTTAATTTATTTTTTTAATTTACTAAATTTTCAATTAATATTCCTTTTAATTCACAATCTTCTTGTTTTATAGAATAACCATTATTTGTTTCTTTTAAATCTTCAATAGAGAAAAAGTGCCATTTTGTTTGTGGAAATTTAACGGCTACAAAAGGTTCTGCTCCAAAATGTTGTGCAAAATAAATTAATTGTTGTATTTCATCTTTAGGAAAGTATTTTCTTGTTTCTGCTGTAACTTTACATTCTATTGCTAAACGTCTTCCTAATTTTCCTGC
>JBFXLI010000002.1:0-34130 GCA_050187915.1 Candidatus Woesearchaeota archaeon
GGGGGAGAAAAAATGAGTAAAATACTAATTTCAACACTATTTAATCCAGATCCAGTTATCTTGGCTTGTACTAAACTAAGTCCAGATGAATTAATACTATTAATTACAGATGAACCTGACAAAACAATTTCTGAGTCTTTAGATTTAATTAAAAAATCTCTTGGAAGAGTTATAAAAGTTTCAACAGTAAATATTCCTCAATATGATATTGTAGGAATTGCTTCTAAAGTTGTAGAAACTATAGATAAAGTTTGTGCAGGTTCACAAATTGTGATAAATATTACATCTGGTAGAAAGACACAAAGTATAGGTGTTTTATATGGTGCATATGCAAGAAGTGATTTAGTTAAAAAAATTGCATATTATCCGGATGGTAATATAAAAGGTTCTGTAATATATTTACCGTTGCTTTCTATGAAGTTAACTGATTCTCAAGATAAAATTTTAATTGCTATAAAATCAAATAACATTGCTTCACATAAAGCAATCGCAGATGCAACTGGACTATCCACTGCTATGGTTTATAGAGCAATTGGAGAATTAATTGATAGAGGATTAGTTGAGAAATTACAAACTGAAGATGAAGGATTTGTGTTAACAGATGCTGGAAAGATTGCGAGGTTATGATGAAAAAAGAAACTAGGGAAAACTTGCCAATGTATTTTGGAACTGCTCTAATTATTTTGATGGTTATTTTCGTACCTATTTTTATATTTACAGGTATGGGAGAACAAAAAACAGAACAATATTATTTTATAGAATTGGATGTTGTATTGGATTGTAAGATTTATTCAGGTGGAAGTTCACATCATTTCAAATGCTATGATAATGGAGAGGAAATTGAAATTTATACAAATTCTTTTATTGAGTTAGAGGATTATCAAAAAATTCAAAAGGTTAAATTAGGATGAGTTTATATGAAAATTTGTTAAAAAATGCTTATGATGACAACCACGGAATCACATTTAGAAAAAAAGATTATATTGAACTAATAAAAAAATTAAAAGCAAAAAAGAAATTAACAAAATCAGATAAGATTAAATTAAATTTAGCTGAAAAGGATTTGGCTAATTTCAAACCACAATGGATTAGTGTTGAAGATATTAATAAAGAATTGAAAAAGAATTATTGGATTCTAAAAAAAGATGTTTGGGATAGAATAGCTATTTTTGGAATTATAGTAGGACTAATAGGTATATTTATTATTGTTGTTAAATTTATGGTTTTATTTGGGTGGATATAATGAATAAAATACCAATAATAACTTGGATTATATTTACTTGGGCATCAACAATGTTATTTGTAAATGCTTTTGTTAGTTTTGGTATATGGGACTATAAATTAAATATATTTGTTTGGACTTTAATAGGTGTATGTGTTTTTAGATTTTTACATTGGGGTATTTCTGAGAAAAATATATGGGGAGACTATATTGAGTTAACTGAATTTACATTTATTTTAATGATTACTTCAGCAGTTTTGTTAATTTTAAAAATGATGAGGGTACTTCCATGAATAAATTATTTGTTTGTAATCAAAATTTAAATCGAAGTGTTTTAGCTGAAAAATTATTTGGTGGAAGAAGTAAGGGTTTGTTTCGTAATGAAGTTACTTCAAAAGATTTAGAATGGGCTGATGTGGTTTATGTTTTTGAAGATTTTCAAATTGGTGAAATTGCTAAAAGATTTCCTAAAGAGTATTTGTCGTTGAAGATTGTTAATTTAGATATTTTTGATGTTTATAATATTCGTAACGAAAAGAGTAAGGAAGAATTGGAAATAATTTTGAAGGAGAAAATGAAAAATGAAAATAAATAAAGCTCAAGAAAAAGCAATTTTAAAAACAGAAGGACCTTGTGTTATTTTAGCAGGTGCTGGAACAGGTAAATCACATACTATTCGTCAAAAAATAAAACACATGGTAGATATAAATTTATACAAACCAGCTGATATATTATGTTTAACTTTTTCAAATGAAGCAACAAACTCATTAAGAAAAAAAATATCTGAAGATTTAAATTCATTTGAAAATGTTACAGTAAAAACATTTCATTCATTTTGTGGAGATATTTTAAGAGAACATGGACATAAAATAGGAATAGATGCAGGTTTTGAAATTTTGCTTGAAGATGATGCAAAAATATTCTTACATAAATATTACAAAGTTGAACCTTATTGGGCAAGTAGATACGTTAAAACAATTTCTTCAACAATTGATTTAGAAATTGAGTTTGAAGAAGTAAAGAAACATAGAGATAAATTATTTTCTGAAATTGATGATGTAAATAAATACGATGAAATTTATTTCAATCTTCAAACATTACATCTAAAAGATATTCCTTCTCAAGAGAAAAGTCAATTAAAAAAAGAATATGTTAATTTTATTAAAAAGTTTAATGAATGGAAGAAATTTGATGATTACCTAAAATCCTATGATAATTATATTCAATTTAAAAAAGAAAGAAATTACCTTGATTTTGCAGATTTAAACTATTATGTTTTAAAATTATTTAGAATGTTTGGAAGTGATGAATATGTTGACAAATTTAAATATGTTTTTGTAGATGAATTTCAAGATACAAACAAATTACAATTTGAGTTAATTGAATATATTGCAATGCATAAAAATATAACTGTTGTTGGTGATATGAATCAATCAATTTATGGCTTTAGAGGTTCATATAAAGATTCATTCAATGACTTTATTAAACATTTTAATGTAACTGATGATGATATTATAAAATTAGATTTAACATATAGAAATACAAACAATATTTCGAAAGTTTCTCATAAACTTATTCAAAATAATTATGAAAATCCTGAAGATTGTTTATTTATTAAAAATGCAGATGACATTGACGGAGATAAAGTAAATATAGTTTCTTTAAAAAACATG
Organism: Candidatus Woesearchaeota archaeon; assembly: GCA_050187915.1. Classification (GTDB taxonomy): domain Archaea; phylum Nanobdellota; class Nanobdellia; order Woesearchaeales; family SKGA01; genus JAQUYS01. Next base: position 2,896 of record JBFXLI010000002.1, read on the forward strand.
GATGAAGAAGCAAGATATATTGCAGATGTTGTTGACGAAAAAATAAAACAAGGAGTTTCTATGAAAGAAATTTATGTTCTTTATAGAACTCATAAACAAAGTGAAATAATAAAACAAGCACTTGAAATGAAAAATATTCCAGTAATAACCTCAGGAAGAACAAACATGCTTCAAAGAAGAGAAATAAAAACAGCAATTGCCTATTTATCTGTATTAAATAATTTGTATACTCGTACTGGTACAGGAGAGCAAGCATGGTGGGATTTCTTCCATTACCAAAATACATTATCTCCAATTGACTCATTAAAAATTGGACGAAAATTAAAAAAATCAAGAGATAACGAAGGAAAATCAATTGATGAATTATTATTAGAAACTTTAGATATAGATATTTCTTCAAATGCGAAAAAAATAGTTTCAAGAATTATTGATTCTTTACATAAAACATTAAAAGTTTCAAATAAACCACTTCCAGAATTAATATTAGATATTTTTGAAATATCAGGACTTAATAGAGCTTTCACATACGAAAGAACTGCATATAATGTAGAATGTTTAATGAACTTAAAAAAGTTTTATTCTTTAGCAGAAAATTTTTACAAATTACATGAAAAAGGTTTAGATAAATTTATAGAATATCTTGAAATAATAGATAAATTAGGAGTAAATGTAGATTCTTCAAAAATTGTAAAAGTTGATGCAGTTAAAATGATGACAATACATGCTTCAAAAGGACTTGAAGCAGAAGTTGTGATAATATCAAATTTAGCTGAAAAAAGATTTCCATTAGATAGAACATCAAATGAACCACTCATTCCAAGACACTTACGTCCACATTTAAAAGATTTAGTTAATGAATGGATTAGTCAAGGATTAAGTGAAAAAGAAATAGAAGAAAAAATTAAAAATGAAGATGCTCTATCTTTAGAAGTTGAAGAAAGACGATTATGTTATGTAGCAATGACTAGAGCTTCTAAAGAATTATTTATGACTTATGCAAGAAGTTATAATAATGAAGAGGATTCAGCATTACCTTCAATATTTTTAGAAGAAATTGAATTTTCTAAAAATGAAAATGTTAATTTTGTAATGGATGATGAAGAAAAAAGTTTTATTTTATCTCCAACATCTTCATTTGAAATATATAAGAAAGATTTGAAAAAACAATTAATAGAACACTTAGATACAGAAGATTTTAAGACACTTCTTGAAAGATTAATGTATTATGTTGCATGCAGAGAAAAAGAAGTGGTTGACTTTAAAACGTTGCTTAGTGAATTTGAATTTGATATGAATCAATTAAAAGAATACATTGATAGGGTTGAAAAGGATTCGTCATTACTTGTTTTTGATAAAGATTTTACATTTTCTCCAACATCTATTAGTGCATTTTTAGAATGTCCAAAGAAATTTGAACTTTCTAAATTGTTAAATATGCCTGAAAGAGGAGCATTTGGGGAAAGTGCTGCTTCATTTGGAAGTTTTGTTCACCAAGTTTTAGAAAATGGTGTTTCTAAAGGATTTGTTTCTAAAGAAGAATTTATTTCCGAAGCAGAAAAATTAAGGGTTAACGAAGATTTAGATAGAGTAAATAAAATGATTGATGTATTTTGGGAAAGAAATAAAGATAAGATAAAAAATTCTTCTGTTGAAGTTCCTTTAAGTTTGGATTTAGAAGGATATAAATTTTTTGGATTTGCAGATAGAATTGATGAAAATTCAGATGGATTAGAAATAATTGATTACAAAACAGGAAAAGAACCCGATAAATTACATCGTGAGATTCAATTAGGATTTTATGCTTTAGCTTTAATGGCTAAAGGAAAGGATGTTTCTAAGGTAACTTTAGAAATGCTTAATTGTGAAAAACCAGTTTCTTTTAAGAATACAGGTAATGGTTGTTTTGTAGATGATATTGGAAGAGCACATCCATTTAATGTTAATGCTGTAAGAGAAACTTTGTTGAGAACTTGTAAAGAAATTGAGAAGTGTTATCAAACAAAGTTTGAATGTGTGGAAGATGAAGGTAAGTGCATGTTTTGTGGTTATAAGTTTTATTGCCCTAAATGGGAGGAAGAGTAAAAATGGCAGATAAGAATAAATTGAGATATGAACAAGCAAAATGGGAAGGAACTAGACAAGAATTAGAAAAAAAGTATAAACTCTTATCAAAAAAAAGAGATAAATTTATTAAATTATTTCCAATTGATAAAATTGAATTATTGAAAAAAGAAGAATATTGTTTGCAAAAAGGAAAAAATGAATCAAAAAATTCTTTTTGTTATTGGTTAGAAAATGAATTGGTAGAATTAGGAAATATTCATGGATCGACTGCGGTTAAATTTGGCATTTATTATGGTCAAACCAAAAGTGATTCTGAATTGAAATACCGTATTAATCATAGATTTGGAGATTCAATTGATGAAGTATTTGTGAATATTAAAAAATCTATTGTGGATTTATTGAAAGCGGGGGAAACTAAAAATTTACAAGAACTTATCGAAAATCCAATCTCGCCAATGTTCAAAGGAAAATTATTATCAACTTATTTTCCAAATTCTTATTTGAATATTTTTGGAAAGGAACATTTGGAGCATTTTTTATTAAATTTAGATATTGAATATAATTCTAAAACTGACGAAGTTGAACTTAGAGAAATTTTACTTGGTTTTAAAAAAGAAGATTCAGTTATGTCAAAATGGAATATTTATGATTTTTCTAACTTTTTATATGCTATTTTTGGACATCCTATAAAAGGAAAAGTAACTCCTGAATTAGAACCTTATTTTGATAGACAAGAAGATTATCCAGATATGAAATTTGTAAAGTCAGAATATGTTGATTTAAATATAAATACTTCAAATATACTTCCAAAAACAGAAGTGATGATTCCTTTGAATAAAACATTTGACTATGATGAGGAAAAATATAAAAAAATATTGGGAAATCGCGGAGAAGAAATTGTATATGCTAAAGAAAAACAATATTTAATTTCTATAGGTAGAAAAGATTTAAGTGAAAAAGTAATATTATTATCCAAAAAAGATGATTCTTTAGGTTATGATATTTTATCTTTTGAAGAAAATGGTGATGAGAAATATATAGAGGTAAAAAGCACAAGTAATTCTATTAATTCAAATGCTAATTTTTTAATATCTTCTAATCAATATCATAAAGCAAAAAAAATAAAAAATTATTATTTTTATGTTGTTTTTAGCGCAAAATCTAAATTTCCAAAAATATGGAGATTAAAAAATCCCCTGAGTTATGAAAATAGGGGTTTGACTTTAACACCTGTAAATTATAGAGTTATAATTAATACAAAAATTTAAATGAATTGTGAACTGTATGAATAATAAATTAGAACATAATGTAGAAATAAAGTGGTTTGTTTAATACACACTGGACATCATTACACAACTTTTATAAATACTTAGTTTTAACTTATACTTATGTCTAAAATAAGATTAATGAGTTTATTCTCAGGAATAGGTGCAATAGAACAAGCTTTAAAAAGATTAAATATTGATTTTGAAGTTAAATTGGCATCAGATATTGATCCTTTTGTGAAAAAAAGTTATTTTGCAAATTATAATTTAGATGAGAGTAACTGGATAGATGATGTTAACAACATAAAAACTACAAAATATGTTAATAAAATTGATTTAATAATGGGAGGAAGTCCTTGTCAATCATTTTCAACAGTAGGATTTAGAAAAGGATTGAGTGATGATAGAGGTAATTTGATCTTTAAATTTATAAATATAGTAAAAAAAGTTAAACCTAAAGTTTTTATTTTTGAAAATGTAAAGGGTTTGTTATCTCATAACAAAGGCGAAACATGGAAAATAATTATAACTGAATTTGAAAAAACAGGGTACAAAATATATTACAAAGTTTTAAATTCTAAAGATTATGGTATTCCTCAACATAGAGAAAGATTATATTTAATTGGGTTTAAGAATAAAAAAACTAAATTTGAATTTCCAAAAGCAATTTTATTAAAATACAAAGTTAAAGATTTTTTGTTAGACAAGGCAGATCCTAAATATTATTTAGGTAAAAAAGGTGTTGATTTTGTTACAAGTAGAAAAAATCACAAATATAAAGTTCAAATTAATCAAGACATTATGTTATGTCAAAAAGCAAATCAACAATTTAATTGGCATGGTGATTTTGTAGAAGATGTTGAAGGAAAACCAATTCCTGATAAATATTTTCTTTCCGAGGCCGTGAAAAAATATGTTTTATCTTCAGGTACAAAAAATTTTTATCAAAAACCTGAAACTGATTTAGAAATAGCTAGACCTTTGCTTTCATCAATGGGTTCAATGCATAGAGCAGGCATAGATAATTATTATACATATGGTAGAAAAATAAGAAAATTGACTCCTCGTGAATGTTTGAGGCTTATGGGTTTTACTGATGATTTCAAAATAGTTGTTAGTGATACTCAAATGTACAAACAAGCTGGCAATAGTATAGTTGTTAATGTTCTTATGCACATATTAAAACAAATATATTTGGTGAAAAATAAAAATGAAATTAAAACTTAAAAGGATAGACTCATTGGAAATAAATGTTCCTGATTGTGCTGTTGAAAAAAACCTGAAATTAAAGTTAGGTTACATACACAAAATAAAAAAAGAAAATCAAAAAAAAGGTCAAGGTGAAAAAAGAATTTATATTGCAAAGAAAAATAAAGATACTAGTGAAGATTCTCTTGATGAATTTTTTGAGTATGATAAAATAAAATATTTTTTCTTTTTAAAAAAAGATCTATTAACCTATTTAACTGAAGCTAAAGAAGAATATTTAAATCCTATACAAGATTACGAACAAGACATTTCAAAGATTTATCCGGAATTAGTAAAAAAAATAAATTTATTAGAGGTAAATAAATTAAAAATTTCTTTTAAAAAAACATATGATTCACAAAAAAGATATTATTTAGTTTTGAAAAATATTGATGATGAAATAAATTCAAAAAACTATGATTATTTTAGGAATATTTGTTTGCCCAAAGTGTCTAAATTGATATTTGTAAAATTAGAAAAACTATCTAATGGAGAAAGATACATATATATAAAACCAATATTCTACTTAAATAAAAGTATAAATGATTTTGAATTAGAAGAAGAAATTTCAAAAGAGGATATAGTTAAATTAGGAAAGGGTCGAAAGCATCAAGTAAAATTTAGAAATGAATTATTAAAAATTATGCCTTCATGTATTATTACTGATGTTGCTGAAGATAGAATATTACAAGCATGTCATATAAAACCATTTAAATTATGTGAAAAAGATGAAGAGTATGATGTTCACAATGGTCTTATAATGACTCCAACTTATCATGCTTTATTTGATTTAGGATTTATTTCGTTTAAAAATGATGGTGAAATTTTAATTTCACCATTTATATCTAACCTTAATCAGGAAAGATTAAATTTAAAAAAAGGTCGTAAATATAGGTTGAATAAAAATTCTGAAAAATATTTAGAATTTCATAGAGAAAATAGATTTAATCAAATTGATGAATCATATTTAGATTTGTAATTTTTATTAATAATCAATATATTTAAATAAAACTTCAGATTTAAACCTTTCATGGATCACAAAACAAATATTCATGAACTTAAAGAAAAAGTCAAACAATTCTGCGAAAAAAGAGATTGGGATCAATTTCACAATGCAAAAGAATTAGCAATAGGAATTGTAACAGAATCTTCAGAACTATTACAACATTTCAGATTCAAAACAAACAACCAAGTAGATGAAATGTTTCAAAACAAAGAAAAATCACAAGAAATAACTGAAGAAATGGCAGATGTTTTATATTTTCTGTTAAGATTGGCACAAAGATACAATATTGATTTAACAACAGAATTAAATAAAAAAATGGAAAAAAACAATAAAAAATATCCTGTTGATAAAGTAAAAGGATGTAATAAAAAATATAATGAGTATTGAAAATGTTAGTTTATGAAGCAACAAAAGGAGAATTTATTCAAGATGTATTTAATGATTCTATAGCAAATAAAATTCTAAAACATTATAATAATAAAATTGGAGGAGTAAATCCTTCTGAAATTCGTGCATGGAAAAATTCTATGGAATACATGTATAAAGTAATTAATACAGAAAATATTCCAAATGATTCAGGAATTGCAATTGAATTTAGAATTCCATTAACTAACAACAGAATTGATTTTATTATTTCAGGATATGATGAAACAAATAAAGGTTCAGTAATAATTGTGGAATTAAAACAATGGGAAGAAGCAAAGAAAACTGAAAAAGACGGAGTTGTTGAAACAATACTTAATAAAGGTTGGAGAGAAACAACTCATCCTTGCTATCAAATTTGGAGTTATTACAATTTAATTAATGATTTTAATGAAAGTGTGCAACTAGGAGAAGTAATTCTTCATCCATGTGCTTACTTACACAATTATAAAAAAGAATATGAGTCAGAGATTTCTAATCAATTTTATTCAAATTATACTACTCATGCACCAATGTACCTAAGTGGTGATGCGTCAAAATTAAGAGAGTTTATTCAAAAACATATAAAGAAAGGAGATCAAAAGAAAAATCTTTACGAAATAAATTCGGGGAAATTAAGGCCTGCAAAAGCACTTCAAGACGTTTTATTAAGTATGTTAAAAGGAAAAGAAGAATTTTTTATGATCGATTCACAAAAAGTCATTTATGAAAATAGTTTATTGACTGGTTTTAAATCTGATGAAGATTGTAAAAAAAGAGTAATTATAATCGAAGGAGGACCTGGAACAGGAAAATCTGTTTTAGCAATAAATCTTTTAGTTAAATTTATAGAAAAAGGATTAGTGTCCCAATATGTTTCAAAGAATTCTGCACCAAGAAATGTTTATTCACATAAATTAAAAGCAGGATTTAAAGGAAGAGAAATATTTCATTTATTTAGAGGTTCTGGTTCATATGTTGAATCTAAATCTAATGAATTTTCAGTTTTATTAGTTGATGAAGCACATAGACTTAATGAAAAGTCAGGTATGTTTAAAAATTTAGGAGAAAATCAAATTAAAGAAATAATTAATGCTTCAAAATGTAGTATATTTTTCATAGATGAGAATCAAAAAGTTGATTTATATGATATTGGTTCTAAAGAAGAAATTATTAAATTTGCAAAACAAGCAAAAGCAGAAATATTCACATATGAACTTGAATCTCAATTTAGATGTGCAGGTTCAGATGGTTATTTATCTTGGTTAGATGATATTTTAGAAATTAGAAAAACAGCAAATTCAGATGGTTTTGAAGGACATTATGATTTTAAAATTATTGACTCTCCAAATAAATTAAAAGAATTAATTTTTGAAAAAAATAAATTGAAAAATAAAGCAAGGTTGGTTGCGGGTTATTGTTGGAACTGGATTTCTGAAGGAAAAAACAATTCAAATATGTTTGATATAAATATTGATGATTTTCATATGAGTTGGAATTTAGGAAACACAGGAACTTGGGCAATAGATGAAAATTCAGTAAATGAAATTGGATGTATTCATACATCTCAAGGATTAGAATTTGATTATGTTGGAGTTATAATTGGAAAAGATTTAAGATTCGAAAATGGAAAAATAATTTCTGATTTCAATGAGCGAGCAAAAACAGATAATTCTCTAAAAGGAATAAAAACAATCTTCAAACAAAATCCACAAAAAGCAAATAAACTAGCTGATGAAATAATAAAGAATACTTATAGAACTCTAATGACAAGAGGACAAAAAGGATGTTATATTTATTGTTGTGATAAAGAATTGCAAAATTATTTTAAAGAAAGATTAGAACAATGGCACAATAAAGAAGAAAAATTATATTCAACAGAAACTAAAGATAACTTTGCAGTTGCTGAAAAAGAAAATAAATATAATTATAAATAAAATATAAAAATGAAAAAGAAAAATACAAACTCTCAAAATTTTGGAAAAGATATTTATGTACCTTGGAAAAAAGTTCTTTTGAAATTATATGATTCTGCACCAAATTACTATGGCGAATCTGACAAAGAACCTTGGAATAGTAATAAACATCCTTTGGCAAAGAATTTGAAAATATCAGGATATGAATTATGTGTGAGTATTATTTTTCTCAAAGACCAAAAGTTAGTTTTTGAATGGGAGAAAATATTTGACAAAACTGTCAAAAATAAATCAATAAAATTAGAACTTACTGAAAAAGGATTTAATGTAGCAATGGACTTGGAAAAACACAAAGATACGGAAATTTTTAATGTGGCTTTGTTTTTTTTAACTCTTATGCTTGTTTTATCTTCAATTATATCTGTTATGTTTTCTACAGATAATGCAGGGATAATAGTTTTCATTACAATAGTGTATTCAGTATTATTTTTGGTTTTTATGTTTATTTTAACTTATTTAAGTAAAAAATTCTACTAATAATATTACAACTAAAATCAAATAGAAGAAGATAACTATCCTTCACTAAATCTCAAAACTTCTTTTAAACTATTCTCATCAAACCCATCTATAAATAAAATATCATCAAAATTAACAACATCTCCAACAACATCCATTATAGTTTCTTTTGAAAAAGTAGTTGTCAAAACAACAACCCTAGCTCCTGCTCTCAACCCAGAAACAATCCCAGAAGGAGAATCCTCAAAAACCAAACAATCTTTACAATCAATATTTAATTTTTCTCCAGCATAAATATAAACATCAGGAGCAGGCTTATGTTTTTTAACCATTTCAGAACGAAAAATATTACCATTAAATTTCTCACTAATTTTTAATCTCTTATCTATTAAATCAAAATATTCTTTATTACACACAGTAACAATTGCAACTTGACAATTAAAATGCTTTCTTAACTTTTCAAAGAATTTTTCAAAGCCAACCATATAAGGAATTTCCAACTCATAAAATCTTCTTTTATTTTCCTTCCTTCTAATATCAAACTCTTCTCCAGAAATAGGAAGATTATGATGAGAAACTAATAAATTCATCCCCTCAATATCTGATTTTCCAACCATTCTAGGTTTTAAGAACTCTCTATCATATTCTTCATTAAACTCTTTAAGTAAATCAGCACAAGATTTATCATTATAAGATTCACTATCAATAACAACTCCATCCAAATCAAATAATAATCCTTTTATCATGTTATTTAAATTATTTGAAGATATAAAAATATTTTGATTTTAGTTAATTTTATAAGTTAATTTAGATTTAGGTTTTTTATGGTAACTACAAAAATAATACACATTTGTGACGTATGTAAAGATGATTCTTTTAAAACATATGATGAAGCAGAAGAACATGAACAACTTCCAATAATTGAAGGAGATTATGAAGGAAAGGTTGCGAACTGTTCATTTAGCCATATAAACTGGTATGGTTTTATTAAAAAAACAGATTCCGTCAGTAAACTTAATCACGAAAGAAACTATGAATTTGTATTAATATATAAATATAAAATTGATAGTCCTGATAGAGGAATCATACCTACCGATTCTGAACAAGCAAGTATAACCGAGATTAAAAATTATTTAATTTCTGGCAAATGTTCTCCACTTACTAAAAAACAATTAGAAAAAGTAAATGAATTTTACAAAACTCATCTTTTTGATGATAGTAGATTTCCAAAACCTAAGTCTGAAAACGGATTTGAATCAATTTAATTTTTTTTAATTTCTTTTTCTTATTTCTTCTCATAACTTCTGTAAAGAATCCACACTCTTAGATGTCACGCATAAGGCAGTCTAGCGGGAAAGATATAAATTGATTCTCAATTATTGATTCTCAATCTTGTTGATTCTCAAGAAATCTCAAAGAAGGGGAAGGAATTTGAAAATTAAAGAAATACATTCCAATAACAATCCACATATTCTTTAACCATAAATTTAATTAAATCAGAATAGTTTTCAACAGAATTAATGTCTTCTTCATCTGCTTTGGATAAAGCATTCAAATATTTTGTTCGATTTTTCTTACGAATTATTAAAGGAGGATAATTATTTTTTAACAAAATTAAATTAGCCAACATTCTACCAGTTCGTCCATTACCATCTGCAAAAGGATGAATTTTTTCAAATTTATGATGAAATAAAGAAGCCAAAATTAGAGGATGTAATTTTTTATTTTCATCAAACCATTTTAACAGCAAATCCATATCTGTTTTAACATATTGTGCAGGTGAAGATGAAAATCTTGATTTAGTAACTCTAATATCTGTTGTTCTATAACCTTTTCTTACATCAACATTTTCTAATAAATCATCATGAATTTTTTCAATTAATTTATGATTTATCTTTAACTTCTTTTCAAATATGTCAAAAAATACTTTTTTTGTATTTTGTAAATCATAAATTTCTCTCAAAGATCGATCTTTTGGAGTTTTATGTTCAACAAACAATTTTTCTGTTTCTTTTAATGTAATTGTATTTCCTTCAATTGAAGTTGTATTATAACAAAAATCTATTAAAAAATCATTTAAAATTTCTTCTCTTGAATTAACATCTAATTTTTGAAATTTAGTTTCCCAATGTAACTTACATGATTCAATAGAATTTAAAAAATCTTTAGATAAAAATTCATCTTGTTTTAACTTTTGTTCTTTAATTTTTTCTAAATAATGATTAACTTCTAAAAATTTATGAATTGTTTTGTATGTTTTTCGTATTTCTTTTTGATATTTTGCAGGTAATTCATCTAATTTCTCTTTGATTTTAGAAAAATCATTACCTAAATAAGCAATATCTTTTACTATTTGTTTGCCATTTTTTGTTGAAGATGCTCGCAAATAATAATATTCTTCATTACCTATAGTTTTCTTATAAATGAATACCATGTTGTTTGTTAAGTTGTGTTTATTTATAAATCTTACCCTTTTAATTTTGATTTTAGAAAAAAAGGGTAAAAATTCCCCTTACATTTCATTTTTTGATTGTAGAGGGCAACTTACCCTTTAATTTATTACTTATTATAAAAAAGGGTAAAAATCCATAGTCCTCTGATGTGATCATCCGTGCGGGAGGGGGGACTCCCTATTGCGTGACATCACAGCGTGCACTTTTTCTAAAGTTTGATTTTAGGGCGCATATTAGCAGAATTAGAGATAAGTTAGTTTTGCTTTTTATAAATTTCTTCAGGAATAACAAGTCTATTCTTAAAATATTTTTTAAATATTTGAGCTCTTAAATATTTATTATTTAAAATTCCTTCACATAAAGGATCTACAAAAAAAGATTGTGGCACTCCTTCTTTCACTCTTATTGCATGTGTAAATTCACGACGTCTACTCTCATATATTGGCCATTTTTTTCCGTCACTAATATCTTGGGTCAACAATACAACTTTATCTTCTATTGAAGCCATGCCCATAAAGTAAGGCATGAACTTATAATCTTTATTTTCAGAATGAAATGCTTGATCCATACCTATAATTTGCTCAACTAACATAAAATCATCATCCAAAAAATAAGGGGTTTTTTTCGATAATTTAACGGCGATAAAAATATCTTCATCATTTAATTTAACAGACTCCTCTGTAGTAAAAACTATGTGGTTTTCTCCATTTCCTAATTTATTTACATTAAACTTCAAATTAGAATAATATTTCTGAGTTATTTCTGCAATTTTGAATTGTAATTTGTGATTTGAACTAAGTTCATTCTTAATTTCCATCCAATGATTGAAATATGCATTTGACTTTTCAGAGTAAGAAGATTCTACGTACATAATTGTCTAATTGTCAATTTATTTATAAAACTTCTCTTGCACGCTCACATGTCACGCATGAGCTTAGTCGAGCGGTAAAGATATAAATTGATTCTCAATTTTTGATTCTCAAGAAGTCTCAAAGAAGGGAAAGAGGTTTGAACTACTATTATAACCATAGTCACTATCGTTCCTAGGTTGTTATTCTAACAACCAAGTCACTTCGTTCGTTGGTTAATTTTCAATTAACCATTTCCATACTGGAATCAATTTAACTTTCTTACTATCAACAACGAATTCTTGTTCTTGATTTAAAGTTAATATTACTCCTTCTTTTAAATTGAATTTATCTAGAGCTTCAACTAAACCATTTATTTCTCTTTCTTTGTTTTGTTCAGTTAACTCATAACAAACTTGATAAGCTAAAATTATTTTATCTTTTTCTTTTACTAAAAAATCACATTCTTTCTTTTCTTTAAAATAAAAAATTTCTTTATGTTTTCTTCGTAAATTTAAAAAAACAATATTTTCTAACATTCGTCCTTTATCTTTTGAGAATGAAATAGTATTCACTGATGAAAAACCATTGTCTATTGAATAAACTTTTTTAGGATTTACTTGTTGTTTTTTATATGAATAATTAAAACAAGGAATTGTAAATAACATATATGTATTTTCTAAAAAAGCAATATAATCTATTATTGTTTGCACAGATTTAACTTCAAACATATTTTTTAATGAATTATATGAAAATTCTTTTCCAACATTACTTATTAAAAACAAAGCAAGTTTATTTAATAAAACATTATTTTTTATATTAAATCTAACAATAACATCTTTATATACTATGTCTGATATTAGTTGATTTAAAACAACTTGATTGTTATTTTTTAAATATTCAGGAAATCCTCCTTTAATAAAATATTCTTCAAAAGATTGTAAAGATTTTTTTTGTTTTTTAAGTTTTAAAAATTCATCATAAGAGAATGGAAACATTTCTTTTTGTATGTGTCTTCCTGTAAGTTTTGTTCCTAACTCTTTACTTAATAATGATGCATTTGAACCTGTTAGTATTACTTTTTCTTTTTTATCAACTAAATATCGAATGAATTTTTCCCACTTATCTATATTTTGTATTTCATCAAAGAAAAAAACTCCTTTTTTCCCGTATAATTCATACATAATATTTTCAACTTCATTAAAATCAGATAAATCAAAACCTTCAAGTCTAGGATCTTCTAAATTTAAATAATAATATTTTTCATTTTTGTGTAATAATTGGTTTAGAAAAGTACTTTTTCCACATCTTCTAATTCCTGTTATTATTGTTGCAAATGAACTAATTATTTCAACATTTTCTTCTCTAGAAACTCCTAGATCTAATGAAGACATGAATTTTCTTTGAGATTCAATAATTTCTTTTAATTTGGTGTTTAATAACATGTAAATTTAGTAATTAAACTAATTTATAAATGTTTCTATTGGAGATAGAAACTAGTTTCTATTGTCAATAGATACTTTTGTGCATTGGTATTGCACACTTTAGAGCAACTCTCCATTGTGGAGACATGACCCATTGTGCGGGAGGGGGGACCATCCTTTTTTACACATAGAGGACTCTGGTTTTTCTAAAGTTTGATTTTAGGCTTTGTGTCGACAGAATCTAGAAAAATTTACAAATCTTTAAATAATCTAAGAAAATAAATCATATAAATTAAATAAAACATCTTTTAAAGAATTTAATCCAAAATTAATTCATGAATTTCCTCAAAAATGCATGACTATTGAATATACTGAAGGAAATCCATTGTTTCATAGTTATGATGATGGTAATGAAATTGTTACATTAACAAAATAATTTTTATTTATTTTTTATTTCTTCTATTAACTCTACAAGATTTTTAAATGTATGTCTTCGTCTATATGCAGGACAACTATGATCGTTGGATCCACCCCAATGTTTTTTTCGAATATCTTTACTCTTAGCAAATCCTAAAATTTGATTTGTATCAATTGTACGCCCTGCCCAGTCCTCATCATAGAGATAAACTTTATTTTTCTCGATGTTTAAAATAATTCCGTAAGCAACGGCTGTAAAGTTTTCATGTGGAAACACATCATAAGAAATTATATCGCCACGAACATAGTTTTCAATCATTTTATCACCATTCAATAGAAAGCACCATAAAATTGAATTGCATAAACAGAATATTCTTTTCCATCTTTCACAAAAGTTGTATTCTTATTATAATCTGAAACAACATATGAATTAGCACATTCTGGAATAAAATCTGGATTTTCTTTTGCAATTTCTCTTATTGTTGTTAATATTTTTTTATTTTTCTCAACAACAATTGTTTGTATTCTTCCGTGTTCAGATCTTGAACATTGTCTAGTCATCCTTCCATCAGGATAGAATATACAATCTCTATTATCATAAACTAATTCCATTAAGGTTTTACTCATTTTGTCGCCAAATATAAGAGAAGTGTTTTATTATATTTATTCTATTGTTTTAATAAATTGTTTAAGTGTTTTAGAAAATATTATAAATAAATTTGTATTTTGCTCTTTTTATGGAAGAAATATATCAAAAAATAATTGATTTTGTAAAAGAAAAACCAAAAACAATACAAGAAGTATCTCAACATATTGGAAAAAGTTGGGTGACAACAGAAAAATATGTTCAAGAAATTAAAAAAACTAGTGGAAAAATAGATGTAAGAACTTTTAGAGAAGGTACAAGAGGAGCTTTAAAAATTGTTTATTCTGTTATGAAAGAATCTTTAATTAGTGATGCAATAAAAGAAGATTTATTTAATAAAATTTTAATGGGAAAAGAAAAACAAGATTTTGATGCACTCGATATTTTTCAATTTGTAAAAGATGATAAAAAGAAAGCAAGTATTACAACAATAGATGGAGCTCATAAACCCTATTTATCTTTTTTATCCCAAACCACAAATAATTTATTATTATATTCTGGCAATTTATCTTTATTAAGTGAACCAAATACAGGTAAAGAAGTAATAAAATTATTTGAAAATTTACTTAAACAAAAAGTTAGTATCAAAATAATTTGTAAAATAAGTTTGGCAACTATGAAAAATATTAAATTAATAGAAAATTTAATTATAAAATATTCTGAACTTATTGAAATACATCATTGTCATCAACCTTTAAGAGGAGCTATTATTGATAATAAAATCGCGAGATTATATTGTGAAGAGAATACGCAACTTTACAAAAAAGGAGAATTGGAGAAAAATTCGGTAATCACATATGATATTTTTGATTCAAATTGGGTTTCTTGGTTGGAACAATTATTTTGGTATCAATTTAGAAATACTTTGGATTACAAAAATAGATTAAATGAACTTAAAAAAATTAAATTAAGTTAGTTTTATCTTAGTCCATGAATGAGGTGATGACGTCATCCGTGCGGGAGGGGGGACTCCATTTCTCATGACCTTAAGGACTATGGTTTTTAAGCGTTGTCATTTTGTTCAAATTTTCTTTCATTTTGAAGTCTAATTTGGTTTTCTAAAAATGCAATAACTTCTTTCAAAGTCTTGCAGTTATAGGTCTTCAGAAGTCTTTGTTTTTCCCTTTCAAATTCAATATCATCGAATAAATCCATATGTATCACAAATACATAAGGTTCGCTTTTTTAAATATAGTTTTGTCGGAATATGTAGGACAACTATAATTATTCACATAATTTTATGTACTTAAATACTTAAAATAATTCATGGCAACAAAAAAATTACCAAAAATAGATAAAGAAAGATGTATAGGTTGTGGACATTGTGTTATGGCATGTCATCCAAAGTGCTTGAAAATAGTTGATGGAAAATCCACCATGGTTGCACCTGAAAAATGTGATTCTGAAGGAAGATGTGTTTGTGCTTGTCCTCAAAAAGCAATACCTCATTTAGAAGATCAAGAGTATTGAATTTTTTATTAACGATAAAAAACTTATAGTTTAATATTTTATTTTTATAGTTTATTTACGATTTTAGAACTATGTTAGGTAGTTATTATATATAAGAGAATACATACTAACATAGTATTGAGGTAATCAAATGAAAATAAACAATAAAATATTAAAATTTTTTATGGCATTCATAATATTGTTAATTATGAGCAGTTCTTTGGCTTTAGCAACAATACGTGATATTGACAATCCTTCATTACAATTGCTTTTAGAAGAAGTCACACCTGAACCTGTTGAGCCAGGACAAGATGTAATGGTGAAAATTAGAATTATAAATGAAGGTGGAGAATTAGCAGAAAGTGTTTCAGTAAAACTTAATACAGATTATCCTTTTTATTTAAAAACCACAAGTGATGATACTGAAAAAACAAATGATTTGTGTTCAGGATGTTCAATGGACAATACATATTATTTAATTGTTGATGCAAATGCTAAATCAGGACTTTATCCCCTAACATTTGAAATCTCTTATGAAGATGTAATTGTAAAACCTTCTAAAACTATAGATATAAAAATTGTTGGAAAACCAGACATATTACTTCAAACAAAAAATACAGAAACAAATGTAACTTCAGGAGATAAATTTAATCTGGAAATAGAATTAAATAATATTGGAACAGGAATTGCTAGAAATATAAAAATAATTCCAGAATCAGAAAATATTATGATGATTGGATCAAATGTTAATTTAGTAAGTGAACTTTTACCCAATGAAAATCAAACAATAATTACAGAATTAATTGTGAAAGAAAGTTTAGAACCAGACACTTATAAATTTCCAATTAATTTAGAATATGTTGATGAACAAGGAAACACATATACAGAATCATTTAACATAGGAATAAATGTTTTGAATAAAGCAGAAATAGGAATACAAAGTATAAAATTAAATCCTACAAATCCCACTCTTGTTGATGAAGTTCATTTAGAAGGAATAATTGAAAATACTGGAAATGGAGAAGCAAACAAAGTTATGATTGAATTAATATCTGAAACTAAAAGTTATCAAGCATTTGTAGGTCAATTAAAGGCAGATGATGATGCGCCATTTTATTTTGATGCAAAACCAGAAGAAGCTGGTATGAATACAGCAATATTAAAAATTTCTTATTACGATGATTTTGGTTATCATGAAATAGAAACAACTTTGGAAAAAGAAGTGAAAAGACCAAAAAATAGTTTCATAACTATCATTATAATAATATTACTTGTAGGTGCAGGCACAGGATACTTTTTGTATAAAAGAAAAAAGGCAAAAAAATGAACAAAAAAGATTTGAAAGTTGTAGCCTTTCTTGCATACAAGAATATTGTAAAAAGTAAATCAACTTTTCTTGTAATAATTGCAGTTATGGCTATGAGTTTTTTATCCATAACTTTTTTTGCAGCAATAATCGATGGTTTAGGTTATGAATTTGAAGAAGGAATGATTAGTGGATTAACAGGCCATCTAATGATTGAACCAACAAAAGATGATATGTATATAGAAAATTCAAATCAACTAGTTCAAAATATTAGGAGAATACCTGGAGTCGAAGGTGTTGTTCAAAGACTTGAATCAAGCGCCGTAGTGACGCACAAAAATACTGAACTGGGAGTGCCTATTTTTTTTATAGAACCTGCACAAGAATTAACAGTTTCAAATTTTCACGAAAATATGATTATAGGTGAATTTTTATCTTCAAAAGACACTAATGAAATAATAATGGGTGCTGAAATAGTTGAATCTTATGCAAATGAAGATAATACTGAAAAAAGATTAGATGTGGCTATTGGAGAAACAATAGAATTAAGTTTTAGTAATGGTGTAATAAAAGAATATAAAATTAAAGGAATATATAAAACAGGTTCAAAATTTAGTGACGATAAAATACTTATGAACATTGATGAATATAAATCAATTTTTAATAAAGAAGATATTGCAAATAAAATTCTTGTGAGACTTCCTGAGAGAGGAAGTGAAGATTATTACGAACAAAAAATAAGAGATTTAGGAGTAAGCGAACAGATAAATCCATGGTATACAAAAATGGGTGCTGTAAAACAATTTGTTGGAAGTTTACAAATAACAAATCAAATTACAGGATTCATAGGAATACTAACTGCTTTTGCAACAATTTACATAATTATATTTATTAATGTTACAAATAAAAGAAAACAAATAGGAATTTTAAAAGCAGTCGGAATAAAAAAAGAAATAATTTTAGGTTCATATGTACTTCAATCATTAACTTATGGTGTTGTTGGAGTTTTATTAGGAAACATAATAATGCAAATATTATTAGCTTTATTAACAATGTATCCATTAAGTATGCCTATAGGAGATGTAGTCCCTATATTAACAACACAAAGATTAGTTACTACATCAATAATATTAATACTCGCTTCAATAGTCGCAGGATTTTTTCCTTCTAAAAAAGCTGCAAATGACAACATATTGGAAGCCATATTTGGAGGATAAAATATGAAAAAAAATATAATCTCTGCAAAAAATTTAGAAAGAGTATATACTAGTGGGATAATAAAAACATATGCTTTAAAAAATATTAGTATAGATATAAAAGAAGGTGAATTTGTAGCAATAATGGGACCAAGTGGAAGTGGCAAAAGTACATTATTACACCAACTAGGTTTATTAGATATTCCAACAAATGGAAAAATAATAATTGATGAAGAAGATGTTGTGCATCTTTCAGATAATGCAAGAACTAGATTTAGGTTAGAAAAATTAGGATATGTATTCCAATCATATAATCTTATCCCTGAATTAACTGCACTTGAAAATGTTTATATAACTCCTATGGCTAAAGGACAAGATAAAAAAGAATATAAAAAAAGAGCAAAAGAAATTTTAGAAAAAGTAGGACTAGGAGATAGATTAAATCATTACCCTTCTGAATTGTCAGGAGGACAACAACAAAGAGTTTCAATTGCCAGAGCATTAGTTAATAAACCTAAAATATTATTTGCTGATGAACCAACAGCAAACCTTGATTCAGATTCTTCAGAAGAAACGGTAAAACTATTTAGACAATTAAATAAAGAAATAGGACAAACAATTGTTATGGTAACGCATGAAGAAAATGAAGGAAGAAAAGCAGATAGAATTATTTGGGTAAAAGATGGATTTTTAGATAAAGAAAAATGAATTTAACGATAATTATAATTAATTTGTTAGCTTTAATACTTTTAGTTGTAGCTTTTTTCAAAGATAAACAAAAAACAATAAAATCTTTAAAAATTACATTTAAATCTTTTTTAAAAATGTTACCTTTATTAATTGTAATAATAATAATTATCGGACTGACATTTGGATTTTTGCCTTCTGAAAAAATTTCAAGTATTCTTGGAACACAAACAGGTTTTTTAGGAGTTTTAATTACAGGATTACTTGGTGCAATTCTTCATATTCCTGCAATACTTGCATTTCCTTTATCTGCCTCAATTTTAGAAAATGGAGCTTCAATAACAATTGTGGCAACATTTATCTTAACACTTACTATGGTTGGAATAGTAACTTTACCTTTAGAAATTAAAGAATTAGGAAAGAAATTTGCATTATTAAGAAATGTATTAAGTTTTGTTATCGCTATATTTATTGCATATATTATGGGGGCCATATTATGAAGAAAAAAATATTTTCTTCAGATATAATAATATTGTTAATAGTGATGATCGCATCAATATTACTTATGATATTTTATCCCGAAAAAATTGGAATTGTTACAGATATTTCAAGCAAGTATTTACTGGAAATGTTTATGATTTTACCTGCAGTATTAATACTTATGGGACTTTTTGCAGTTTTTGTACCTAATGAATTGGTATTAAAACATCTTGGTAAAACTTCTGGTTTGAAAGGGATGTTTACAGCAATTATTTTAGGCGCAATTCCTACAGGGCCTTTATATGTTGCATTTCCTTTGGCATCAACATGGTTAAAAAAAGGTGCAAGCATTAAAAATATCGTTGTATTTTTATCTGCATGGGCATGTATAAAAATACCTCAAGAAATTGTAGAACTTCAATTTTTAGGTTTTGAATTTATGTTATTACGATTAATATTAACAATTATTTTTGTTTTCATAATGGGAATTATTATGGAAAAAATAATTAATTATTCAGAAAAACAAGAGAAGGTGATAGTATGAATACAAAAATAAAACACATAACAATAGATGCTGAATTACCACAAGAAATGGCAATATGTGAATTAAGTAAAAAATATCCTGAAATAATATTCAATATAACTAATGGGCATTGGATAAAAAAAGATGAAAGAGTACTATATATAACAAGCAAAGAATGGAAAGAAGAATACTACACGACATTAAAAAAACATAAAACAATAATTGACATAGATAAAATTGGAAATGTAGTAATGATTCATTTAAAATCCAAATTTTTTAATGCTTTTGAACAAAAAGATATGACTATAATATATCCTACAATATTGAAAAATGGAAGACATAAATTAGAATTTTTTATTAATGGAAAACAATTAGATGAACTTAAAAAAAATTTGCCAGAATTTAGGATTTTACAAATAAGTGATTCATATAAACCTAAAATAGAATTAACAAACAGACAAGAAGAAATCATAAATAAAGCTCAAAGCTTAGGATATTTCAAATATCCTAGAGGCGTAACATTAACAGAACTTGCAAAATTACTTAAAATATCAAAAGCGACTTTAAGTCAAACGCTAAGAACTGTAGAAAATAAGGCAATAAAAAACATACTTAACTGGAGAGAAAATAAATGAAACTTTACACAAATACAATTATTGGAGAAAATAAAAAATGAAAACATATGATTTAAATAAACTAATTGAGTTTTCACAAGGTAAACCACTAAAGAAGCATTTCCTAAATTCTAAAGGATTTCATTCAGCTTTGATATGTTTGAAAAAAGGTGTTGAGATTCCACCTCATCCTGAAGATTATGCTGTTTACTTGATGGTTCTTGAAGGTAAAGGAATCTTTACCGATATAAATGGAAAACATATTTTGACTAAAAATCAAGGCATCTATATCAAGAAAGATGAAATTAGAGGAATAAATGCTGAAGAGGATTTAATTGTTCTTGGAACTCAGGACATGTCAAAACAAAATTAAATAGAATAAAATTTTTTATGAATTATTTTATAAATATTGTGCTAAATTAGAATAAAGAGTCCTTTAAACCGTGTCATCAGGTTTCGTTCGGGAGGGGGGACTCCCTTTCTCATGACCTTAAGGACTATGGTTTTTCTAAAGTTTTATAAAATAACTTCTATTTTGCTCTTTTGATGAACAAATCAATCTTAGAATCTGTTGCAAATAAAAACATAATTAGTTTGAGCAATAGTACTAAACCTTCAAAAAATATAATTAAAGTTTTTCTTAGTAACAAACACACATTAAGTTGGAAAAAAGTCAAGGAATATAATTCTAATCAAGATTCAATCTACATAAGAGGTGTATTAGCCAATCGAATGCTAAAATTTTTGAAGTCAAATAATCGATCTACGAAATATAGCAAATCAGATTGTCATATAGCTGCATTTCTAACTACAGGTATGATTGACTATATACACACAATTTTTCCTGAAAAACACTTTGAAAAAATATATTCTGAAAAAAGTGTTGAAGTAACAGACGTGCCACAAAAGCCTCCTGCAATTGTCCATTTGTTACATGATTCTATAGAAACATTAATTACATTTGGAGTAGAAAAATTTTCAGGATTGAACATACCTCATAGTGTCCTATATATAGGCAACATAAATGGTAAAGAAATTTGTTTTGAAAAAAAAGGTGTGACTGGTATCGCAAGTTTTACTGAATTAAAAAGCTTAGAAAACGCATATGGAACTAAATATAGGTGGTACATTAAAATTTGATTTTTATAAACTTTGGGAGAGAATACCTTTTCGGGAAAGTTCTATTGATTCTCAATAAGTCTTTTGATTCTCAATTTTGTTGATTCTCAAAATATCTCAATAGAAGGGAAAGGAATTTGAAATAACTTCAAAGTTTATTTTTAAAAAACTTAATACTTTTCTCCAACTTAGAAATTATATCTTTAGACTCTTCTTCACTAATATCTTTACCATAATAATTTATTGCATTTCTGGTTTTTCTCAACAAATCAAATTCATCACCTTGATAAGAAAAACCTAAAACCTCTTTAATAAAAGAAGTAAAACATTCATGATTATATACCTTGTAACCATTTTTCAAAGAAATTGCTTCCAATATTTCTCTTAAAGCATCATATAATAAAGAAATCTTTACTACATGTAAATCTGAAGGAAGAATTTTAGCAGAACGAATTTTCTTTTCAGAAACTTCTTTCAATGAATTTATTAAATTATTATCTTGTTTTGCATCTTTCACTATTTGTTTATTAATACATTCTCTCCAATCCATTAAAATTCACCTTTTAATTTGTATCCATTTAAAATATTATTGTGTAAATTATTTTTTTTATCCAATTCTTTAAACACAAAAGCTTGTATGTTTCTTTTTAACTTTTTTTCAAATTTCTCTAAATTTAATTCTTTATTCGATTTTGTAATTATAGCTAAATCAATATCTGAACTTGGTGTAACTTCTGCTTTTGAAATAGAACCAAATAATATTATTATTGGATTAACCAATTCTTTTTCTAAAAAATCAATTATGGGATTTAAAATATCTTTCCAATAAATTCTTGAAAGATCTACGAATAAATCAGAATCTTTATTTGCATAATAATAAATATATTGCTTATCTAATTCTTTTTTTAGAATATTTTTCTTAAATAAGCCTTCTAATTCTTTTGAAGCTGTTGGAGGACTAATATTTTGAATTCTGGCAAATTCTCTCACATTTATTCTTTTATAACAATCTTCAAAGAAAGGCGTTAAAGTGTTAATTATTTTTAACATATGTTAATATAATTTAACACATGTATATAAATGTTTTGTTTTTGTGATATTTGTAGTACTAAATGCTCTTAGTCCTTTGATGAGACAGTCTAGCGAAGTTTAATTGAGTCTCAACACTTACCAATTATAAATTGTTTCCACAACATCTTTTTCAAAAATATTATTTCGCCTTGTAGTATAAGTAATACTAAACAACTTACCAAAAACATAATTATATTTTGCTTCTCTTATGTTGTCTTGTTGATTCCAAACACTTGTATCAAAGTCTGTAGTTTCAATAAGAAAATCTATTCTTCCATCATTATGAAAAAACTTTTTACTTTCAAAAGAATTGTTTCCAGTTATTTCTTTTTCTCTTTCTGAATATATTTTTTTATTTCTATAAATTTTTTCTGTTTCTTTATTTCCGATTTTTTTAAATTCAAATTTATATATTTCATTATTTTTATAAAATTTTTTCACAACTTTACTATTTTGAAATTCTATTTTTTCAACATTAACATAATCCTTTAAATTACCATCATATTCTTTTGTAATTATTTTTTGTTGTGAATATAGAGTTAATAATATTGCTAAAATAGGAAGTATTTTTTTCATTTTATTACATTTTTTTAATTATTTATAAATTTATCTCGGCAAACTTTTATAATTCAAATTATTTTTCTCACTTTGATCTAAGTAATCATTATAAAAAGTTCCACAACTAGAACACCTATACCTACCAATTCCATTCAAATTTTTAATCATATCTCCTTTAACATGTCCTGTATTTAAACAAATCTCTACTAAATTATTCATTTCTTTTGTTTCTTTCATAAATACACGAAATAAACCATCTTATTTAAGAGTTTAGTAATCAAAACTATTAAAAACAAAGCTTCATTTTGCTTTTTATGGAACATTTCTTTCATGGAATCTACAATAGAAAAGAAATTTCAGACAAACTAGTAGAACTTGGATTTTTAGAAGAAAATTATGAAGTTCAAGGTATAGGTCCTAAAGATATAGAAATAAACAAAGAAAATTCAATATATTATGAATTCTATCAAAAAATAATAGAAACCTTAGAACCAACAAAAATTACAAATTCTAAATCAGAAATATTGTATGAAAAGTAAATATTTCAACTTTTTAAACAAATCCTTTATAAATAAACCCAACTTACTAACTAAAATAGGTGCAAAAAGTATGCTCACAGACAAAGAACAAAAAAAATTATTTTTAAAAGAAACAACAAAAGAACCAGACAAATACTATCCAACACAAGTTCTAAAAAACAAAGGATTTTCAAGAAAACAATGTAAAACCTGTAAAAAATTCTTTTGGTCTATACAAGACAGAACTGTTTGTGGAGATGCATCATGTCAAGGAGGATTTACATTTCTAAATAATAAATCAAATAATCCTTTATCTTACATCAAAGTTTGGAAAGAATTTGAAAAATTATTTAAATCATTCAAATACAAATCAATAAGTAGATATCCAGTTGTAGCAAGATGGAATCCAACAACAGAATTTACAATAGCTTCTATTGCAGCATTTCAACCATTTGTAGTAAGTGGAGAATCACAACCACCAGCAGAAAAATTAGTCATCCCACAATTTTGTTTAAGATTTGGAGACTTAGCAAATGTTGGAGTAACAATGTCTCACATGACAGGGTTTGTTATGATAGGACAACATCAATTTATATCAAAAGATAAATGGAATCAAGAACAAGCTTTTGAAGAAATTTATTCTTGGATAACAGAAGGTTTAAAATTAAAACCAGAAGAAGTTATATTTCACGAAGATGCATGGGCTGGCGGAGGAAACTTTGGTCCTTGTATGGAATTCTTTTCAAGCGGAATTGAACTTGGTAATCAAGTTTATATGATGTATGAACAAACAGAAACAGAACCAAAAGAATTATCTATGAAAATTTTAGATATGGGTATGGGTATGGAAAGAAATGCATGGTTCAGTCAACAAACACCAACAATTTATGATGCAACATTTCCACAAGTAATAGAAAAACTCATAAAACAAACAAATGTAAAATACGACAAAGAATTTATGTTAAAATATGTTCCATATGGTGCTTACTTAAATTTAGATGAAGTAGATAATATTCATGAAGCATGGGAAAAAGTTGCAAAACAAATGAATGTTTCTGTTGAAGTTTTAAAAGAAAAATTAGAACCAATGACTGCAATATATTCCATAGCAGAACACACACGTTCATTGTTATTTGCAATATCTGATGGAATGCTTCCAAGTAATGTTGGTGGCGGATATAATCTTAGAACAATTATAAGAAGAGCATTAAATTTTATTGAAGAATTTAATTGGAATGTTGATTTATATGAAGTTTGCAAATGGCACGCTGAAGAATTACAACCAATATTTCCTGAATTAATAATTAATGTTAAAGACATAGAAAAAATACTTGAATCAGAAAAAATAAAATTCATAGAAGGCAAAAAAAGAAACAAACAAATCATTGAAACTGAAATTCAAAGAGGAGTTCCATCAACAGAAAGATTAATACAATTATATGATACAAAAGGAATAACTCCTGAAGAAATTGCAAAAGTACTAAAATCAAAAGGAGAAGAATTGGAAATTCCAGAAAACTTTTATTCATTAATTTCAGATTATCATGAAAAGAAAGAAAAAGTACAAACAGGAACAAACCATGATAAATTAATGCAAACTATTGATAACTTACCACCGACAGAAATAATGTATTACAATGATTGGAATGTAAAAGAATTCACTGCAAAAGTTCTAAAAATTGAAAAAAATATTTTTGTTCTTTTAGATAAAACTGCATTTTATCCTACAAGTGGAGGACAAATGCATGATGCTGGAACAATGAATGGAAAAAAACTTTTAGAGTGTGTAAAACAAGGAAAACATGTTATTCATATTATTGAAGGAATTAACTTCAAAGAAGGAGACATAGTAACTTGTGAAATTGATTATGAAAGAAGAAAACAATTATCACAACACCATACAGCAACACACATAATAAATGGAGTTGCAAAAAAAATTCTTGGAAATCATATTTGGCAAGCAGGCGCAAGTAAATCAATAAAAAAAGCAAGACTAGATATTACGCACTTTGATAATTTAACAAATGAACAATTAAAATTAATAGAAGAAGAAGCAAATAAAATTATAAAAGAAGGACGTCCAATTACAAAAACAATACTCCCAAGAGCTGAAGCTGAAAAAAAATATGGATTTAAATTATATCAAGGAGGAGCAGTTCCAGGAAGTGAAATTAGAGTTGTTGAAATTCAAGATTTAGATGTAGAAGCTTGTGGTGGAACACATTTAAATAATACATCTGAAGCTGTGGAAATTAAAGTTTTAAAAAGTTCCAAAGTTCAAGATGGAACAATAAGAATTGAATTTGTTGCAGGAAAAGCAGCATCAAAAGAAGATGATGTAGATTCAGAACTTGTAAAACAAGCATGCGTATTATTACGATGTGAACCTAAAGAATTACCTTATAGAGCAGAAGAATTATTTGAAAAATGGAAAAAAGCAAAAAAAGGAATTTTGAAAAAGTCTGAATTTGAAATTGTATCAAGAAAAAAATTCGAAGGAGACGTTTTAATTGAAACTGCTAGCATTCTTAAAACTCAGCCAGAACATATTGTAAATACAATTACAAAATTTTTAACACAATATGGTTCATTGAAAAGAATTGCTAAATAAATTTTTTAAATATTCATTTAATTCTTTTTTATTTTTTATTAAAATAAAATCTATTTTATGTTTTTCTAATTTTTCTTTATGTTCAAAGTATCTTCCAGTTTTATGTTTATATCTTCTCGCAAACAATAAAAGATTAAAAAAACTTTTCAAACTTTCTCCTTCTTTCCAAAAATTTCTAAGATATCGTTTAATTATTCTAAATGTAACTATAGTTTTATGAGTATCAAGCCAAATAACTTCATCTGCTTTTTTCAAAGCCAAATCAATAAATGATGAAAAAACACCTTCAATTATCCAACTTTTATTTTCTTTAATAATTTTAGAAAGCATTTTCTTTTTTTCTTTATCACTTCTTTCTTTTGAGTATTTTGTTTCCCAATAAATTTCGTCTAAATTAAAAAAAGGAATATTTAATTTTTTAGATAATTTTCTAGCCAAGTATGTTTTACCGCTTCCTGATGAACCAATAATATATATTTTAACCATATAAATTGTATTTTTAATTGATTTATATACTTTTTCTGAACATAGTCTGTAACAAGTATTTTTATGATTAATAAGTAAATTATATAAACTTGAATTTTTATCTTTTAATCAATGTCAGATTTAAAAAAGTTTTTTAATAATTTCAATCATTCATTTCAAAAATTAGATGTATTTTTATCAGAAATATTAAAAGAAGAAAAAATATTATCTGAATTAATTTTAACTCAGTCAGGATTTATAGTACATAAATATACTTTAAATTATGATAATATAAATTTAAAATCAATTTCAAACTTAAAATTAGAATTAGAAAAATTCAAAAAAAACGAAGTTGAACTTCAAGAAATATTTCATACAATATTACCAGACTTAAAAAATACAATGGCTCAGTTTTCTTCAACAGAAGGACAAATTAAATTAGATATGAATTTACTTGAAAAATATTTAAATGAAACTGTGCATTATTCTGAACTTTTATTGGCAAGAATCACACAATTATTTACTTTATTAAATGAAGGTATAACTTTACATAAAAAATTAATACCAAAAGAAGTTGAATTTTTTTTCGCTAGTTTTGAAAGCATAGCAAATAAAATTAAAATATTTTTAAAATTATTAGAACAAATATCTCAAAAACTAAACAAGTTTAATTTTGATTTATTTTTTCCAGAACCAAGAACATATGGAAGAGCTATGAATAAAAGAGAATACAAACAAACAATTGATGATGAACAATTAAGTTCTTCTAAAGATCCAACTTATGTTTTTGATGCACCGCCTCACGTTGTACACATGATAAAATCTATGAAAAAAGATGCACGAAGTAATTATTTTAAATCAATAGGTGTAGAACAAGCATCAGATGTAATATTTTTTGAAACTAGATTAAAACCATTAAATTATGATAAGCCTATAAGACAATCAAATGGATTAATCCAATATTCATTTCCAAAAAATTTGAAAATACATATTTTAGAAGCTGCTTAGTATTTTGCAAAGTCAAGAAAATATATTCTATTATTTTTAGAGTTGTACGCTCCAACAATTCTTTTTCCAGATGGTTCATGCCAAACAATTTTAACTTTTTTCAATTCATCAAGACTTCCTTGCATTATATCTAAGTCATCTCTTAAATTTATTTCATGCTTTGGAATTAATTTTTCAACTGCAGTAATTAAACCACTATCTTGTTTTCTTAAAAGAAAAATCCCATTTTTTTCTCCAGTACTATATCCTCTGAAACCATATTTTACTGCTGCTTCATAAGGTTTTTTTATAGCCATAGGATTTTTTATAAAATTTTCAAGTAATTCATTTGAAAAAGTAAAGAAAATATCTTTATCACAATGTTCGCTTTTTGTTTTGAAAACAGGAACAGTTCTGTCGCCATACAAATACTCTTTTATATGTTCCAATAAAAAAGGATTAGTTATAGTTCTAAAATGTTGTCCAGTGTAATAATATTCTGCTCTACCCATATTTCATAGGATAATTAATTAGTTTATAAATTTTACTACTTTTTAGAAGTTAATTTATAAAATAACCCAAAATAACCTTAAAATTATAAAATAAGGATTTTAAAACCTTTTTTCTTCGACTAGACACACTAGACATGTCGGCGAATCGTTTATATATAAATCAAGCAATAAATAGTTTATGAGTTTAACACAACCTCAACAACATACCTCGGAAAGCA
This sequence comes from Candidatus Woesearchaeota archaeon, assembly GCA_050187915.1. Lineage (GTDB taxonomy): Archaea > Nanobdellota > Nanobdellia > Woesearchaeales > SKGA01 > JAQUYS01. Next base: position 31,415 of record JBFXLI010000002.1, read on the forward strand.
GTTCCCAGTACGCTGGGAGCGGGCTTTTTTACAATAAAGCGTTCTTTGGTAAAACCACGTGTCTAAAAGTGACTCAAAACACCTCAGGGGAGGTTTATTTTCATTTTGGTTTAGATGCAAATGGAAGTTGGACATGGAAAAAAGTTAAATTTTCAGATACTGAACTTGCAGATATAATTTCAGTTTTAAAAGGAAACAACAATTCTGTTTCATTTTTTCATAATTTTAATGACGATAAAACACAAATATGGATAACAAGAAAAGAAAATTCAGTTAATTTCAAAACAAAACATTCATCTAGAACTTTAATGTCAGGAGAAGTTTATATTTTAGAATTATTACTTAAAAATTGTATTCTTAGAAGTTGTATGGTTTAATCAATTCTATATAATTTTTTCCAACTATGTTTTTCCATTTTAAAATATTTGTTTCTTTTTTCTCCATCTTTCTTTAATCTCTTCTTTTTTTCATTTTTATAATCTTGTTGTTTAGCATATTTATTTTGAGCATTTAAATAATTTTGAGTTGACAAATAATGTTCTTTCATTTTTTCAGTAACTTCTTTTGTATTTTGTTCATATGCAGAATAATATTTTCTCATTTTAGTTACATCTTTTTTAATTACATTTAAATCTCTATTTCTACAAACATGTGCAAAAAATAAACTATACTTTGCATCACCCATAGATAATAAACATAAATTACGCTGTTTCAATAAAATTGGATATTTTTCTAAATCTCTTTTTTCAAAATATTTTAACGCTTCTTTTTTATAGTCATACCATTTTTGGGCTATTTTTTCTTTACCTATTTTTTCTTTTATTGTTAAAGTTTTATTTCTATATATTGTTCCAAGAGCATTTGAAATTCCCGCTTTAAGATAATCAGGTTTCTCAGTTAATTCTTTTTCAAGATACTTTGTAAAATAATCATCCAGTTTTAAAAAAATTTCAGGTTTTGTATATTTAATCATGTGAGAAATTTTTTCAAGTCCTGGAAAAGATTCAAGAGTATTACATTTTAATAAATCTGTCCAATTAACTAAAATTTTTTTAAATTCTGATTCTAAAATTTCTTCAAAATATTCTCTGTCTTCAAATCCAATAATATTTAAATTATTTTTACTATAAAGTCTTAAATAAAAATCAAGTCTTTCAGTTTCAAAATTTGTTTTTTTATTCATATTTACAAGAAATTGATTTTTTTGACTTATTTCATTTTCAGTTTTTAATATTCCAACATCATAATAATCAATTAAAGTTCGTATTTGTTCTGGTTTAAATGGTTTTGATTTAATGTGAAATTTAATTGCAACTCTAGTTATTAATTCTATTTCAGATATACTCATCAAAGAATTTGCTTTCGGAAATCTGGTTAAAATATTAGTAAGATTTGAATAAGTTTCTTTTAAATTATTGAAATCAGTCGGAAATTCAGATTTTGCTTTTCTTAAAATTTCCTTTTCTTCATCAGATAATATAATTTCTTCACTTAATAAACAATCTAGACTCATTTTTAAGTGAAAATAGAGGTTTATTTATAAATGTTAAGTTAAATAATTGATTTTTTTAAAATAATTAAGTTACAGTTATATTTATAAATAAAAATAGGTTTCCAGTAAGTAAGTGATATTATATGGGACGAATTAAAACCAAATTAATAAAGACAGTTACAAATGAAATTTTTGACATGCATAGCGATAAATTTACAACTGAATTTAATCAAAATAAAACTGTTGTAAATAAATACCAACAAGGAGCTTCAAAAAAGCTACGAAATATTATTGCTGGATATGCAACAAGACTTAAAAAACAATCAATTAAGAATGCAATTTAAGGGTGACATAGATGGAAGAAGCAATGGATAACTCTATATTTATAGGTACAAAACCTTTTATGAATTATGTAACAGGTGTAGTTGTTCAGTTTACAACAAAAAATGCAAAACAAGTTCTAGTTAAAGCTCGTGGAAAGTTTATTTCAAGAGCAGTAGATGTTGTTGAATTAGCTGTTAAAAGATTCTTAAAAGACAAAATACAAGTGAAAGAAGTAAAAATTGATTCAGAAGAATTTACCAACAAAGAAGGTAAACAAGTTCATGTTTCTACAATAGAAATTGTTTTAGAATCAATTTAATTTAATTTTTTTAAAATATTTTTTCTTTGTAAGGTACGACTTTCTTAAAGTTTAGTGAAATATTAACTCTAATTCCTTCTTTTGAATATTCAATTATTCGTTTAATTTCAGTGGAATTACCTACATGTAAAAAAATTCCATCTGTTTCTTGAGTTTTCATAACTAAATTTTCATCTGCTTCTGTACAAATATCATCTAATTTAAGATATTCTCTTGGAATGCATTTTTCAATACTATTTCGTTCTCCAGAAAGAATGTTACAATATTTGTTAACATCACCAATTTTTTCTTCTTGTACGTAAAAACTAAAACCATTTACGTTAAATTTATACCATGTTTTTTCATTAAATGTTCCAATCATTTTTCAAAGAATTTTAAGAATTTTTTTTCATTTAAAAAGTTTTTTAAATTGAAAGGTAATACGAATAGTTAATGGGCCTATGGCTTAGCTTGGATAATTCAGTATTCTAAAAATTAGAATTCTGTTTTAGAGTTAATAGAGCGGCCGGCTTCGGTGACATTTATTTGTTGGAGATACCGGCAGGTCGGGGGTTCGAATCCTCCTAGGCTCACCATTTTTT
>JBFXLI010000002.1:34230-71058 GCA_050187915.1 Candidatus Woesearchaeota archaeon
GAATCCTCCTAGGCTCACCATTTTTTTCTTCAATTTGAGAATTAGTTTTATATTTAAAGAATTCAAAAGTATTAGTGTATTTTATTTACTTAACTCAGGATTTAAATCAAATTTATCAACAAGAGCACGAAGTTCTTTAACACCCATTTCTTTACATATGCAATAAATTGTGTTTGATTTTTTCGTTGATTGTTCGAAATCAAAAGGGCTAAATATTTTAGGATCATTTACACTTAAGTCTAAATTACTATTCAATAAAGCATTCATATTATAAAAATAATAATCTTTTTTTAACTCTGAATTAAAATATTCAATGAAATCAAATGTATGTAACGCTTTTTCAAAATCTAATTGTGATTTATCTTTAGTTGAATTTAAAAAATGCTTTGCATATTGTTTTGCAAATTCATCAATTCTAGCTACTTTTTCTTCATTTTCTTTTATTTCATCTATACTCGTCATATTTGGTTTTAAAACTGCTTCTGAAATAAATTTATTTTCAATATAATTTTTTATGAAATCATCTGTTTTAGGAGCTACATGTTTTTGAATAATATATTGAGTATCACAAAGATCTCTATCAGAAATTGTTCTATTAAAAAATCTAGCTCGTGCTATAATTTCTTCAAATTCAAGTCTAAAATTTTCAGCTCTTTTAAAGTAATTTGCTAAAAATCTTATATTATCTGAATATATATCAACCATATTAGTTGTATGTATAACTTATATTTAAATCTTTCTATTTTGTTATTACTTTCAAGTAACACTAAAATAAATCAAATATTTAATAAAAAATTAAAATAAACTAGTTTAAAATTAAAGTAAGAAATTTTTAGTGATAGAAAAATCAACATGGTGCATATCTTCTTGAACAAGATATTGAACATATGTCCACAATTTATTTAGATATTGTTCTCCATGTATTTCTCGTATAGTATTATATTCAAGTCCATTATTTATACTTTTTCCCATTTTCATTTGTTTTTTGCAATATATTATTGGTCCACCAAACAAAATAGGTGTTTCTTCATTTTCATCTTTTACTATATTAAGTATGGCTGCTATTTTTTCTAATTTAGTGAAATTATTATTTAATAATTCAGTATAGTCTCCTCCAAAATAGTGTATATTTGAAGATGCCGAGCTTTCTAAATCTCTTATAGGATCTATAATAAAATTTGTAGAAATTTCATGTTCAGTATCTTCAATATCAAATTCATTTTTTTTACCACATGAAGGACACTTATTTTTTAATTTTCCGTTATCATAATTTGAACCATGTTGATTACCAACATTACAATTTGAACAAATTGGAAATATATATGCTCCTCCTTGAGTTTGTTTTAAAATTTCTGCACGAAAATCTGGAAAATATTTAATAACTTCATCTATACGTTCACAAAATCGTTTTAATTTTTTTCTAAATCCTTGTTCACTTTGGATTTCACTTAACAAATATTCTTGAAATGAAATATTTTTCTCTCTTTTTAAATCATTTAATAATATTTTTATAGGTTCACTATTTATTGAAGACATTGAATTTGTTTCTCCGTTTTGAATAACATATTTAAAATAGTGTGCTATATCTTTTGGTTTTACATAATTAGTTTTATTATTTTGAGTGTGGTTTTGAATAGAATCATTTACACTAAGTAATTCTAAATCACAATTTGTAACTTTTAAACTACTCATATGTATACCAATTTCTTTTGATATATACGCAGACATCAAAATACTAACTATATTTCCAAGGTGTATTCTTCCAGATGGCCTATACCCAATTGCAATTGAAATGTGCTCTTTAGGATTTTTCTCTAATATTGTTTGAATAGATCCTATGTTATGAACTATATTAACTTCTTTATGTAATTTAGATTTAAGTTCTTGTATTTCATCAATTGAGCTCATGATATTAAAATCACAAATATGATTTTTTTTATAAATATTGTTATTGAAAAAATAAATCAAATATTAATACAACTTAGAACATATATTAAAAATCTAAAAGAAATAAAAAAACAAATTAACTTTGAATTTAATTATTATAAATTTACTCGTTATCTAAAGAAACATTAACTGCTTTAACGCCTCTGTCACCATTTTCATCAATATCAAATGTTACAGCTGTATCGTTATTGAGTTTTACTCCTTCATTTACGCCACTAACGTGTACAAAATAATCTTTACCATCTTCGCCTGTGATAAAACCATAAGCTTTATCTTCGTTAAAAAATTTTACTTTTCCTTTCATTTACTTAACCTTTTTATTTTTTTATCAAGTAGCAACTTAAATCTTAATAAGAATTAGTTTTGAGCTATCTGATAATACTTAGATTGCGCTTCTATTTATAAATCATTGCTTTTTAGTTGACGACAAAAATAAGGGATATTTTCAAAACCAAAGAAGTGAAATCGTTAACGCATAGTGTGTGACATGATAAATTAAAATATCTGAAACTTATTTCACAGACTATTTTAAAATAGCTAAGAAATAATTTTTTAATTTTAAATCTTCTAAATATACATTTTTAATTAATTCTTTATTTATGGCTTTTTTTTCAAATTCTAAGCCTTTTTCAACACCTTCAACAGTAGAATCTTTTGAATAAATTTCTCTTGCAATATGAAGAAGTTTATTATATCTTGCTTCTTTTTCATATTTTTTAAATGCTTTGTGAATTTTAGTATGTTTACATTTAGAATGATCTTCTCCTTCCATCTTGCCACAAGCAATACACGTTTCAATATTTCTATATTTAGTTTCATAATCATCGTTTTTATGTCTATACCAGTTAACTTCAACACAATGTTTATTTTTATTGGGATTGTAAACTAAAACTTCAGGTAAATATAATCCTTCTATGTGAGGAATATGAACTGCTCCTAATTTTAAACCAACATTAACTAAACTCCAATAAACAAGCTCAGGTTTAGACAATATTCTTTCATGATATATAGGAGTATTTGTAATTGGAAATTGTTTACTCGCACCAGGACTATTTATTTTTTTATCTTTTCGTTTATCAGGATTAGTTTGAGCAAATTTACTTATTGAATTATTAAAAATAAATGCAGGAATTATTCCTTCTTCATTTAATTCAACAACATATTGCACTAATTTTGAAAACATTAACATATCGTTTTTTCTTAAAGTATTCAATAATCTAGGATTTTTTATTTCATGATAATCAAGTAAATCTATAAATTCTTTTTGAGTGTTTATTGCATGTAAAAAAATTGGTTGCTGATTTCTATTTTCAATTTCAAAAATAAATGGTTTTTCTTCATTTGGTTGTATATAATCACAAATAGTATTTTTTAAAATAAATTCATGCATTTCTTCTTTTCTTAATTGGGATGTTGATTTTTTAGCCATTTAAACTAAAAATATGTGTTTATTTATAAACATTTACTAAGTAATCACTTATAAGTAACAACAAAAACGAAACATTTATAAATAAGTTAATATTAGAAATAATATGAACAACCAACCAACATTATTTGATACAACAAATATGCCTGAAAACAATTATTCTTCAGTAGATGATACTTTAATAAAATATGCTTTTACAAACAAAGATACATTACGTAAAGCTGCAATAATCTTAAATCAAGGTGGACTTCAAGATGTAAAAAAATGGATGACAATTGATGATGTAATGGCTTTAGCAGTTGGTTTATACAACATTAAACAAGATTCAACTTCAGAACAAAGAGAAATTATCGCAAAAACTTGCGATGTGTATGATATAGTAAATTTAGCATATAAATATGATAAAGCTCCAAATCCATTTTCAGAAATAAGAACAAAACGTCCTAATGGATTAAAACCAACTCAATTAGAAAAAAAATTAAAATCTAAAAAAGGTTTAAATGAAAAACAAGATGCATTCTACGAAGCACAAATGCAAGGAGAATATGATAAAATTGGTTTAGAAACAAGAATGGATAATTTAACATCAGAAGAAATAAAAACATTCAAAAAAACATTTATTGACACTCCAAAAAAATATGTTTCACCAAAATTTTACGAACAAAATTCAAGAAGATATGCAGAAGATTTTACAGATAGATTTATAGTTTGTGATATGACAAAAAAATATTTTTCCGAAATTATCGCAGGAAATTTAAAAAATTAATTTTTTTATCTTACTTTTCCATTTTCAACTTCTTCAGTTTCTATAAATCTTGTTCCTACCATTAATTTTTTATCTTCACAATAAACAAAACCATTTTTAACTTCAATAACAACCTCTAAAAAATCTTTAAAACTAATTTTATTTTTAGGTTTAGAAACTAAATTTTGTAAAGTTATACTTTCGCCTAATTCACCATTAACACTTAAAACTTCAACAATTCCATCAGAATCTTCTCCAGCTAATAACATACCTTCACTTTCAACACCACGAAGTTTTGCTTTCTCTAAATTTCTAACAACAATTATTTTTTTATTTAATAATTCCTCTTCGCTATAATAAGGAACTAAACCAGAAACAATTTGAATTTGTTCATTACCTAAATCAACTTTTTCAATATAAAGTTTTTCAGCTTCAGGATGTTTTTTAATTTCAATTATTTTTCCAACTCTTAAATCTAAATCAGAAAATTTTGTTGCTTCTTTAACTTCTTCTTTATTTTGCCCTGAATATTTTTTCTTTAATACATCTATTTCCTTATCTTCAAGTTTAGTAACTAAAACTTTAGGTTCATTTATTTTAACTTCTTGTAAAGTTAGTAATCCTACATCTTCTAAAGTATAATCATCTGATTTAATGTTTAATTGATTAAATATTTCTTTTGAAATTGTTGGCATAAATGGTTCAGATATTATTGCTAAATCTTTTACAATATTCATTAAAACAAATAAATCTTGTTTACACTCATTTTCATTTTCATCTTTCTTTTTCCATGGAGCACTTTCTTGAAATAAAGAATTTCCTAGTGAAGAAATTTTCATAATTTGTTGTAAACCTTCTCTTAATTTGCATTCATTCATTAATTTTTTATAAACATCAATTTCAAATCTATATGTAGATAAAAAGTGTTTTAAATTTTCAGATAATTCACCTTCAAAATCATCTGTTATTTTACCATCATAAAATCTTTTAATAAAAGTTAAATTTCTATTTACAAAATTTCCAAAATTAGCTAATAATTCATTGTTAACTCTTTCTTGTAAACCTTTCCAAGTAAATTCAGTATCAGAATTTTCAGGACGCATATATAAAATATAATATCTAAAAACATCGGCAGGTATTCCACTATCTTTAGCATTATCTCCAAAAACACCAGTTCCTCTACTTTTTGAAAATTGTCCACCTTCATAATTTAAATATTCTGTAGCATCGATGTGATAAACTAAATTAAATTCATCATTTGCAGCCATTAAAGTTGCAGGAAAAATTATTGAATGAAAAGGAATATTATCTTTTCCCATAAATTGATATAATTTAACATTTGGATTTTTCCACCAATCTTGCCATGATGAATCATTGTGTTCTGCCCATTCATCAGTTATAGAAATGTATCCAATTGGAGCATCAAACCAAACATAAAATACCTTGTCTTTGTATTTTCCTTCAAAAGCAGTTTCTGGAATATTTATACCCCATTTTAAATCTCTTGTAATTGCTCTTGGTTTTAATCCTTCTTTAAACCAAGCATTAGTTGTTCGAATAGTATTTTCAGTCCACCAACCTTCTTTACTTTGTTTTTCAACCCATTTTTCAAGCTGAGGTTGAAGTTTATCTAATTCTAAAAATAAATGATTTGTTTTCTTAAATATTGGTGTTGAGCCATCAACTTTACATTTTGGTTTAATTAATTCATCAGGATTTAATAGTTTTCCACACTCATCACACTGATCTCCACCAGCATTTTCATAACCACAATGAGGACAAGTTCCTCTAACAAATCTATCTGCTAAAAAAGTTTGACATTTTTCACAATATGGTTGAATGATTACATCTTCTTTGATAAAACCATTTTCTAAAACTTTTTTAAAAATGTTCTGAGTAATTTTTTTGTGATTATCTCTTGAGGTTCTTCCAAAAAAATCAAAAGAAATGTTAAACCATTTGTAAATTTCATTATGTATTTTATTGTATTTATCACAAAGTTCTTTTGGAGTTAAATTTTCTTCTCTTGCTTTTGTTTCTGTAGCAGTTCCATGTTCATCTGCTCCACAAATATACAATACATTATTTCCTTCTAATCTTTTAAATCTAGCAAAAACATCTGCCGATAAAACACAACCTATTAAATTTCCTAAATGAGGAATATTATTAACATAAGGCAACGCACTTGTGATTAATATTTTTTGTTTGTTTTCCATGTTTAAGAGTAATTACAATTGTTTTTTAAATATAATGGTAAATTGAACGAGAGAATTTAATAAGAAATAAAAAAATAAAAAAAATTATTTGTTTTTAATCATAACATAAATCATCCAAAGTGCGGAGATTCCAACTAAACCATAAACTACTCTTACAAGCCAACTTATTCTAAATAAGAAAGTTACTAAGTTGAAGTTTAAAGCTACTAAGCCCCAATTTAATGCACCAACAATAACAAGAATCATAGCGATTTTGTCAATCACACAATCTTTACCTTTTTTTGCCATAAGTAATCACCTAATCTATATTTTTGAACATATAGTTTATAAATGTTTTGTTTTTTTAGTTTTATTTTGTTTTTTATTTTTAACTTCTATTTTTTTCTTTTCAACTTTTTTAGGTTGAAATACAAATATATACAATATTGGTAATATTCCTATTGTATTAAAAATTAAAATGCAAATAAACCAAGCTAATTGATTGTTTCTAGCTGATTTCCACATTGCAATTGCTTTCCATACACTTTCCCAAATTGATAAAACTACTATCAACCAAATAAATCCCATAAAAAACATTATGTCTTGTGTTAAAATTTCTTCCATTTTTTTACCTCACATTAAAAGCATTGTTGCCAAGCCTAAAAATATTAAAAAACCAAATAAATCTGTTGCTGTTGTTATAAAAATTGTAGCTGAAGTTGCAGGATCTTTTCCTAATTTTTTCATAATTAAAGGAATTATACTTCCAAAAAATGCAGCAGCCATTAAAGTGATTATCATTGAAATGCCTAAAATTAAACCAATTAAAGGCGATTTATGTAACCACAAAGCAATTAAAGCCACCAAAACACCATTTATTAATCCATTAATACATCCTGCTGTAACTTCTTTTAAAATAACTTGTCGACTATTTTTCCAATCAAGTTCTTTTAAAGCAATACCTCTAACCATAATTGCCAAAGTTTGTGTTCCTGAATTACCTCCCATACCTGCAATAATTGGCATGTATATTGCTAATAAAGTAAATGTAGCAATTGTATTTTCAAATATTGCAACAATAGATGCTGCTAAAAAACCTGTAAATAAGTTTAAGATTAACCATTTATATCTATATTTAACTTTATTAAATGATGTATCCAAAACATCTTCTTCATCCATAATACCTGCAAAATCACCTAAATGTTTTGCGCTAGTTTTATGCATTATTTGTAAAATATCATCAGAATAAATTATACCCAAAATTCCCAAATCTTCATCTAAAACAACAACTTTAGAATGTTTATTATTTTTAAAAATATTAATAACTTCATTTCTATGTACATCATCTCTTATAGAAGGAACTTTAGTAATATATTTTTTAATTTTTTCATTGTATTTAGATAACGCCAAATTGTGAGGTTTTACTTCACCAATTAATCTACCTTCATCTACTACTAAAATTGCAGGAAATTTATCAGTTCTTAATTCATGTTTTTTTATTAAATTAGTTAATTGTTTAAAAGTTATATTTTTGTCGACTTCCAAATAATCTAAACTCATAATACCTGCAGCTGTTTTTGCATCAAATTTTAATAAAAATTCAATTTTTTCTTGTAATTTTTCATTAAATTCTTTTAAAATTTTCTTTTGTTTAAATTGAGAAAGATTTTGTAAAATATCAGTTATTTCATCAGGATCCAAATATTTTAATAATTTAATAGATTCTTTTATATTTAATTTATCAAATATTTTTATTTGTATTTTAGCATTACATTGAACTAATACAGAATTTTTTATATTATCCTCTAAATTCATAAATAAATCAAAGTTTTTATCAAAATCAGAATGTAATTTATTGATAGTCTCACTTATTAATTTATTGTTCATTACACAAATTTATGATTAAATCGTTTATAAGACTTTCTCTTACATTTGTTTTTTTACAAAAGAAATAATTGTTTTTTCAAGCTCTTTTTGACTTGTACATAAAGGTATTTTTTTATTTTCAAATTCTTTTTCAAAATTTTCTAAAATATCTTTAGCAATTAAATCAGTTTTAGAAAGATAACAAATAATAGGTTTATCAAAATCTTTTAATTTTTTAAGTAATTTCAATTGATCTTTAAGAGTAGCTGAAGTTTCAGTTAAATCAAAAACATAACAAATCATATTTGCAACATATTTTATTGCTAAATTTGCTTGCATTTCAATTTCATTTTGTTTGTCTTTTCTATCTAGAGTTCCAGGAGTATCAATGTATTGAATTTTAAACAAATCATATTTTGCATAACCTAAATTTAAAGTTTTAGTAGTAAACGCATAAGTATCAATTTCAGGCTTTGCAGGAGTTAGTTTTGACAATAATGTAGATTTACCTACATTTGGAAAACCAGAAATTGCCACAGTAAAAATATCTGTTTTAATAGTAGGAAATGTTTTTAAAATTCTTCTTGTATTCTCTAAAAAAACTAAGAATTTTTTAATTTGTTTTAACACCGAACTTATTCTACCATAATAACTTCTTCTTAATTTATTCATATCAAACGAACTTTGAGCACCACTCATTCTTTTCAAATATTCTCTTGAAAATTGTTTAACTTTAGTACTTGCCCAAGCAACACTACCTAATGCAGTTTTTAATTCTTTAATATCTAAATAAGTTTTAAGTAGAGTTTCATAAAATTCAGTTAAATTTTCAAAATTAGGAAAAGATGTAGTTATTCTATCAAAATGTTTAGTTAAAACTTCTTCAACAGTTTCAATTTTTGCCATTTCAATTTTTTTAGATTTATATTTAGGAACATCTTTAACTGTTTCCCGCATCATATCTGCAGTTTTATTTGCCTTTGAGAAAGCGAAATCCAAGAATTTATCACTTGTCTCAACTGGAGGAATATTTTGAAATGACATATTTCAAGGAATTTTTATTCATTTATAAATAAGATGTTATTTATTTAATTAGTTTAATTAAAATCAAATATTAAGGCAAACATTTATAAATTACTTTTTCAAATAAAAAAACATAATAAGGTGAGAATTAATTGGAACCAAGCGTTTTTATTGAAATGAGTATAATTTTAGTAATAACTTTAGTTATAACAGGTATAATTAAACTTTTTAAACAACCAGAAGTTATTGGTTATATTTTTAGTGGAATTATTGCAGGTCCAATGGTTCTAAATATAATAAAATCTACAGACACCATAGCAGCATTTTCTCAAATTGGAGTGGCTCTTCTTTTATTTTTTGTAGGTATAAATTTAAATCCAAAAGTCATAAAAGATGTGGGTAAAATATCTTTAATTACAGGTATAGGACAAGTAGTATTTACAACAGGAATAGGATATTTAATATTAATATGGATGGGATTTTCAAATATTATTTCATTATATGTATCCTTAGGCTTAGCATTTAGTAGTACAATTATAATAATGAAATTACTATCTGATAAACAAGATTTAGAATCTCTTTATGGAAGAATATCTATAGGTTTTTTAATAGTTCAAGATTTTTTAGCAATAATAGTTTTATTATTAATTTCATCGTTAAACCAAGGAGGAGATTTAAGTTTAATTTTAGTCGAAACTATATTGAAAGGAATTGGAGGAATTCTAATTTTATTTGTTTTTGCTACGTATATATTACCTAATTTAACAAAAATAATTGCTAAATCACAAGAATATTTACTTTTATTTTCAATAGGATGGTGTTTTGCTGTCGCTTCTATATTTCATTATTTAAATTTTTCAATAGAAGTAGGTGCATTACTTGCAGGAATAACTCTTTCAATGTCTCCATATCATTATGAAATAAGTTCAAGAATGAAACCATTAAGAGATTTCTTTTTAATATTATTTTTTATAATGTTAGGTTCTCAAATGATTTTTTCAAATATAATTCAGAATATAAATCAAATAATTTTATTATCTTTATTTGTTTTAATTGGAAATCCATTGATAGTAATGATTTTGATGGGTGCATTTGGATATACAAAAAGAAATGGTTTTTTAGCTGGTTTAACTGTTGCACAAATAAGTGAATTTTCATTAATTGTGGTTGCAATGGGAGTATCAGTTGGGCATGTTTCAAAAGATACACTTTCTTTATTAACCGCTGTTGGATTAATAACATTTGCAGGTTCAACATATTTAATTATGTATTCACATAAAATTTATCCATATATTTCAAAATATTTATCTATATTTGAACGCAAAGGAAAAAAATTAGATGAAGCAAAATATAATCCAAAAGATGAACACAAAATAATGTTATTTGGATACAATAGAATTGGATTTGATATTTTAGAAGTATTAAAAAAAATGAAAAAGAAATTTCTAATAATAGATTATAATCCAGACACAATCGCTCATTTATCTAAAAACAAATATGATTGTAGATATGGCGATGCAAACGATTTAGAATTGTTAAATGAATTAAATTTCAAAAAAGTAAAAATGGTTGTTTCAACAATTCCACATATTGATAGCAATATATTATTAATAAAAACAATTAGAGAAGTAAATAAAGATGCTATAATTTCTGTAGTTTCACATCAAATAGATGAAGCAATAAGATTATATGAAGAAGGAGCAACATATGTTATAATGCCACATTTTTTAGGAGGAAAACATTTCTCAACTATGATTGAACAAAATAAATTAAGTGCAGGTAAATTTTTAAAAGAAAAATTAAAACACATTGAACATATAAATCATAGAAGAAATATAGGGCATGACCATCCAACTCACGAAAATTGAGAACAAAATTAAAAGGTGATTTTATGAAAAAATATATATTTGTTTTATTAATTATTGCAACACTTTTTTTAAGTGCATGTGGAAGTAAAACGACAATAAATTCTAATGGAGAAGTTTTAGGAATAAATGAAAATTACATAAAATATTCTGCTGATTCATCATGTAAACTTTTAATGGCATCTACAGAAGGAGATGTTATGGTTGCAATGCAAGAAGCAATGAATTTTGAAGAATATGATTTAACTGTAGAAGATGTTGAAAAATATAATATTGAATATGAAAATAATGAAGAAGTTGCTTTGTTAATTCTAGAAGAAATGAAAAATATTTGCGGAGACAAATTAAAAGAAATGGGAATAAATGAAATCCCACAACAATAATTTTTTTATATTTTTTTAGCTAAATATAATGCACTTCCAAGACATAACATGAAAAAATATAATTGATTCATAAAAGGAAGTAATTTATTTAGCCAACTAATAACTGTTTGAAATACAAATAAACCTAAAGTTAAAACAACAACAAAAACCCAATATCTAACATCATTTTTCTTAGCCATAATTAATCACGTACAAAGTTTAAATTGGAGATTTAAAAATGTTTTTATATTAAAATAATATCATCAACAGAAGTATTTCTGAAAGGAATAGAACTATCTTCATAAGCAATTAATTTTTCTCTTGTTAAATTAAATGGTACTGATCTTAAATTATTAATAAATTTTATTAATTCAGGTTTTTCTTCGGCAACTTTAGTTAATCTATGTGAAAATAAATCAAATCTTCTTGAAGGTTCTTTATATTTTTTAAAACTTAAATAAATAAATGATGGAAATTTTTCTCTTTCAAAACTAACACCTATATTTATCATTTCATTTTTAGACATATAACCTACAAAAGATAATTCACCTTCTTTTAAAAGCTCAGAACTTGAAAAACTAACAATAACATCATCATTATAAGTTTTATATAATTCATAATCTGTTTTTGAAAATTTTAACATTCTTTTTCTTGATGGATCTATAACATACGGATCTTTTTTTGCAATTTCTTCTAAATCCTTTTTAGTGTAAATAAATGGTTTATCAGTTAAAGGCTCTCCAGTTTCAGAAATTAAAAGAGCATTATGAATCATCATATATCTTTTAGAATAAGAATAATGTTTTAGGACTGCTCTTAAAACATTATATTCAGGTTTATCAAATAATAAATTAAGATAAAAAGAATTACTTACTTCTGCACAAGTTCCATGTCTATTTTCTTTTTTATGTTCATATAGATTTGTAATTAAAGCAGTTTTATCAACAGGATTAATTAAAACTTTAGTTTTATCAATATCAATTGAATCATAAATACCAAACTTATATTCTTTTAACAAATCATTAATATATTTGAAGTCAATAGTCATAATTTGTTAAAACACATGTTTGTTTATAAATCTTTCTATTTATTTATTACTTTAAAGTAGTTATTATAGTATTTAAATAACTTTTTAAAGACTTCAAACACACAAAAACAATGGAAATAAATATATTACTTTACATAATAATTGCAACATTAGTTGTAAGTTCAATGAGCTTCATCGCAGCTTGGTTTTTGAAAAATAAGGCAACAAAATATCTTCACTATTTAATCACATTTGCCGCTTCAGTTTTACTGGCATCAGCATTCTTTGATTTAATCCCAGAAGGATTACATGATTTAGATATTCATACTGCAATGATATTTATTTTAACAGGAATAATATTGTTTTTTCTCATAGAAAGATATATTCATTGGCATCATTGTGGTAAAAAAGAGTGTCATAAAAAATCAATAGGAATGCTAAATTTAATAGGCGATTCAGTTCATAATTTTTTAGATGGAGTAATAATAGCAGGAAGTTTTTTAATAAATCCAATCACAGGAATATTTACTTCCATTGCAATCGCCGCACATGAATTACCTCAAGAAGTAGGAGATTATTCCATATTGAGACACAGCGGATTTAGTCACAAAAAAGCTTTGAAATTCAATGTTCTAGTTTCATTAACTGCTTTAATTGGAGGAATATTTGGATTCTTTTTATTAAATTCATTTGAAGTATTTTTACCTCATTTGGTTTTAATAACTGCAGGCGGATTTATGTACATTGCATTAAGCGATATATTTCCCGATTTACATGAACATAAAGAAGAGAAAAAAATAATTTTAGAAACTCTAATTTTAATAATAACAATAATTATATTTTGGTTTTTATTTCAGTTTTTGGGACATGCGCACTAATTAGATAGGTAAAAAATATGACAATGATAGAAGTTCAAAATTTAATAAAAACATTTGATAAATTTAATGCCGTTGATGATATAAGTTTTACAATAAATAAAAATGAAATATTTGCATTTCTTGGTCCCAATGGAGCAGGTAAGTCAACAACAATAAAAATGATGACAACAATGTTATTTCCCACATCAGGTAAAATTAAAATCAACAACTACAATGTGAATGATCAAAAAAATGAAGTTAGAAAATCAATAGGAGTTATATTTCAAGATCACACTTTAGATGATGATTTAACAGCCTATGAAAATTTATATTATCATTCAGTTCTTTATAATATTCCGAAAAAAGAAATAGAAAAAAGAATAAAGGAAATGTTAGAATATGTTGGTTTATTAGATAAAAAAGATATATTAATAAAAAAATTTTCAGGTGGGATGAAAAGAAGAATTGAGATTGCTAGAGGTTTACTACATTCACCAAAAATTTTGTTTCTTGATGAACCAACATTAGGACTTGATGTTCAGACCAGATCATTTCTTTGGAATCATATTAAAAAAATTAATGAGGAACAAAAAATAACCATATTTTTTACAACACACAACCTTGATGAAGCTGAAAAAATAGCAACGAAAATTGCCATAATTGATAAAGGAAAAATATTGATTCAAGGAACATCTGACGAAATTAAAAAATCAACCAAAACAAAATCATTAGAAGATGCATTTTTACAATTAACTGGCTACAACATAAGAGAACAAAATGCAGATAATTTGGATAGACTAAGAAAGAGGATGAGAAGATGAAAGGAGCTTTAATGGTTATGTGGCATAGACAAATTAAAGCCTATTTTAGAAATAAACAAAGATTTCTTGCTATGTTGATGCAACCTCTTTTATTTTTAATTGCCTTTGGTTTTGGAATAGGAGGAATGTTTGAACAAACAGGAAATGGAAATTATATTCAATATTTAATTCCAGGAATTATGGGTATGACTGTAATTATGAGCTCAACCATGAACGGAGTTTCTTTGATATGGGATAAACAATTTGGATTTCTTAAAGAAACACTTGTTGCTCCAGTATCTCGCATCAGTTTACTATTTGGACGATGCCTTGGAGGAGCTACCACAAGTACAATTCAAGGAACCTTGGTATTAATAATAGGTTTTTTTATGGGATTTAAACTTACCAATATATTTTTAATTCTTACACTCATACTTTCAATGTTTCTAATGGCACTTCTATTTAACTTATTAGGAACAAGCATAGCTTCAAAATTTGATGATATGCAATCATTTCCAATTATAATGAATTTTTTAGTTATGCCAATGATATTTATTTCTGGTGCTATATTTCCAATTAATAATTTTCCTACAATAATAAAAATATTAGTAAAACTAAATCCCTTTACTTATTGTGTGGATTTGTTAAGACATAGTGTAGGTGCTACACAATTCAATTTATTTTTAGATTTAATAATTATTTTAGGTTTAATAAGTCTATTAGGAATTATGGGTTCATGGTTATTTAATAGAATTGAATCTTAAATTTTTAGTCGAAAATAATCAATAAGAGATACTCCTTTTTTATCAATTTTAAAATTTATTTGCCAATTTTCAAGTCCTTTTTTTGTGGCTTTTTTTACTAAATTTATTATCTTTGCGTCAGGTTTTTCTGGAACTTTGAATGGCTCAGCATTATATAAGTAACATAGAAGAACAATGGCTCTTTGTCCCTTAGAAATTTGTGAAGAAATATCTGTAAAATGCCTTCCCAACCTTTCAAAAGAATTAAACTTAGTGACACCAGGTTTATTTCCAAATGGTAAAAATGTGAGTGGTGTTTTGACTTCAAGAAAACAATTATTATTTATTAAAAAATCAATTCTAGAAGTATTTAATTTTACTTCTCGTTTTATTTCACCTACCTCAATCATATCTTTCAGTAAATTATTTTTTAGAAAAAACTCTAGATAATTATTAGCCTTTGTCTGGTTAATACCTACCCAAATATTTTTTATTGGATTTATTGCTTCCACAGTATATTTTGTTTTTCTTTCTTTATTATTGGACTCAGAAAGGAGACAAGGAATATCTTTGAATTCAATATTTCCAATTTTTCCCGTTGATGGACAATGACATTTTTCTAATTTATGATTTATTTCAACAAACATAATAAATCGATTGGGTCTAGATTTAATTAATCCTGGAATAAGTTCTTCTTCAAACAAAAGTTTTTTCATTTTTCATCAACCTAAAGCCACAAGAACTCCACCCACAACCATGAGTGCAGCACCAATACCTGCTTTAATTGAAATATGTTCTCCCAGAAGAAAGAATGCAAATAAAAGTGCAAAAACAACACTTAATCTATCCAGCGGAACTATTTGAGATATCTTTGCACCCTTTAAAGCAATAAAATAAAATAACCATGAAAGAGCACCTGCAATGCCACTGAGAATAATGAATAAAAATGCCTTACTATTTTCAAGAATTGGTTGAACATTATGTAATTTACCTTGAATTGCAATAACACCAATAAGAAAAAGTGCCATAATTACAGCACGAATAGTGGTTGCTGTATTTGTGTCTATGCCTTGCAAACCAATCTTTCCAAATATGGCTACCAAAGATGCCATTAAAGCAGAAAGTAGTGCAAAAACAATCCAAATATATTCCATGACTTATTTTCATGCTAGAAAGTATATAAATTTTACTTTTCCAATTCAACCAACATCCATTCTCTAAAGAAATTATAAACTTTCGGAAATTTATTTATTTTTTCTAAAGTTTTTCTATATTTATCACGAAACTTTTTAGCGTCATTTTGAGAAATTCCTTCCTTTAAAATATAAGTTATTTTAGGTTCTAATACCGTTCGTTCTTCTTCAAAAATTTTTTCTATTTTAAACTCTTCTGGATGAGAAAAAATATAAGATTCTTTTTGCAAACCAAAAACAGAAGTAGAAATTAAATCAATATTTTTATCATTTTCTTTTAAAAAATTAATAGTTTCAATAAATTCCTTTTCAGTTTCTGTAGGAAATCCAAACATAATATACAAAACATTTGAAATTCCAACTTCTTTTGAATAATTTAAAACAAACTTCATATCTTCAATATTAGTGCCTTTTTTCATCAATTTTAAAATTCTGTTATTTCCGGATTCTACTCCCCAAATAATTAATCTTAAACCAGAATCATACAATATTTTTAAAGTTTCTTTATCAAATTCTTTTGTAGGTTTAAGTTGGCACATCCATTTAATATTTAATGGTTTAACTAATTTTGCAAGTTCTAGCAATCTTTTTTTAGAAAACATATCATCAATAAAAAAAACAAATTTAGCTTTAGATTTAATTATACTTTCTTTGATATTTTCTAAAGGAAATTCTTGATATAAACCATGTCCATGATGAGTACAAAAAGTACATTGTTGATAAAAACAACAAGTTGTAGTTTTAAGAGGAATTACTAACTCAGGAACAAAATAATATTTGTAAATTGAATAATCTAAAATAGAATTATAATTTAATTTATTTAATTTTTCAGAATCATTATAACTATTTTCTTTAGAAATAAAATCATACAATGCAATTTCATCTTTCAAGTAATAATCAGCAATCTCAATAAGTTTTTTATTTACTGCAGGACCACCAATAATTGTTTTTATATTTAATTTTTTTAATTCTTTAATTAAAGCTAAAGTATAAAAACATTGTGATGAATAAATTAAACTAAATGCAACACATTCTGGTTTAAATTTTAAAATTTCATTCAAACATTCATCAAAAAACTCAGGATTTTTTCCTTCAACAACTAAATTATTATTATAAGAATAAACTTTGTTTGATTCTTGAGAAAAACTTGTTAGTGTTTGTTTTGTAGGTTTTTCAAATTTTAATTTGTGAAAATATAAATTTAAATCTAAGATATTTAATTTATGAATTTCATTTAAATTATTTTTAAGAAAAGAATACAATCTAGTAATTGCATAAGGTGGTGATGCAGGCGTACAAAATGGTGGATAAATAAATAATAATTTCATATTAATTTGGATGTGTGTTTGTTTTAAATAAATGTTGTTTTAGAATAATTTTTTTGTATATGTATAAACAGAGTGTTCTCCTTCTGCTTTTTTCCAACCAAATCTAGTCATTATTTTTTTATTTATGGTTGTTATTGCAGCTAAATATTGTTTACCTGAATTTAAGGCAATAGCTTCAATTTCTGAGTTTAATGTCATTACATCTTTTAAAGTTGTTTTTTCGCAAGTTTTCATCCCCCAAATTTCAAGAGCATTAAATATTGGATGATATGAAATAAAACCTGTTTGCTTCATTTTTTTTCTTGGTTTAGAATTTAATATTAAAGTTGTGTATGCTAATTCTTTTAATGCTTTTAGATGATTTATCAATGGTGTTGATTCTTTTTTAATTATATGTTTAATTTCACCATCTTTATTCATAAAAATATATCCCCAATAAATATCATCATAATTTTCCATAATTAAATCAACTCATAAACAGGATTTCTTCTCCATTCAGCACCAGGAGAAAATTTAACCTTTCTACTAAACAAAAAATAAGTTTCATCTTCATCATTCAATTTATACATACATAATTCTCCTTTACCGAACTTAAGAAATTCAAAGCCTCTTTCACTTGCTTTAGTTTTATCTTGCTTATTTTCATTGTAAAAGTTCGCTAAATGACTTTCTAGAAATATACTTACATTTAAACCTAAATCACAATATCCATTTAACTTTGATTTCATCTCTTTTGTTGAAAGTGATTCTAATTCATTCATTTCTTCAAAAGATAAATATGCGCCTTTATATCTTTTAAAATTATTTGTAAAATTTATTGCATTCCATTTCATATTTTTAAGAATTTTTTGTCAGTTTTAAATATTTTGTTTTTTATTACTTTTTAGTAAAAAATTAAAAAACTAATTATTTTAAGCAAAAAATAAAACTTTTATTATTTTAAAATTATTAAAACTTTTAAGCAAATCTTATATTTTTAAGAATTAAATTAAATCTAAAAGATTTAAGCAAAAAGTAAAAGTTTATAAAATATTAAAACTTTCATAAATTTTATTGACAAGAGGTACAATTCCTTCAAATTTTGAATGCGTTTTAACTTTTTCTTTTAAATGCTTTAATTCATTGAATTCTGCCATTTTAAGTATGTCTTCTTGGAGTTTAGATAAATAAGTTGAATCATAACTTTTCATAAAAATAAGCGTTTTTTCTTTAAAAAAACCTGTTTTTATTGCAAAATTATAAGCACTTCTTGCACCTTCAAAAGGCATAGAATCAAGATTTAATACAATTCCATCGATATCTTCTGTTAAAATTTGTGAAATTCCTTCATCAGAACAATTACAATAAATAACTTGCATTTTTTCATCAGAATACTCCATTAAAGGACAATAGTTTTTGTTACTGTCTATTACAAGTAATTTTTTTTGTCTCACGTTTTTCATTGAATTTTTTTTAAGTTATTTATAAATTTAATGATTTTTTAATAAATCTAAAACTCAAAAAAATTGAAAATTTTTTAACTTTCAAAAAAATTGAAACTTTTAAGCAAATCTTATATTTTTAAGAATTAAATTAAATCTAAAAAATTTAAGCAAATATTAAATTATTTATTTCTTTTTTCTTTAATGAATTTTACAACAAAAATTAATGTTGAAACTAATAAATACATAAAAATTATATCTATAAGAATTGTGAAACTAAATAATCCAAATAAACTAGAAATATTAAAAAGTTTATTAATGAGACTGAAAGGAAATATAAATAATACAACTAATCCCATCACAATATAACAAACAATATTATCACATCCTGATGATTGAGATGGACCAGAAAAAACAATAATTGTAATTATTTGTAAAATAATGTAAATTATTGATGAAATTATTTTTGAAATTGTTGGTTTGAAAAATTCTTTCCAATTCATAATTTAACTATTTCTCTCAAATTTATATATTTTCTCTTTTCATCTAAAAATTTCACAAAAAAAGCCCATGTTTTTTGTAAAAACATATCAAAATATGAGTTAAAACAAAACATTTATAAATAAGTGTTCGCACAATATACATTGTGCGAAGTTTTTTCAATTCAAGCCATTTTTTAATGGTTTTTAGTGAAAAAAATGCAAAAAAACAATGATTGAAGCAAAAAAATTTTCAGAACAAGAATTTGTTTACAATTTTTATAGATACAAAAATCAAGAAAAAAATAAAGTCAAAACTTTTAGTCAATTATTAAATTTTTCAGAAAAAAGTAAAAAACAAAAATTTTCAGTTTTGCCTAAATATTTTAGTATAGAACAAGATAGGAAAATTAGATTTTTGTTGAAAAATTTTAAAGAAAAACCAATTCAAAACTTTCCACCTTTGATTAAAAGTTTTAGTTTTTTTATTATTCAAAACAATTCGTTTTTGCTTAAAAGTTTTATTAAAATAAATGATTCAATATTTTTAGAATTGCTTAAAATTTTTAACTTCTATTCTGCACTAAGTTTAAGAGCAATGATTGAGACATATTTTGTACTTTATATTTATCCTTATTTAATTGCAGCAAACCAAGTTAAGATTTCTTCTAAATATTATTATGATGAGGTGAAAAATAAATGGAAGTAAAAGAAACGATGGAACTTTTACTTGCTGAACTTCAACTTAGAGGTTTTTCTAAAAATACTTTAAGAAATTATTTAACTGCAAATAAAAAATTTTTGGATTCATTAAATAAAAAAGTTGAAGAAGTTAATTCAAATGATGTTAAATTATATATGGCAAAAATTATGAGGGAAGAGCAATTGTCTCCTGCAACTTTGGCTTTGATTAGGAGTGCTTTATTGTTTTTATTAAATGAAGTATTAGAATTAAACATAAAGAAGATTAAAACGCCTAAAATAGCTCAAAAATTGCCTGTTGTTGCATCAAAGATTGAATTGGAAAAATTATTTGCTCAATTGCCTTTGAAAAGTAGATTGTTGGTTAAATTAATTTATGCTTCTGGCTTAAGGGTTAGTGAAGTTGTTAATTTGAAAGTTAGTGATTTGGAATTTAATGAAAATCATGGTTGGGTTAGAAATGGTAAAGGTGGAAAAGATAGATTATTTATTTTACCTGAATCGTTGTCTTTGGAAATACAAAAATATTTGCGAAAAAGATTTGTTGATTCTGAGTATTTGTTTCCTGGAAAAACTGGTTCAAGAATGTCAGAGAGAAATGTTCAACAAATTGTAAAACGAGCTACTGAAAGTTCTGGAATTAATAAGCAGTTGACACCACATAAATTAAGGCATAGTTTTGCTACGCATTTGCTTGAAGCTGGAAATGATATAAGAATTATTCAAGAGTTGTTAGGACATAGTAATTTGCAAACAACACAAATTTATACTCATGTTAGTAAGATTGCTTTGAAAGGAGTGAAAAGTCCACTTGATTAAATTTATTTTTTTCAAAACATTAATAACTACTTAAGTAAAAATAAAAAAAAGTTTGATAAAGAGTGTAATAAAAATTTAAAATCATCTAAAAAAGAATAAATAATTATAATTTTTTATAAAACTCTCTAAATGGTTCAAAAGCAATAGTAACTATGGTTTTCTCTTCAGAATTTGCTAAAGAAGCAGCAACATTCAAATTCGCACAAGAAGAATTACCAAGAAATATATTTCTTTCAAATTTAATACACTTTAATATAAATATTAAATAAAACTTTATATATTTAAACAACAAGAATTTCAAACCTTAGGAATTATGGCAGTGCCATAAGCTATAAAACGCACACTACCATTAGGTATTGGAACAATTTTATAATCTACTACAGCTATAACTCTCTTAGGAAGATTTTTCTCTATTTCATTATCAAGATAGTTTATACTATTAATTGTGTATACTTTAAATCGTTTAAACTTATAATCTTTTAAAGATCTCCCTTGAGAGTCACAAAAATCTCTTGCATTTATTGTTAATAATATTTTATCTAAGTTTACCATATTATTACAAATTAATATAAACATATTAATTTTTACCCGGCTATAGTCGGTTTAAATTCTTTTAAATAAAGTTGGCAAAAGTTTTCCTTCTGCTTTTTTCAAATGCTCTTGAAATGTAGAATAAGATATTTTCATTAACTTAGATAATTTATGTATATCTGTTTTCTTAGGATAATCATAATAACCTTGTGATACAGCCAATTCTAAAGCTTTTTTTTGTTTTAAACTTAATTCAGGTAAAATTGATGTAAAAGAAATATTAGATAATTTTTCTTCTTTTAATTTTAAAATTTCACCACCATAATGTTTTTTCGCAAAATTTATTATAGGTGTTAAATCTTTTTTATTCCAACTAGCAATTTCCCAAATATGATAACCTTCATGAGAAATAAATACTGGAGCAGGTCTTATTAATTTTGGATCATAAACAGATTCAGTATGTAATGGTTGTTTAGATACAGCTATTATAAAATCATGTTTCATCTCAAAATTTACAAATTCTTTATTTTTTTTAATATAATTTATACAAGATTTTTTGATTTTATTATAAAATAAGAGAAGAAAATTAAAAAAATGAAATTTTCTGATGAATAAAACAGAAGTTCCTGAAATTGTAGAAATAATAAAAAAATTAAAATAAATGTCTTTTCAAAGCAGAAACCTCTTTCTTTTCTAGATTGAAATAATATGCTTCTCCTTTAGAAATACTTCCTATAGAATTATAAATACCTAATTCTCTGCAAGCATAACCTCGAGGTACATCATCAACAACTTCTAAATGAGATAATACTATAACTGCATCTGCGTTATCTTTATGTTTATTAATAATATCTACAACTCTATCATAATTTCTATCAGTATAAAAACTGTCTTCAGGTGCATCTGTCCCAGACCATAAATATGGTTCTTCAACAACTGTTGCATTTAGGTTTTTTTTTAATACTTCAGCACTATCTAAAGCTCTAGGTGCTGTAGATGTAACAATGTGTGCAGAACCACCATTAAGAACTTGTTTTATTTGTTCTGACAAGAAATCTAATTCCTTCTTACCTTCAGCACTGATTCTTCCTTCAGAATCATAACTTGCATGTCTTCCTATAAATAAGTGTTTCATAAAAGTTCTAATTCAGACTTAATTTATAAATTTATTGATGATAAAACAGAATTTCCAGAAATTGTTGAAAAAATAAAAAAAATTAAACTCTGTCTTGATTCATCAAAGCAACCATATATTCAGGTAGTCTTTCTTCTAAAGCAGGACTTACAGAATTATAGAATATTTTTGCAACTTTTTCATTATGATAATAATCCTTTCTTGTTTTAATAATACTTGATTTAAAGTCTGTTTTATCAAGACATTCAAATTTGGCAAATATTCCTGAATGTTGATTGGGTAAAGGAAAATCTATGATGTTTATATCTAAACTATCTTTAACATATCTAGTTCCTTTTGTTTCATGCTCATAAGTAATATATGCTATAATGCTTTTATTATCTACAGATATAGGAACTTCAATTTTTTGTCTTAAAGTTGAATATACAGCTAATCCTTTATAGTTTCCTACAAATTTTGGTTTTTCAATCATTTTTATTTTTCTCCTAAATTAATCGTTATTTTTAAATTTATACCAAGTTACTCCTTCAGGTAATTCTGGATCCAAACCAATTGTTTGTTCTACAACAAAATCTTCTTTATAATTAACATCAAGGTGATTTATAACTGACTCAG
This sequence comes from Candidatus Woesearchaeota archaeon, assembly GCA_050187915.1. Classification (GTDB taxonomy): domain Archaea; phylum Nanobdellota; class Nanobdellia; order Woesearchaeales; family SKGA01; genus JAQUYS01. Next base: position 57,310 of record JBFXLI010000002.1, read on the forward strand.
TTACAGGAACTATTCCTAAAAGCACATTAGTTTTTTTCCCTTCACAAATTAAATCATCTATACTTTTATGATATATTGGTTTATTATTTGCAACACCAATTCCTGAATCATCGATTTTAATTTCAGAATGATAATTATCTGAAGACAGATAAATAATTCCAACATCTTTTTTCGCTGAATTACTTATTGTTAATATTTCAGATACACTTCCTGTAAAAAATTCTATTGCTCTTTTTTGTTCTTCATGATTTAATTCTACCATTTTATTTTCCCCCTTTTATATTTAAATAATTATTTTCTCTTTGAAAATACATAATTATCTACAAGTAAATTATTTATATAAATTTGTCCTTCAGGATTTTGTGATTTTATTATGAAATGATTTGCATCCATTGTACCAAGATATTCTCCTGTTAAAGTAGTAGGTATATCAAATGTTCCTTTTGGCACAAATGTTCCTATTGGCATAGTTATATATGTATTGTCATAAATATGTGGCATTAAAATTACATTATTTTTTAATTGAACTGTAATTTCTTTCATTTTAGTTCACCTTTTATTTCCAATGTTCTTTATTATTTTGAAGATAATCATGTCTTGCTTTAAAATAACCACAATAAAGTGTGTAAGCAATAATTGGAGGTGGAGAACTATTTCTTAAATTTGCAACTGTTTTTTCTATTCCTTGTTTATTTTCAAGAATTTGAAATCTATTATTTCCTAAAGAATACAGTCCCCATTGAATACCTAAATATAATGTAGCTATTGAAGCTACACCAACAATTGGAGCTATAATATCTCGCATAATTTTTTTTACTTTATTGTTATTTTTAATAACTTCTTTGTCATCAGTTAATTGATTAATATTTTGAACGTTCATTTTATTTTCCTCAACAATTACAAACTATTTCTCCTATTGAAGAATCTTCTTTTTTAGGTTTGTATAAATCACCAAAAACTTTTTCAGCAAACATAGGCATAATTTTTTTATAAGCTGTTTTTTCTTCTTCCTTCATTCTTTTTCTCATAGAAATAATTGTACTAAATAACATGTTTTTAGCAAATTTTTCAGGTGCCAATATATCTCCTGCAGCAACTATATGTTCATATTTTCTTTCAGTAAAATAATTAACTATTTTTATATATGTTGAAATAAAATGACTTGGACTTTTGTAATGTTCTTTAAATACTTCTTCAATATATTCTTTTTTTAGATGTTGTTTTTTTAAGTCTTTAATAAAATCATTTTCATGTGTAAGTGATAATATAAGATAATTTTCAAAATCTTTGTCTTCTTCACTTAATTCAAATATATTTAACATGTATTGATTATGACTGAAATAATTTTGAAATGTAAATAATAATCTTGGTTTTAAAAAATTATAACTCATTTTTTCAATTTCAGAAGGAACAAACCCAGAAGAACTTATGTTCCTACATTCTTGTTGTAATTTTATGCCGTCTCTAATTGAAAAATTTTCATCAATTCTTGTTATTAACCAATTATCAGCCATATCTAAAACTTTTTTTGTTTTTTTACCAAACATTAAATCTTTTTCTAAATTGTTCATTTTAAAATACAATTATAAATTTATTTATAAATATTTATATTTTATTTATAAATAAACAAACAACTTTTTAAACAACTCATAATTCTGACAAATTCTATGGGTTTATTGAAGAATTTAACTTTAAGTGCATTATTACTTTCAAAATTATTATTTGCAAATCCTGGTACTGAAATTACTTCTTTTGGTGATGTTGGAATTAAATTCAATAAATATTCTAAAGATTTAAAAGAGTTTTTTTCTTTAAATTCAAATTCTTTTGTAGGCGTTTATTTAGAAAGTACAGAAATTCCTAATGTTAAATTAAAAGGATATTTTTCTTCAAACAATCAATTTATTCCAAGTTTTGGTTATGAATTATATAATTTTATTAATGATACAACAGAAATTCAAGGAATTGTTTTGGATTCACAAATAAATAAAAAACGTTTTGAACATCAAGGTTATTCTTTAGAGAGTAAATTTATCAATCTTAATTATGAACGTGAACGTAGTTTTAAGAAACAAGAAATTAGTTCAAGTAATATTAATTGGATAAAAGAAGAACAAGAGAACAATGAAGAATTACAAAATATAATTGAATCAATTGATGGTGCTAATTGGAGTGTTGCTTTGCTTCAATTGATTTCTGCTTCAATTACTAATTCAATAAATAATGCAACAGGAGAATTTAATAGAATTGATAGCAAGGATAAAATAAATATATATCAAAATATAAATAGATATTCTGTTAATTTAAATTTTCCTAAATATGATGCTAAATCTGGAGTTAAATTATCTCAAATTGAAACTGAAGCCACTTTTGATCAAAGAAGTTTAGATATAAAAAAACTAGAAGAATATGTTTGGTTTACAAATGTATTTCATAAACAAGAGGTTAAACAAACAACTAATTTATTTTTTGTAAATCAAGATATGTTTTATGATTCTGAAAAAAATAAAGATTATGATATTTCATTTGATGTTAAGTCTATAACTTGTCCTCCTCAAAGACATATGTTTTCAGTTAATTGGTTTTATAACAAATTGCATAGTGAAGACTATCAAAAAGCAACTGGTGTAAAACTAGAAATGAAATTAACTGAAGATAAAAATGAACATCATAAAAATGAAATTTCTAAATTTAAAAAAGAAAATGAAATTATTTTTTCTCCTTATGAAAATAATAAATTAAAACAAACTTTAATTGAAGAATTAAAGTTAACATCTAATGTTTCAGGAAGTGGAATTAATTTACAAGCTTTGTTTGATGACAATGATATAAATTTTATAGTTGGAATAAATTATTATGGTAAAGAATCCGGCATGGATGTTAAATATGATATTAACAAACAAGGTGGAAAGATTTCATATATTTTTGCAAACAAAGGCATTTTTTCAATAACTATAGATGGTGAAATAAAATTATCTGCAGGTTTAAAAATTAATTTTTAAAAAATTTATTTTAAATCAATTCCACCTGCAAGTTTATTTGCATGATTTCCTTTCATTTTATCTTTTGGAAATCTTTTTTCATATTCAATCATTACATCATCAATTGCTTTTTGAGAATCAACATCACAAAGATATGAAACTTTTAATATTAAATAAATCATATCTCCAATAAAATTTTCAACTTCATCATGATTTTCTTTGATTAATTTTGTTTGGGTTTCAGTGTCTACCCATTTAATTATGTTCCAAAATTCACCAATTTCTTCATTCATATTTAAAAGTAAATCTTTAATGGAATGTTTTGTGCTCCAATTTCGTTCGTCATTGAATTTTTTTATTATTTCTTGTGTTTTATTCATATTATTACCTTATTAAATTATGTTAAAAAAAATTATAAATGACAAGTCCAACCACCATCAATTGTAATTATTGAACCAGTCATATATGAAGATTCATCTGATGATAAATAAACCGCTAATCCGCCAAGTTCTTCAGCTTTTCCTGCTCGTTTCAAAGGTATTGAATTTTGTATTGTAGATTTCATTGCGTTAATCATATTTTTAGTCATTGATGTTACAAATAATCCAGGACATATTGCGTTAACATTTAATTTTCCTGCATATTCTAAAGCCATTGTTTTTGTTAATTGTATTACAGCTCCTTTTGTTGCATTGTATGCAGATGAACTTGCTGATGCATGATGTCCTGCTACAGAAGAAATATTTATTATTTTTCCACCTTTTGTCATTTTATTTGCAAAGTGTTTTGCTATTAAGAAATATCCTGTTAAATTTATATTAATTATTTTGTTCCAATCTTGTAATTTTGTTGTATTAATTGGTGTTGGAAAATAAATTCCTGCATTATTTATTAAAATATCAACTTTTTTGAAGTCTTTGAAAACTTGTTTTGAAACTTCAATCATATTTTCTTCATTTGAGGTATCTATTTTGTAATATTTTGATTTTGTTTTTAGTTTTTTACAAACTTTTGTTCCATCTTTGAAATCAAGTATTGCAATTTGTGCTCCTTGATTTGATAATGCAATAGCCATAGATTCTCCTAATCCACCTGCTGCACCTGTAATAACAGCAACTTTATTTTTTAAATTAAACATAGTATAACCTCTACATTTATTTTGATTTAGATGTATTTAAATGTTATTAATATTATTTAAAGATTAAATCTATTATTGAAGGTGTTTTTTTAATTCTTGCATAATAAACTAAATTATTCTCATTAATAATATCTTTTCCAAGATAAATGGATAAATTTGCCATTTGTTGTGGTGCATTTGTAAAATCTAATGCCTTTTGTTTTAAGTTTGCTTCAAATAAAAGTTTATTAGAAATTGACTCATTAAAACTTCTTAATCCGTGATATCTTATATTTCCTTCAAATAAATTTTTATTTTTATAAAAAGAAGATGTGCTTTTTTCTTCATATTCTTTAAATATTTGTAATTTGTCAACGTAATCTCGTATAAATGATTGAGAATTTAAATCACATTCTAAACTAATTTCTCTCCAATTTTTTATGGATTCGTCATTATCTCCAACAACTAAAGGAAATTTAAAATCTTTACCAAAGAAATTTTTTAAAAAAACAATTAAATCAGTTATATCATTATACTCTCTGTAATTTGTAGTTTTTAATTGATATAAATGTTCGTCCATAAAATTAAGAATACTTAAAAGTTTAAAAGTTTATTGTTTCTTTTCTTTTAGTTTAATAACAAAAACCTTTTCTACCCTGTGATGTCCTATTTCTTTCACAACAAATTTATAACCATGTAATTTGAAATGTTCATCTTCTTTTGGAATATGAGACAAATGTTTCATAATAAATCCTGAAAATGAAGAATTATTACCATCATCTAATTCAATACCTAATACTTCTTCTACATCTGATAAATCTGCTTTTCCTTTTATTACAAAATCTGTTTGATTTATTTTTTTAATGTCTGGTGTTATGTCTTCAGCAGTATCGGTTTCATCGTAAATTTCGCCTACAATTTCTTCCAATAAGTCTTCTATAGTTACTATTCCTAGCATAGTTCCATGTTCATTTACAACAACTGCTAAATGCATTTTTCTTTGTTTGAATTCTTTTAAAAGTTGATCTGCTAATTTTGTTTCTGGAACAAATAAAGGTGACTTTGCTAAGGATTTTATTTTCTTATTTTCATCTACACCTAACAAATCTTTGGTATAAAGTATTCCTGTAATGTGATCTAAATCTTCATTATATATAGGCATTCTAGAATATCCTTGTTCTTTTATTTCATTAATTACATCTTTTACTGATAAATGATCTTCAAATGCTAAAACATCTGGTCTTGGTGTCATAACTTCTGAAATAGGAGTATCATCTAAATGAAAAATATTTTTTATCATTTCTTTTTCTTGTAATTTTATACTTCCTTGTCTTCCTGATAAATCGACTATGTCTATTACTTCTTCTTCTGTTAACTCTATTGAAAATGGATCTCCTTTTGGTATTAATTTAACTACAACTTTATCAAAAAACCAAACTAAAGGATAAATTAATTTTTTTAATAAATCTATGAAAACTGCAAATGTTAATGATATTGATTCAGCGTGTATTGACGCAAACGCTTTTGGAATTATTTCTCCGACTATTAAAATTGTTAATGTCATAATTCCTGTTGCTATTCCAATACCAACACTTCCAAAAATATCTAATGCGATTGATGTTGCGATTGATGCTGCAGCTATGTTTACTAGGTTATTTCCTATTAAAATTGTTATTAATAATTTGTGAGAATCTTGTTTTAGTTTTTGTAATATTTTTGCGCCACGTTTTTTTTGTTCAACAAGATGATGTATTTTTAACTCAGATAAAGAAAACATAGCGGTTTCACTACATGAAAAAAACCCAGATAATGCAACTAATAGTATTAATAATACAATTTGATTTGATAATAAAACCATGAATTTCAAAGCCTTTTATTCTTGTTTTTTTAACTCCTTTATAAATGTTTCTTGAATTTTAATGTAATTTATACTATATATTTATTTATTTTAAAAGAATTATTTATTATCTGCATATTTGTTGGCATAATTTGAACCTATATGTTCTGCTTTTTCAAACATAATACTTGCACCTGGAGATGGATTTACTTTTATTTGTAAAATATTCATTGTTTTGTCAATAAATTTACAACGTATTGAATCTAATTTATTATCCTTCACAGTATAGTTAATAAATGTATTTATTTCTTTTAATAATATATTCAAAATTATTTTTTTATATTTTTTAATTTCCATAAATTTAAATATAGGGTTTAAAAGCTTATGTTCTATTAATTTTTCAGTAAATTTTTTAGCCATATCATATAAAGATACATCTATTGTTGTTCCATAAGCATAATTTGGATCGTTTCTATCTAATGCTTTTGAAATTATTAATTTTATATAATATTCTTCTACTTTCCTTTTAATAAATTCATTTTTTTCATAATACTCAATATTTTTTAATTTTTTTGTAATGAAAGGACTTGTTTCTAAATATTTAGAAAATTCAGTTTTCCAATGATTCGCAAGTATGTTTGCAAAATGACTTGTATTTACTAATACACTTGGATTTACTCCTATTTTAAGTTCATATTTATCTACATTAGAAAGAATTGTGTATACATTTTTTGGGTTAGCAATTATTTCTTCTGCAAGACGATTTTCTTCTGAATATTTTTTTAAAATTAAATTAGGATTTTCTATTAATTGTTCGTTCCAAATTTCTTGTCCTTCTTTTATGAATCTATCTTCTTCAATTAGTTTGGAATCATCTAGTTTATTTTTATTAATGGTTTGTAAATATTTAACTGGATCATTTAAATTTATAATTGCTAAAACCATTTCCATTTCTTTATTTTTTTGAACATTAGAAAATAATTCTAAAATTTTCGAAATAGAATTATATTCTTGCATAATTACTTTATTTAATTCTTCTTCTTTTGGTATTTTAAAAAAGCCAAATAAGTTAATTTCTTCTTGTAAATTTAATTTAATAATTTCAAAATGATGTTTTAAATAAGTTACATGTCTTAATATATCTTTATCTTCCCAATCTAAAACTCTTAATTTTAAATTTTCTTGTAGAGATTTTAGTTCATTATTTTTTACTTTTTCATTGAGAAGTGCCCTTATACCTGAAAGTTCATTTTCATGTAATTTTTTTACTGTATCTATTTGATTTTTTTCATATCTTTCTTTTATTTTATCTGCATTTTCTTCAAATTCAATTATATTTATTAATTTTTTGCAACTATTTATTAATTGACGAACATAATATTTTTTAAGAAACCAATTAATTTTTTCATTTATTATTTTATTTTTATCTCCTTCTTTAAGCCTAAATTCTTTAAGAAAATAAACAAATTCTTTGTAAATATCATTATATTTTGGAAATTCATTTACTTTTTTATTTGTATAAGTATTTGGATCATAATACTCTGGATCGGAATTTTTTAAAGTAGTTATATTTTCCACTATTTTGGTTATAATTACTTATATAAAAACATTTGCACAAATTAATTTTAGATGTAAATACTATAATTTTGATGATTTAGCTTATTTGGTTTAAAAACCAATCATTATTGTTTTCATAACTAAATTTATATATGATTGTTTATTTCGATAATTGATTTAAGAATGAAATATAAATTTTTAACAACTTTTTTAACTTATTCTGCTTTGATATTGTCTTGTTCTACAAAAACAATTAATGATTCAGATCCACATTTATGGAATATGAAATATAGATTAGGTATTCCTGAAAAAAATATTGTCGAATTTGATGGTTATTATTTTGACAAAAATAATATTGAAAGTATATTAAATGTTTTATCTATTAATAATAAAAAAGTTGCAGAAATTTATAATAAATATTTAAATAATAAAAATATTACTTTAGATGTTGAAAAAATTTTAGATAAATATATTTCAAATTTTGATTTTAATTTTGATAGTGCAATAACTGAAGATGAAATTAAACAAAGAAAAATTATAGAACAAAAAATTAAAAATGATATAAAATTTTTATAATTTTAAATTAACAAATTGTTCTAATACATGTTGATTTACTGGAATTAAATTTTTTCTTGCTTGTAAATCTTTAAATGATGAATCAAGAGAAATTTGTAATTCGTTGTCAAGCAATTCTCTTTTTATAGGTATTCCTTTTGATAATAATTTATATACTTGAGAATTAACTATGTCTTCAGTTAATCCTAAAAATCTAGCTATTTCTTTAACATTCATAGGTTTAATTGCAGTGTATAATGCTAAAAATATTTCTTCTTCTCTGACTGAAAGTTTAACATCAATTTTTTCTTCAATTTGATTTGTTTTAACAATTGTTACTTCGTCAATTCTTTCGTTTAATTTTTCTATTTTAGCATCAAGTTCTGATAAATAATTGTAAATAGTTTGTATTTCATCGGTGTTTTGATTTATTGAATCTAAGTGTTCATTTAATTCTAATTTAACTTTAGAAAAAGAAACTTTTAATGCATTGTGCATTAATTTAAATTGTTCTTTTAATTCTATATTTTTATTCATTCCCCACGCACCGGTTATGTTGATATGTTGTTTCATTTTTAAATATTATTATAACTTAAATGTATCTTTTCTAGAATATATTTTCATATTCTTTTAAAATTTGAAGTCGTCATTTGGTGTTTTAACTGAGTTAAATGATGCGTCAAAAGGATCTTTAGTTGTATTTGATTTGCTTGGTTCTCCAAAAGAACTATCTAAATTAGAGTCAAAATCATTGGTTTTAAAATCATCCATTTTTGAGGATGACATTTCATCATCTTTTTCTTTGTTTGGAAGTACACGTTTAAATACATATGAAAATAGCAGTAAAATTAAAAATAACACTATTATTGCCGTTAAATAAGGTAAAGTTGCATTAATCATTCCGTATGCATAAATAAATGCTAAATAACTTGAAAAATAAACAACTGTTGGAGCACTTAAAACATAAGTAATTTTTGATGAAAATCTATGTGAAAATGAAATATACATTATAAATATTGCATACAACAATAAAAAAGTTATAGAAATAAATCTATCCCAAGAAAATACTTGAGTTCTGTTATAAAATAAATACTGCATTGTACTGATTGTAATCCAAAATAAACTTATTCCATTACCTAATGCTGTGTTCCATCCTAATTCTTCATGTTTATGCATTCCAAAGTAAAATTCTAATATTATCCACATTAAAATAACTGGTGCAAGTTGCCAAAGTAAAATAGGATTTCTAAATGGAACTAGAACTATTGTGAATAAAGAATATAATGATTCTAAAACGAAGGGATGAATAGGCATAGCATGTTTTTATAAATGCATATTTATAAATATAACTCATATTTCTTTTTTATTATGGTTAGAACAAGAAGAGAATTAGCTGTTTTTTTATCTAAATTAAACGTATTTTCAAATCCTTCTGTTTATTTAGAACAATATTGTTCAGATAGTGAGGTTGCTGCGATATTACTTTGGAAAGCTGATTTAAATCGTGAAATTGAAGATAAAATCATCATTGATTTAGGTGCTGGAACAGGTATTCTTGGTATTGGAGCTTTGCTTTTAGGAGCAAAATTTGTTTATTTTATTGATATCGACGCTAAAATGGAACAAGAAATTAAGAAAAATATTGAAATTTTAAATAATTATTGGGAAATTGATGTTGAGGGTAAATGGAAATTTATTTGTAAAGACATTAAAGAAGTTAATATGAATGATTTTAAAAACGATGAAGATATGGATTCTGATTCACTGATAGCTGTATTAAACCCACCTTTTGGTACTAAGAAGAAGCATATTGATAAGGTTTTCTTAGAAAAGGCGTTAGAATTAACTCATTCTATTTACACCATGCATAAAACGTCTACAAAGGTGTTTATTGAAGCTTTTTCAAGGGATAATGACTTAAGTATGGCTTGGGTTGAAGATACTTCTTTTCCTATTAAAAATACAATGGCAGGACATACAAAGAAAATTGAAAGGATTGAAGTTACTATTTATAATCTGAGAAAGTAACTTCAAGGATTAAAGTTAGTTTGTTTAATTTGAGAAAATCTTGTTAGCTTCTTCGAAATTCATAATATTAGATATAATCCTACAAAAATTAAGTTCATACACTACATTCATGATATGAATGTTTTAAGTTTAATTTTTTAACCATTTTTTGTAAATCTAAAGCATAAGTTAAATTATTTTTTGGTTTATGTTCTCTAGATTTATTAAATTCTTCTTGAACTGCATTTTCAAGTCTATTGTGATAATGTACGCCATACTTATCAAAACTAAAATCTAAATTTATAATTATCCCACTATCATCAAAATATGCAGGTATATGTCCCATTCCAAATTCTCTATAAAGATGTGATTGTTCTGAATTTTTAAAATCTTCATCAGTTGGTCTTTTTGATTTTAAATATTCTGGAAGAAGATCATTTGTTACACCAACAGGATAAAACAAAATCATAGGATTATTTATTTTATCAACTTTTAAGTTAGACATTTCTCCAATTTTTTGATGTTTTGTTCGAATTATTAAATTCTTATCTAAATCGTTCATTCCACCGAATAAATAGGGTTGTTTATTATGTGTATTTTTTAAAAGATGTTTATAACATTTTAATGTTTTTTGAAATTCTTCTGTATTTCTTAATCGTCTTAAATCTATTTCATCTTTACCAAAAGAAGCATAATTAATTTTCACATCAGAATTATTTTTTTCATCAAATCCCAAAGCATCATTTAAAGCAATAACATGATTAGAAATTCCTACATATGCATCTGGATATCTAGCAGATTTTCCTTTTCCTTCTCTAGATAATAAATGTTGTGTGCCATCTATAACTAAAATTATTGGTTGTTTTTCAACAATTTTTCTCCTTTTACTTTTGAAAAATTTAGAACTAATATATTCTTTGGAGTCATGACATTTAGTTGATGGAACCTTTGATCCAATTAAAGTATCAATACCTTCAATGTGATTTCTTATTGCAGAAAAAGGTAAGTAACCATAACTAAAGTTTGGAACAATTAATAAATTTCTACCCAACTCTTCTGATTTTTGTTTTAATTCCATAACTTTAGAAAATAATAATTGAGATTCATAAGCAACACATTTAATTTCCCATTTTTCAATTTCATTAAATTCTTCTCCTTTAGGATTTCTTTTGAAAATAGACATAAAATCATTAAAATTATAATCATTTTTAATATGATGTTGAACTTTTTCATTTTCAACTAAATATTTAAATCTTGCAAATTCTAATTCTCGATGTAATGAATTTTTATAGTCAAATTTTCCTTGTTTAAATTCTTGAACTTTTTTCAACCAAAAATTAACTTTTTTATTTCTACTTTTTGAATAATACAAATCAATTACTAAAGAAGGAGTCATTTTTAATTCATTTTGATGTAATAATCTCACTCCATCTTTAAAATCTTTTACTGTTGGAAGATTTGATAATGATTCATAGTGCTTTTTTATTTCATTTATTTTTAAACCACTTATTTCTTCCATTTTTTTTTCATCCAAATGAACATATTGAGTTTTAATATCTGAAGTAATTAAATAATCTATAAATGAAGTTTTCCATTGATATGTATGTGAAATGTTAACAAAACTAGATGCAAAATCACTTACAAGATTTAAGATAGCTTCAAATTTAGGATGATTTTTATGTTTGTAAAGATATTTTCTTATTTCTTGATTAGTTTCTATTTGTTTTATTTGAGTATTTAAGTAATTAAAGTATTCTGGATCAGTTTGATATTTAGTTGCTTTAGAAATTTTAGTTTTTAAGAATTCTTGTGAATCTAAGGAATAATTAAAATAATCCTCTTTTAGTTTCATTAAAAAATTGAAATAAGCAAAAGAAGCTTCTTTAAATTTAGAATTAATATTTTTTAAAATACTTTTATAAGAACCATTTGGAATTTCAAGAATATTCTTAATAGATTCTTGAGCAATTTTATCTTTTTTGAAGTTTTCAATATGATTTAAGAAACCACTATATTCATATAGTTCAAAAACAACTTTTTTATTTTCTAATAAGTTATATTTTTTAAGGTATTTTTTATTGTGAGATAATATTTTTGGAAAAGCGTCTTTTAATTTTAAACTTTTTTCTTTTCCATCCATAAGTAAAACTAAATTACTTAAATTTTTTCTTTCATTTTGTAATTTTGGAACAAAATCCATTAAAAAAATACGTGTATCTAAATCGTTGCCCACGGTTGTATAAATTAATTCAAAAGATTTTTTAAAATGATTAGGTGCGTTTTTTATTTCATTTACCGCATCTTCCATATCCTCAAGTGAGATTCCTTTTTGTACACCTTTTTTTACAATTTGAAGATATTTAGGAGTTAATAAAGTTAAATATTCACATTTAGGTAATGTATGATATGCAACAAATCTATTTTTAGATTTTTTAAAACTTAAATTAATTGCTTCAATTCCTACCTTAGGTAGTGCAATAAATTTAGAAAGATTATGTTCTAAGTAATCTGCATCAAAATAATGATCTGTACTTGGTATATGTTCAAAATTAAATGGGTTTTGAATAAGATTTTTAATTAGACTTAATATATTTCTTTTAAATGTATAAGGAGTAGTTATTATTCTATCTTCTTTGTCAACTAAATTTCTCTCTCTTAATTTTTCTATTATCTCTCCTTTAGAGAAATAACTTCCTCCCCAATAAGGTTTTAATCCACGACCTCCGTTTTCTCCAAGTAGTCGCATGGCTTTAAAAAATTGTTTTGAATATAAACTTACATCATAATACACTTCATTATTATATTTTTCCCATTTTTTTGCTAACTCTTTATCTTGATATTTTCCAGGAAGCAATGTTCTTAAAAATTGAAGTTCTTTTTTTGTTAAATCTCTTTTTAATTCCCTATCAATTCTAGAAAATCCAGCTGAATTATGTATTGAATCATCATAACGAGTTATATCTCGTTTTAATTGTTCTATATTAAATTTTTTAGTAATTACTCTATCTTCAAGATTCATAAAGCTAAAATACATATTTTATTTATAAGTCTTTCGTTTTTGTAGTTACTTCAGAGTAGTTATTTATAAATTTTTAATCTACCAAATAACAATTATTTTATCACTTCATAGTAGTTATTAAATCGAAACATTTAAATATATGTATTTTCTAACAAATGTATGCTACCAGAATTGACTTTGGCGTTTTTGACATTTTTAAATACAAATAAAGATATTAATATTAAATATATTGAACCAATAAAAGACAAAATAAATCATGAAATTTTCTATACAAAAACAAAAAATAAAAAAATTAAAGTTTCTGAAAGAGTAAAAAATTATAATGAAAAATATGATTTAAATCTTTCAAGTGAAGATTATGTTTGTTTAGTTTTAATTGATTATACTGAAAATAAAGGAGGATATAATTCCGTTCTTAACAGAGTTGGTTTAGGGTCAATACATCCTAAATTTCAAAATTTATATGCAATGAAAGATAAAGAAATTACAATTTTAAATGCATTAAAAGGAAGAAAACAATATAGTCCCATGATTAATGGTGGTTTAGAAGAACAAATTAAAATTGTTTTAGAAAAAGATGATTTTATGCCGTTTTTAATGCATGGCAATCATAGTTTGAGAGAGAAGTATAAAGGAAATTATTACACTGATTTTTTGAAAAAACACTCTAAACAAA
>JBFXLI010000003.1:0-30813 GCA_050187915.1 Candidatus Woesearchaeota archaeon
GGTTTGTTTGGAATAAGTACTTTAATTATTTCTTTGCAAGGAAATGAATGTGTTAAAGAACAAAAAATTGAAAATGAAATTCCTTTAAAATTTTCTGATGTTGAAAAAACTATTCCTCGCGCAACTTTGGTTGGAATTTTAGCTTCTTTTCTTCCTGGTTTTGGCTCTAGTCATGGTGCTATTGTTGCTACAACTACTATGAAAAAACCTGAAGAAAAACATTATTTATTATTGACTGGTGGAATTAACACTGTGAATTTTACTTTTTCAATTATGACTTTGTATATTCTTGGTAAAGCTAGAAATGGTGCTATTTTAGCTGTTGGTGAAATAATTTCTAAAATCAAAAGCCAAGATATTTTAATTTTTGTTTCTGTTTTAATGATTGTTGGTTCGTTGGCAACATTTTTAGGAATTTTTCTTTCTAAAAAGTTTGCAAAATTTATTTCTAAAATCAATTATAAAAAATTAGTAAAAAGTATAATTATTTTTGTTACTTTAATTGTTTTGTTATTAAGTGGTTTGCAAGGTATTTTAATTTTAATTACTGCTACTTCATTAGGTTTATTGACTAATTTTTACAAAGGACAAAAAAATATGTTGTTGGGTTGTTTGATTGTTCCTGTTATATTCTATTTATGGTAAAGTTTAAAAAGAAAGTAAAAATAAAAAAAGTATGATTTTGGAAACATTACTTGTCATTTTTGTGGGTTTATTGTTTTTATACATTATTGTAGTATTTTTATTATCTCCTTTAATTCTTCCTAATTTAGGATGGAAAAGTAAAATAAATGATGATTTACCTAAAAAAGTAATTAAAGATTTAGAAGAAATTGGTAAAAAATATAAAAGTAAGAAAAAAGTTTTAGACAAAATTTTAGAATATGAATTTGATAGATTTGAAAGTAAAATGTTTCAACAATTTACTGAATTTCCTTTGTTATTTGTTAAATCTCTAAATGATATTTGGAAAAGAAAAGGATATTTACATTGTCATCAACAAAATTTGTTAATAAGATATTTTCTTTTAAAAACAAAAAGATTTACTGAAGATGATATAAAACTAAAAATTACTAATTGTTATTTTATGATTCATCAATATATAAAAGTTAAAGTAGAAAATAATAAATGGTTAAATGTAGATCCTTTCGCTATGAGAATGGGAGAACCAAAACATAAAGTTTTATTTGGAAGTATTGAAAATTTAAAAAAAAAATAATTAACCAATATATCCTAATTCTTGATATTTTTTAAGTTTTCCAAGTTTTTTAGAAGGTTTTTTTGTTGATTCATCTTCAACATTTAATTCTTGTTCGATTAAATTTATTTCTTCATCTAATTCTTTTAAATCTAATTTAAAATTATATTTTTTATCTAATAATTGCAATATTTTTTTAGATTCTTTTAATCCTATATACATTGGATGTCCAAATGTTTCTCCAAGAATTGAAACTGCTTGTATTTTTCGTGGTTTTGATAAACCTAGCATTAATCCAGATACTCCAATTATAGGTCCAACAATTCCAAACAGATTTGGATTCGCACCTACTTCTTTAAATTCTTTTATAAAATTTTTATTATTGCCTGTAACATAAATTAATGGTTCGTTAGGAATTTCTGCTAAGCCTATTCCTCCTAAAGTTATTACTTGTTTTCCTTTAAATTTTTCAACTATGTCTAATAATAAATCTGTTAATTCATAACTTGCTCTTTCATTTGAAGGTTGAGCATCTCCTGTAAGAAATAAGAAATCTTGTTTTTTTAATTTAAAATGATAAAGTTCTATTGAAGGTAAAGTTATTAAATTTTTTTCATTTACAAAAACACTATTTGGCATATCATAACTAAAAAGTGTAGCTACTTTTTTTGCTTTTGTTAAAGAAATTAAATAATCAATTACTATTTTTCCGACATTTCCAATTCCTGGTAAACCTTCAATAAATATTGGATTTTCACAAGTGAAATTTTTACTAAATGTAACTTTCCATGTCATAGAAATAAAAAAAACAAACATACTTAAAAACATTTCTATTGAAAATTCGGAATTAATTTTCTAATTCTTCTTTTGCTTGTCTTCTATATTTTGCGTATTTATCTTCTGGTGAGAATTTAGGTGGTTTGCAAAGTCTTCTTGGAGCTCCACACTTACAAGTTTTACTTAAACCATAAGAATTACATGTTACACATTTTAATATATTTAAAGCCATTTTATTTCCTTTCAAATTTAAATTCAGTATTTGTTTTTTTGAAAGATGATTCAAGTAAATTAACACATTCATTTAGTATTGTTTCTGCTTCTTTATAATCCAATGCATTTATTGTAATACTATATTTACCTGCACCTAAAGATTTAATAGATAATTGATTGCTTATTTTAATAGCTTTATCCATTACAGAACAAATTAAATCAACTCCATCTGGTTCATATGAATGAATTGTTGCTATACCTTCAATTGAAACTTCTTTTATTTTAATTCTTTCTTTAATTAATTTTTCTAATTCTTTTGCTTGAGTTTCTTCAACTCCCATTTCAACTAAAGAAGCGTCTTCTTCAACTACATCTTCAAAAGCATCATAAATAGAATCGTACGATTTTAAAAGAATATTGGATAACTCATTATAGAATTTTAATTTATCAATTTTATGTATTCCTGCATAAGAAACAATTATACTTTCAGCAATTGCTTCTTGTTTTCTTTCTTCAACTTTAGCTCTTCTTTGGCTTTCAGTTACTCTTCTTAACGATAAATCAATATGTCCTTTTTCAGAATCTATTCTTAGAACTTTACAAACTACAACTTTTCCTTCTTTTACAAATTCATTTATGTTTCTAATTCTTCCAGGACTAATTTCAGAAATGTGTATCATTCCGGATTTGTTTTCATATTCATCTAAACTAACAAAAACAGAATGAAATTGTATTTTAGTTACAGTACAAAATAAGCAATCTCCTTCTTTTGGCATTCCTTTTTTCTTTTGTAACATTATTTCTTGTCCTCTATTCTAAAATTTCAAGAATTCTTGCTTTTATTTTAGTTTTTCCGCCTGTTGGTTCTGCTAAAACTGTAGAACATACTAAACAAGTTACTGTGGAAGCACTTTTTCCAAATATTACTTGTTCATTTTTGCATTTTGGACATCTTACTTTAATAAATTTTGAACTTGGTTCTTTTTTCATTTTGTTTACCTTTGTTATTATTTTGATACTTTCAAGACTTACGAGTGTTTTGCACGAGTAAATGATGAACGTTAGTTCTTCACTTATGAGCTTTTGACCTTTAAGTTTGTTACTAGTTTTGTTATAAACCAGAGCATCAACACCAATTGTATGGAAATTAAGATGCTTTATAAATGTTTTTAGTAAACTATTTAATCTTTAAATTAATAATATGTAAAAATATATAATTAAATCAAACTAAAACTTTAAAAACAAACATTTATTCTTTAAATGTATATTTGAGGTTGAAATATGGTAGAAATAAAATTTCCAGACGGAAGTAGTAAACAATTTGAAAACGGAATAAACGGATATGACGTTGCGCTTTCAATAAGTGAAGGATTAGCTAGAAACGCTTTAGCTATTGAAATAGATGGCAAATTAAAAGACCTTTACACCACAATAACCTCAGATGTAAATATAAGAATAATTACTTTTAAAGACGCTGAAGGTGTTGATATTTTTAGGCACTCATCAGCACACATACTAGCACAAGCAGTAGAAAGGCTATATCCTGAAGCAAAGGCAACTATAGGGCCTGCAATTGAAAATGGTTTTTACTATGATTTTGACAATTTACACATTTCTATAGATGATTTTCCTAAAATTGAAGAGGAAATGAAGAAAATAGTCAAAGAAGACTTAAAACCACAAAGAATTGAGTTTTCATCCAAGGCAGAAGCTAAAAAAGCTTTTGGAAACAACAAATTCAAAGTTGAATTAGTGGATACTGCTGATGGTGATAAAATTTCAGCTTACAAACAAGGAGATTTTATAGATTTATGCAGAGGTCCACACATTCCTTCAACAAAATTTGTTAAAGCTATAAAATTAATGAAACTTGCTGGTGCTTATTGGCGAGGAGATTCTAATAATGTTCAATTAACAAGAATTTATGGAACTAGTTTTCCTGACTCTAAAGATTTAAACGCTTATTTGAAATTACTTGAAGAAGCTGAAAAACGAGATCATAGAAAAATTGGAAAGGAATTAAATTTATTTTCATTTCAACAAGAAGCTCCAGGTATGCCATTTTTTCATGATGGTGGAAGTTTTATTTGGAATAAATTAGTTGAATATGTTATTGGAATAATGTATGAAAGAAATTATGAAATAAATAAAACTCCAATTATTTTAAATAGAATTTTATGGGAAAAATCTGGACATTGGGATCATTACAAAGAAAATATGTATTTTACAAAAATTGATGAACAAGATTATGCAGTTAAACCTATGAATTGTCCTGGAAATATTTTAATTTTCAAAAATTCTATGTATTCTTATAGAGATTTACCAATAAGAGCTGGAGAATTTGGTTTAGTTCATAGACATGAATTATCTGGAGTTCTAGCTGGATTGTTTAGAGTTAGATGTTTCACTCAAGATGATGCACATGTATTTTGTACTAGAGAACAAATTAAAGATGAACTTGTTGACTTACTTGACTTTGTAAATGTTGTTTATTCTAAATTTGGCTTTGAATACTTTATGGAACTTTCAACTCGTCCTGAAAATGCTATGGGAGATCCTAAACTTTGGGACTTAGCTGAAAAAACATTAAAAGAAGTTTTAGAGGATAGTGGAAAAGAATATCACATAAATGAAGGAGATGGAGCATTTTATGGTCCAAAAATTGATGTTCATTTAAAAGATGCAATTGGAAGAACTTGGCAGTGTGCTACTATTCAACTTGATTTTCAAATGCCTGAAAAGTTTGATTTAACTTATGAAGGTGCTGATGGACAAAAACATCGTCCTGTTATGCTTCACAGAACTATTCTTGGTTCAGTAGAAAGATTCTTAGGAATTTTAGTTGAACACTTTGCAGGTAAATTTCCTTTATGGATAAGTCCAAATCAAGTTTCAATTTTACCTATTGCAGATAGACATATTCATTATTCAAACGAACTAAAAAAAGAATTAAAATCTAAAGGTATTCGTGCTTTTGTTGATGCTAGAAGTGAAACTACTGGTAAAAAAGTTAGAGATGCTCAACTTCAACAATTTAATTATATTTTAGTTGTTGGTGATAAGGAAGTTTCTGAAAATAGTGTTAACATTAGAACTAGAAACAATGAAATTCTTGGAAGTAAATCTAAGAAAGAATTTGTTGAAGATTTGTTGAAAGAAATAAAAGAAAAAATTTAATATAATTTTTTAATTTGTAACGTATTTAAATCCATCTGGTTTTTGGAGTATTGAATTGTAAATTTTATTTGCCCAAGAATTTATTATTTTTAATTTTTCTTGTACTGTTTTTCCTTTTGAAATTTGCTTATTCAAAGATGTGTAAAATCCTTCTATTGCTTGTTTTTTTATTTTTTTAGATTTATCTTCAATTATTCCTTTAACAATTTGTTGTGCTTTGTAAATATTTTTGTATTCTTTTAGTGTTAAGTTTGAACAAACTTTATCACATTGTAATTTTGCTAATTCGGGAAAATCATAAACTAAAGGAATTAAATCATTTAACAGGGGATTATTAATATATTTTTTAAAAGTTTTTGCTCGATTAATGACTGTACGTTTATCATCATCACTCCATATTAATTGAGATATTTCATTTGCTATTTTATTTGCTTGTGGTTTATCAACATATTGTTGTAATGTTTTACAAACTTCAAGTGTTGTTTTTTTATCTCTCACATTCAAAATTATTAGATATAATTGAGTTATAACATTTGAAAAACATTTTTTTCCCATATACTGTTGTACTGTTTTACAAACTTCAAGTGTTGTTTTTTTATTTTTTATAAATTCTGATGCACCAGATATTGCTGATAAAAAACTTAGTGTTTCGTAACTATAATATTTCGAAGGAAAATTATCTATATATTGAGAACATATTTTTGTAACTTCTAAGAGTGTATTTTCATCTTTTATTTCTTTTGCAGTATTTGAAATTGCATTCATAAACAAGTTAAAGTCATCAAAAAAAACATATTTTAATAATAATTTATTAACTTCTAAAATAATATTTTTATTCTGAATAAATTCCACTGTATTTGAAATTGCATCTATTACTTTGTCCACAAAATTAAAATGAATAAATCGATCTAATGTTTTTGCAACGTCTAATGTTGTATTTTTGTCTTTTGTTTTTTCAAAAGTATTTAAAATTAAATCTGTTACTTTATCTGCATAAACTGATGGTTTATATTTAGCCAAAACATCAATTATTTGTTGTTCTTGAAATAGTTTACCTAAAACTCCATCATACTTTGAAACTTTAGTTTCTAAACTCATTTTGCCACCACATAAGCATATCCATCTGGGTTTTGTAGTATTGAATTGTAAATTTTATTTGACCAAGAATTTATTATTTTTAATTTTTCAGGTATGTTTTTTCCAGTTAAAATTTTTTGATTAAGAGATTCAAAGAACCCATTTGTTGTTTTATTTTTTATATTATTTGGTTTTGAACTAATCATTCCTTGAACTATTTGATATGCTTTTGAAATATTGGAATATTCTTTTTTAGATAAGTTTGAAATTAACTCATCATCTTGTACATATAATACTATTTCAAGAAATTCTTTTGATTTTGATAAATTATAATCCAAATCCTGTTCATATATTTTTGCCAATTTTTTGATTTTATTTTTATCTTCACTCATTTCTGCAATATTAATAAATTTATCAACAATGAATCTAAAAACATCATCTTCTTTATCATAACATTTTTTCAAAGTTCTATTTGTTGCAAGAACTGCATCTTTATTTAAGGTATAACTTGCAATCAATATAACTGATTTTAAAATTAAAGATTCTTTAAAATCATATTTTTCATGGCAATTATTTAAAATTTCCATTATTTCTTTATCTTTTAATAAATTAGAATAATTAGTTAATAATTCAGCATAATTTGGAATTTCTAAATTAATATTTAAAAATTTTGAAATATAATGAAAACTATAATTATTAACATATTGATCTAAAAGATTTGTTGTTTCAATTATAATTTCTTTGTCCTTCCTTAATTTAATCATATTAAATATAATATTAGTTATATTTTCATGATTTAATTTGGAAGTATTATATTTATTTAAAAGATCCATTATTTGAGTTTGATTAAGTGTTTTAGATATTTCTATTATTGTTTTTTTATCTAATTTTAAAGCTTCATCAACTAAAAATTCTATTGGTTTTTTATATTTTTTAGTATAAGATTTAAATGTATTTAAAATTTCTTTTTCTTTGAAAATGTTCATAAAATTTCTAATATTATTTATTTCGCCTGCATCGTAATTTTGTTTCAAAGAATTTAATATAAGTTTTCTTTCTTCTATTCCTGAATAATTACTAAGAATTTTTAAAATTTCAATTTTTAAATCCATAGTTGGAACATAATTTATAGATTTTAATAAAAAGGGTGTAATATTACCAACACCTTGAGTTTCAAAATAATCGTTCAAATTTTTTGCTTTAGCTTTAATTAAAGAATATTTTCCAGTTTTTGCAAATAATTCATCAATTTCCTTTTTAAAAAAAGCATAATATTTAAATTGCTTATTAAATAATTTATCATATTTATGCTTTGAAACTTTATTTTCTAAACTCATTTTGCCACCACATAAGTATATCCATCTGGGTTTTGGAGTATTGAATTGTAAATTTTATTTGACCAAGAATTTATTATTTTTAATTTTTCTTGGACTGTTTTTCCAAGTTTTACTTTTTCATTTAAAGAATTGTAAAATCCTTCTTTTGCTTGTTGTTTTATTTCAATAGCTTTATCTTGAGTCATTCCTTGAACTACTTGATAAGCTTTAGAAATTTTCTCATAATTATTAAAATCTAGATTAGAAAATAAATTTTTATCTTGAAAATAGTTTTGCAAATCATTTAAAATTGAAAAATTTAAAGTATTCATTAAATTTACATTTCTGGCTTCATACAATGAATTTACAAACTTTGAAAATAATTTTTCATCTTCAATAAGAACAACTTTTTTAATTACATCTAAAAAATCATTTTCTTGAGGTTTACCTTTATATAAATCAAATAAATTAAGTACTATTTCTTTTTGATATGTTTTCACAACGTGAAGTAGTTTATTTTTATCATTTAATAATGATGAACTTTTTATAGAATCTAAAAATGTTTTTGAACCGGAATTCCATTTATATATTTGCATTGATTTTAAAGTTTCTAAAGTTATATTTTTATCAACACTATATTTTATTATATCCATTATTGCAGATACTTTTTTAGAATCAGCATAATGTGAAAAGAATTTTTCAACTTCAGGTTCAGCAAATATTTTAAACATTTCATCTAAATCAAATTTTTCTCGAATCTCGCCATTTATATCTTTAAGAAAATTTAATAAATCACCATATCCTCTAGTATTTTTTGAATATAATTTTAAAACTTTTGTTATATTTATACATGTATCAACAGAGTAATTGTTTCCAATTGTGTTTGCAAGATTATCAATTGCATTTAATATATTTGTTTGAGAATAAATTTTTTCGGAAAATGGTTCTAAAAAAGATATGATTATTTCATCTTTAAAAAACTTTGTTAAATTTAAAACATATTTATTTGTTGAAGCATATAATTCTTTTCTAACGGCATCATAATTCCATGCACCATGATATTGAAGTAATGTAGTTCCCAATTCAATTGTTTGTTCTTTATTCATTTCTTTTTTTACAGAAGATAAAAAATCATTTAAATAGCTATTTGAATTTGTATTATTAAAAGAATCTAACATATTTACCACATCATCATCTTGTAATAATTTAGTTAAAGTAGTCATCTCTAAACGATGACTAGCTTTCTCAGAAAGTAAATTAATTAAATTTTTTGATTTAGGTTTTTCCTTCCAAAAATCTAAGAAATTTACAAATTCAGTTATATCCTCTTCATAGTTGCTAAAATTAGCATATATTTTTTCAATTGAATCGAATAATGAAGAATCATATTTATTTAACACATCTGCTGTTTTTAAAATTAATTTTTTTCCAAAATTATTTTTAATCATGGATGAAAGTATATGTGAAATATATTGCTTTGAAAAATTTTTAGAAGAACTAATAAGTTCAAAAATATTTTTTTCTTGTAAAATACTTAACAAATTATCTAGTTCTGATTTTTCTGAAACGTTATAGAAAAGGCTATTAAATTCACTATAAGAATAATTAGTATTAACATATAAACTAATAGTTTTAACTAAATCATTCATAGTTTTTTTATCCACTTTAAATTCTAAACAATTTTCAATTAAATTAAAAATATAATGTCCGTTAGTTCGTCTAAAAACATCTTTATTATTTTGATTATTTAAAATTAATGAAGATATTTCATTAATTGTTTCTATACTTTTTGTTTGAAATGCTACTTTTTTAACT
The DNA here is from genome assembly GCA_050187915.1 of Candidatus Woesearchaeota archaeon. GTDB lineage: Archaea > Nanobdellota > Nanobdellia > Woesearchaeales > SKGA01 > JAQUYS01. The sequence goes on from JBFXLI010000003.1 coordinate 9,574, forward strand.
AAATTTGATGCACTTGAAAACTTATTGTCATCATTGTATAATTTTAAAAATTGTAAAAGTTCAGGTGAAACTTTGAATTTTTTAATATTTTCATTTAGATATTTAATTGTTTTTTTAAATTTTTGACTTTCTGTGAATGTCCAATCATTTAATTTATTTTCTAAACTCATTTTGCCACCACATAAGTAAATCCATCTGGATTTTGGAGTATTGAATTGTAAATTTTATTTGACCAAGAATTTATTATTTTTAATTTTTCTTGGACTGTTTTTCCTTTTGAAATGTGATTGTTTAAAGATGTGTAAAATCCTTCTATTGCTTGTTTTTTTATTTCATTGGATTTATTTCTCATAATTCCATAAACTATTTGTTGTGCCTTGTAAAGGTTATTGCATTCTTTTAGTGTTAAGTTTGAACAAACTTCATCACCTTGTAATTTTCCTAAATCACTAAAATCTGAAATTAAAGGAATTAAATCATTTAACATAGGATTATCAATATATTTTTGAAAAGTTTTTGCTCGATTAGTAACTATGGTTTTTGCAGCACCACTCCATGCAAACTGAGATATTGCATTTGCTACTTCTTTCGCTTCTGGTTTCTCAACATATCGTTGTAATGTTTTACAAACTTCAAGTATTGTTTCTTTATCGTAAATATTTGAAATTAGAGTATTTAATTCAGTTGCAATATTTGAAAAATATTTTTTTCCCATATATTGTTGTAAAGTTTTACAAACTTCAAGAGTTGTTTCTTTATCTTTTATAAATTCTGATGCGCCAGATATTGCCGATAAAAAATCTACTGGTTCGAAATCATAATATTTCGAAGAAAAATTATCCATATATTTATAAAATGTTTTTGTAACTTCTAAAATTGTATTTTCATCTTTTATTCTTATTGCAGTATTTGAAAGAGCAGCTAACAATAATTTAGAGTTAGGAGATTGATAATAATTTAATAAAAGTTTGTTAATTTTTAAAATATTATTTTTATTATCTATGAATCTAACTGTATTTGAAAGAGTATTTATTAAGTCATCTAAATCAGAACAATTATTTAAGGTATATAATGTTTTTACAATATTCTTTGGTATATTTTTATCTTTTGTTTTTTTAAAAGTATCTAAAATTAAATCTGTTATTTTCTCTGTATAAACAGATGTTTCATATATTTTCAAAACATCAATTATTTGTTGTTCTTGAAATAGTTTTGCTACTTTTATTGTTGCTTTTTTATCTTTTGTTTCTCTCGCAATCTGTTCGATTCCTTTTATTATTTTTTCAATCTCTGGTCCTTCTCCATACTTTTCAAAAGTTCTTATTGTGTGATAAATTGCAGAATTACTTCTTGTGTAATAACTTATTACCTTTAATTCTTTAGGCTCAACTTCTCCATTTAAAATATCTTTTACAAGTTTAAATTTACCTAAAACTCCATCATACTTTGAAACTTTATTTTCTAAACTCATTTTGCCACCACATAAGTAAATCCATCTGGGTTTTGTAGTATTACGTTGTAAATTTTATTTGACCAAGAATTTATTATTTTTAATTTTTCTTGAATTGTTTTTCCTTTTGAAATTTGCTTATTCAAAGATGTGTAAAATCCTTCTATTGCTTGTTGTTTTAGTTCATCTGTTTTATTTTCAATTATTCCTTGAACTACTTGATAAGCTTTAGAAATTTTCTCATAATTACTTAATTTTAATTCATCAAAAATTTCTTGATGTTGAATTGACTTTGTAAATTCTAAAATATTTTCTGTAATTAAATCTAAATTGTTACATGAATATATTTCATCTTTTGAATTCGATAATATTTTTGATATTTTTATTATTATTTGTTGATCTTTTGTGTAAACTGCTGTTTTTGAGAATAAACTTGCTATTGATTCTACTTGTGGATGGTTGATGTATTGTGATAGTGTTTTTGCAACTTCTAATGTTGCTTGTTTATCTTTTGTTTCTTCTGCTGTTCTAAAAATTGCGACTTGTATTGATTCTGCTTGCGGATGGTTGATGTATTGTGATAGTGTTTTTGCAACTTCTAATGTTGCTTGTTTATCTTTTGTGTAAAATGCTGTATCTGAGATTGCCCATACAATTGATTCTGCTTGCGGATGGTTGATGTATTGGTTGAATACATCGATTATTTGTTGTTCTTGAAATAGTTTTGCTACTTGTATTGTTGCTTTTTTATCTTTTGTTTGTTCAGCAGTCTTTGAGATTTTATCTGCTATTGATCCTGCTTGCGGATGGTTGATGTATTGTGATAGTGTTTTTGCAACTTCTAATGTTGCTTGTTTATCTTTTGTATATCTTGCTGTGTCTAAAAATGCCCATACTATTAATTCTGGTTGCGGATGGTTGATGTATTGTGATAGTGTTTTTGCAACTTCTAAGGTTACTAAAACATTTTTTGTATGATAAAATATTATGGGTTGAGCCATAAACGTTACAATTAAGTTCATTATTTTATCTTCTGCAAGTTTAAATTTACCTAAAACTCCGTCATACTTTGAAACTTTATTTTCTAAACTCATTTTGCCACCACATAAGTAAATCCATCTGGGTTTTGGAGTATTGAATTGTAAATTTTATTTGACCAAGAATTTATTATTTTTAATTTTTCTTGAATTGTTTTTCCAAGTTTTACTTTTTCATTCAGAGATGCATAAAATCCTTCTTTTGCAACTTGTTTTATTTTATAATATTTATTGTTAGTTATTCCTTGAACTACTTGATAAGCTTTAGAAATGTTTGAATATTCTTTCACAGTCAGTTCATATATTAAATTTGTATATTCTAAAGTTTCAAAAATTTGTTTAAGAAATGAAACATCCAAATTTGAAAAAGAATCTATATTTTTAAAATTATTACTTAATTTGAGATAATGCAAAACAAAATCTTTACCTTGTTCATTTAAAAGATAGTTGAAATTTGCCAATAAATTTTTTAAATTAAATTCGGACTTTGTTTCTCCAAGTAAAGTAGTTAGATCTATTAAAAAATCTTTATTACCTACTTTTTTAACAGATTTTTGTAATAAACGATGCACTGAATATTGTGATAATATAATTTCATCAAACTTATTACCAAATATATTTTTTGAACGGGGAATAAAAACTTCAGAATCTAAATACTTTGTACTAATTTCGTATTTATCTAAAACATCAACAATTTCTGAAAATATTTTTTTATCATTAAAATTAATTGCAATTTGTTTAATTAATTTAATATATTGACTTGAACATGTGTTTCCTATATATTCTTTTAATGTATTTGAAACTAAATCAACTAAAGAATCATTTTGTGTTTTGGCCTGAATAACTTTAATTAAATCATTAAAAGATTTTATTGAAAATGTTTCTTTGAAAGGAGTTTTTGATTGTTTGTTTTTTATATTTATTTTTTTATATTTCATTTTATATCAAATGCTCCTCTATCATTGATTTAGTTGCTTTGGGCAACATACTTGGATGAAAAATAACTTTTTTATCAGTTGCATATTTTGTAATTATTGGATAATCTAATTCGGCATTTCTATTAAGTTTTGCATCATTCGATGTTAAAATGTAAAATACTTTTATTCCTTTATCTGTTGCTTCTTTTATCGCCATTGAAGTATCAAATACACCATTAGCATATGCAGGCAATCCATCTGCAAATAAAAATAAAATTTTATCTTGATTTGGTTCTGTTTCTATTCTTTTAGTTAATGCTCTTATTGCTGCACCATCTCTATTTCCAGCACCAGATTCTACTGCTGATAATTCATTTACATTTTTCGCATGATAAATTATAGTATTATAATTTGAATTAAATAAAAATATTTTTTGATGAAAATCATCATGTAATCCTAAATTTTCAATACCTTGATACGCACTTGCAACTGCAATTTTTTCTATATCTAAAACAGTCATTTGTTTTCCAGTTATTGGTGATTTTTCTCTTGAACTTATAGTTTCTTTTGTTGAACCTGAAGCGTCAATTAAATAATAAATAGAATAATCTTTTTTATTCATAAGAGTATTATCATATAATCTTCCTTCTCTTGCAAAATTAACATCGCTTAATGCATAAACTAAACTTGCTGGATTAAATGTGCTTCCTATTTTTTGATTTGCCAATAATTGAATTTGATTTAATTTTAATTCATCAAATTGTTGAGTTATTGCATTTGAAATTCTTGAATAAGATATTCTAATACGATTTGCCAATGAATCATCATTGCTTTTCAAAGTTTCCCATATAACTTCTGTTGGTCTTGCTTTTATGTTGTTTTCATTATATTCCATTAAAGTCATAGAACTATTAAAGTCGTTTTTGTTTTGTTTTTCTAAATCTTTTTCTTGTTGTTTTTCTTTTGCATTTTTATAAGCATCAGATAACGCTTCTGCAACTTGTTCAATTCTTGATTTAATGTTATCTTTATTTTTTTTAAATTCATCCATTGAGTCTGGTTTCCAAGAACCTTGTGTGAAATCATCATTTGAACTTATTGATTTATTTGTTTTGCTTGGATTATATTTTGTTCCTTTAGAAGAATTATCATAGGAATTATTTTTTTGATTATTTTGAGACGAATTATTTTTTTGATTATTTTTAGATTGATTATTTTTAGAAGAATTGTCTTGAGTTTCTCCTTGAAAAGGAATATTGCCTCCTCCTTCATTATTTTGATCTTGACTTTTAGAAGAATTATTTTTATTTTTGTTTTTATCTTTTTCTGATGGTAATATTTTAAATTGTAAATCAAGTAATTCGTAAATTTCAGGTAATAATTCAACTGACTCAACATAACTTTTAAGATATAATGTTTTAGTTTTCTCAACTAAAGTATCAACTAATTCTTTGTAATTATTTATGCCTAATTTTTTTAATTCTTCATTTGTTTCTTTGCTATAAAAGGTATTTTCTGCTTGAACTGCTTCTTCAATAGTTTTATAAGTTTCATTTCTTTGAAGTCTAACTTTACTTAATTCTTCTTTATTTGTGTAGGATTCATTTTCAGCAGATAATATTTCTGTTAAAGAATGTCCTGTTTTTATTTTACAAATATATGTATTTAAAACATCTTCTAAATCACTTTCCATATAACTATGTTTTACACCAATTAAATTCATATTTAAAAAATTTAATGCAGTTTTATACTCTGGATGAGAATTTCTAAATTTATGAGTTATATTTTGTTCAATTCTATAATCTTCCATGATATTAAATAAATCATGTCCAAATTCATGATTTCCCAAATCTTCAAGAATAGTTTCTAAATTTACTGGTTCAAAAGAACCTTCAAGAATGTGTGCAATTTCATGTATTAAAATTCCTTTATATATTGTAATGTTACGATTTTTTTGTAAAGGTGTGAATTCTCCATCTTCTTTAAATAAATCCATACTATTTCTCAAACAAATTTCAAAAAGTTTAGAAGGATTATGTTTTGAACTATCTCTAATTACATTTGTAACTCCATATTCAGCACATGGTTTTATTGGAACACTTCCATTAATTAAATGATAATAAACATCAAGAAAAGATTGATTAAAATCGCTATCATCGGTAAAATGTTCTAAAGTTATTCCTTCAGTGTATGCACTATCAAATAAATTTAGTAAATTATTCAACGATTTTAAATCATTTAACATTTTGTCTCAAAAGTTCCGCTTATAATTCATTGCTAGCGTTTTCGATTTTAGGTAACAAATCAGCACTTCTTGCTTTAGAAGTTAAAAATACTTCTTGTGTTCCTGAACCATTATAAGATTTATTTGCTAAAGCACCATAAGTTATGTTATTTATTGCATCTGTTATTACTGTTTCTCTAGCTTTTTCTTTACCAAATCCTGATTCAACCAAGGAATTATATCTTTTGAAAGTATTTTTAATTAATCTTAATGTTGGATAAACAATTTTTAATTCTCCTACAGCTTCATCTCTAACATACTCAGTTTTTACATATTTAGATAATGAATCCATACTTGGTTCTTTGTTAATTAAGTGTTTTAGACCAATAAAATATTTTACTGCTTCTATGTAAAAAGGATCAAGTTCGTCAACAGATTTGATATAACTTTCTCTGTCTGAATCTTTAAATTGTTCTTTGTTGAAAAACATATATGTTTTTTGTTTTGATAAATTAATTTTAGAAACTTCTTTTCCAGAAACGTCTTTCCAAATTCTATCCTTATTTTGTTCAGTAAAAATTAACTTATCTGCATCTGAATCATAAATTATTCCTCTTTCAGTTAAAGGTAACTTTGTTTTTATACCTATGTCATTAAGAGCAATATAAACTGACAATAATGAATCTAAATCATTGTATTTTTTTAAGTTCATTCTATCTCTATGTGAGTCTACAAAATTATCTCTTCCTGTTTCATTATGTAATGGGTTAAAAGTTTCAGAATATACAAAATCATCAATTTTCCAATCAAATTTTTCTTTCATTTCTTTTAAAGTAAATTCATTTCCATGTTCATCAATTATTGTAAAGGATTCTCTATCAGCTAACAATTGGGATAAGTACTTTTGAATGGGTTCAGATAATTCAGAACTTTCTTCATTTACAAAAACTCCTCCTGTTCTTAAAGCACGTTTTAACATAGTATCTGTATAAATAACGTTTCCATTCATTATAATTGGTGCACCTTTATAATCAAAAACTTGCTCAAACTTATTTACTGTTCTTGGACAATAAGGTTTTCCTAATAAATTAGAAATAAATTTTAAAGTTGTTGATTTACCATTACCTGGTTCTCCAGATAAAGCTACATTTTCTTTATTTTTTATGGCTAAAGCAAGAGTTCTAATCTCATCAAGCTTACCAGTACCTTGATTTGCAACATATTCAGTATTCATTTTATTCTACCTGTAACTATTGACAAGTAGATAATTATTTATAAAGCTTTCGTTTTATTATTACTTTAAAGTAACAACTAGAAAGATGATAATTTCAATTAAAAACAAGAAAAATAACTAAAAAACTATTTTTTCTTAGCTTGTGTTGTATCTACTTTAATTTCAACATCTTTTGCTTTAAAACCCATATGATTTGGATCTGGATGTTTCATTATGTGAATTATAAACACAAAACCAATTACAAACGCAAGTACGAATAAAATAACTGCAAATAAAGAAGTATTTCCAATGTCTTTATTCCAACTTCTAAAAATTCTTACTACTTCATCTCTAAAAGTTCTTTCTCCTTCGTAAACAACATCTTTTTTACCATCATCACCAAGTTCTTCTTCAACTTGCCCTTCTTCTTCGTCAAACAAAGAAGGAGATATAGTTGTGTCTCCTGGATTATCGCTTGCTGACGGAGATAATGTTGTGTCTCCTGGATTTGAAGGTGGTGGGGACGTTTGTTGATCTCCTCTATCTAAACTTTCACCTTCAGGTATTGAATTTGCATTAATTTCTATACCTGAACAATCCCTAGTAGTGTTAAATTTTGTTCTAAAGTAAGATTCACAAAAAGTATAACCTCCAATATAAAATTCATCTTCATAAACTTCAATTGAAGAAACGGCTGTATCTATATTTACAACATAAGTATAATTTCCAGCTTCAAAAGTTGAATTAACATATAATCTAACGGGTAAAACTGTTGGTTGTGGTTCTGGTTGTGGTGCTGGAGCTGATGCTGCAAAAACTAATGTAAAAGAAAAAAGAAAAATCAAAGTTAAAATGAATATTGTTTTTTTCATTTTATTTACCTTAGTTTGTACAAATTGCATTAGCTATTCCACTTGGCCCTACAATACAAGTATGTGTTGAATTCCAATAAATTCCACCACCATTACCTATATTTATCCAACTTTCAGCTGGATAAATCATAACTTCTCCAGCAACTTCTAAATTAGTATCTAAAAAAGTATTATATACATCTCCACCAACATAAAGAGTTGAATTATAATCACTATATGCACTAGAACCAATACAAGTTGAATTTATTCCAGAACATTGTGAATAATAACCAATTGCAGTTGAATGTTCTCCTTCTGCATATGAAGAATCACCTATTGCAATTGAACTAATTCCTTCTGCGTATGCATATGAACCTATTGCAATTCCATAATCTGCAACACTACCTGCATATGAACCTAAAGTTATTGCTCCTGTTCCTGTTGCAGAAGAAGTATAACCAATAGATGTTGAATAATCATAATTTGCAGTTGAATTAAAACCTATAGCTATAGGATAATAAGATTTTTCAGGACAGTCGACAGGTGATTCTGATCCTGTTGCAAGTCCTGTTATAGGTGGAAATTCAGATAGTTCATTACTCCATGAAACTGAAGGACAAGCACTACCATAAGGATATCTTACATAATAATGATTTGTAGTTGAATAATCTCCTATTGCAATACCATTTTCTGAACCATTTATATTAGAACTAACACCAATCTTAATTCCTTCATTAGGAAAAAAACTCATTGAATTAACATAGGTATTATATGAATATAAATGTCTTATTGATACTTCTCCATCTTGATTCATTATGAAACTATTTGCATCAAAATCATCAAAATCATCAGTTATAGGTACTAATTTAAAATAATTATCTTCTGAATCTATTCCCATTATATAATTTGAATCATCATCTAATTTAATTTGTAAACTACCTTCAACAACTGTATCATTTTTAAAATTTATAGTTCCACTTTCGGAATAAACATCGTCTGTTTTAATATAATCTGATGTTATGTATGTTACGCTTGATACTACACCAACTGTTAATAATAAAACAACTAACAGTAAATATCTTTTTGAAGAATGATCCATTTTTTTCATTTTTTCAGTCCCACAATGAGTTTATACATAATTTTATATAAACTTGTTTTTAAATGTTTCGTCAAATTAGACTATGACATAAGTTTCAAATATTTTGATTTAACGACATAATGCAGTATTTAGATTACCATCAACTCCTACAATGCAAGTATGTGTTGAATTCCAATAAATACTTCCTCCGTTACCAAAGCTAATCCAACCATTATTTGAAGGCATATTTAAGTTGCCATTTAATTGTGTATTTCCTGTAACTGCTAATTTGTAAGATGGATTTGCTGCCTGTCCAATACCTAAATTTGCATTACTATCTATGTTGAATTTTTCAGTTGCACTATCTGAATATATTGAAAATAGTGTGGAAGTTGGAAAAACATATGTTGAATAACCAGTTGGCACCGCTCCATTACTAAATTGAATTAAATTCCAACCTTGAGATTGATATTTGTATATTTCAACTAAAAAAGTATCTGTTCCTGTTTTTTCAAACTCTAAATACATTTTATTATTGGATTCATTCATTAAAACTCTTATATTAGGTATGTCTGAAAAGGTTGTTGCATAACTTGATTTTGATAAAATTTTAAAATTTAAAGTGTTGTCTTCTCCGTTATAATTTGTTATTTCAAACTTAATATTTCCGGTATTTTCACTTCCTATTTCTTCAAGAGAATTTCTCCATTTTAATTCAAAAATTCCACTATATATGTCTAAAGAAGACTCTGCTGGAGTTTCTGCAAATCTATACCATCTTGCTGTGGTTATTGTTTCTTGATGTTTTTGTGAATATATTTCAGGAGAACTTATTTCTGTTGCATTTAATAATTCATTTACTTGCATACCATATCCTATTGTTACAACTCCTGTGTACCAATCTATAGTAAATAAGTCGTCGTCGTCATAGAATTCTGGACCCCAATTGATTTTAAAATCATTTCCTTGACTATAATCTGTTCCAATTACAAAAGGATATTCTGAATTATCTTCAAACAAAATTACTTTATCGTTGTTTCCATTGTTGAAAACTAATTTATTTTGCATTGTTAAAGTATTTTCAAATAATGTGGTATTAACAAATGTTAAATTGCCACTTTGTGAATATAAATTATTTGTTTTAACATAATCTGAAGTTATGTATGTTTCACTTGATACTATATTTATTAATAACAAAGATATTAAAATTAGAATTAATTTTGTTTTGATTTTCATATTTAGCCTCACACTTGTTTTTAGGTATGCTTATTTTTAAATGTTTCGTTGTATGAAAAAGGAAAAATATATAAATGAAGGTTTATAAAGTTGTGTTAATGGAAAATGAGGTGTTTTCATGAATAAACTATTTGGTAATTATAAAAAACGAAATCGAAGTGCTTCGATGGAGTTGTCAGTTAATGCTATTGTCATTTTGGTTATGGCTATGGCTGTGTTAGGAATTGGTATTGTTTTAATCAAAGGTGTTCTTGGTTCTGGTAAGGATAAATTAATGGGTGCTTTGGAAAACTTTGACTTATCTGAAGATGCTAGTGCTGAAAAACCATTTACTAATATTGGAAATTTACAATTTAGAAATAATAAAGAAAATATTTTAATGGTTGGATTTTATAATTCAGATTTAGAATGTGATACAGGTGAAAATATTGAACTTAATTTAATATGTAAAGATGCTGAAGGTACTATAGCAGATATTGATGTAGCTTCTGTAGGAATAGATATTCCACAAGGAGAATCTGGAAAAATAGGTGCATTAATAACGCCTAATGATTTACAACTTAATAAAAATTATGCTTGTTCTATTATTGCTCAATGTGAAGATACTACAACTGAAAAAGATGAAACAACTGTATTTATTAAAATTGTGGCTTAGGTGAATTAAATGGCTAAACAAAAACAAAAAAAACAATTAACAAGAGCAGAAGAATTTGACATAATGAAATTAGTTTTAGATAAATTCTTACTTCTTGGAACGTTTATCATGGGCTTAGGATTTTATATGATTATAGATGGAAGTAAAACATTATCTTTTAGTTTTTTAGTTCTAGGTGCAGGCGCAATTATTTTAATAATATTTGCATGGATTTTAGCTAAGGAATATCAATTCTTATCTCGCTAAAATTTAATTTTTTTATTTTTTAAGGTATAATGAAATGAAATCTAAAAAAGGTATGGAACTTTCTATTAATATGGTTGTTGTTTTAATTCTTGGTTTAATTATTCTTGGTGGCGGACTTTCCATATTTTTTAACAGTTTTCCTAAAGTTACTGAATTGCAAACAAAAGTAAATGAAGAAAATCAAAGAAAACTTGAAGTACTTTTAGATAATGGTGGAACTGTTGTTGTTGCTATGCCTACAAAAGAAGGTGAAAGAGGCGAATATGTTGATTTCAGTTTAGGTATAAACAATGAGTTAAATAATAAACACGATTTTTTTGTTGATATAAAATATAATACTACAACTGCAATTGGTTTTGCACCTCCAAATGATTTATTTGAAGAAAATTGTGATAATCAAAAAGAATGTGGAGCGATTTTATACATGGATGAAACTTATAGTTTGGAAAACAATGAACACATTTATGTTCCCATTAGAATTGTTCTTCCTAAAACTTTGAAGAAAGGACAATATTTATTTGATTTAGATGTTTGTTATGATAAAGAAGGACAAACTCAATGTATTTTAACAGATACTACTAATAATAGATATGGTTCAAGACAAATTCTTACTGTAAATATTAAATAATTGCCAAAAAATGGCAAAATAATGCCAAAAAATGGCAAAATATTTAAATAATAAAAATAATCCTGAAACATGGAAAAATTATATGAAGTATATTTAACAAATAAAATATTATATTTTAATCAAATAAAAGAATTGACAAAATATTCAAATTCTTCATTACAAAATATACTTGAAAAATTAGTGAAAACAAAAAAAATTTTAAAAACAAAAACAAAATCAAATACATTTTATGAAATAAAAGATAAAAAATTTTTTGCTTTGAAATTTTCTGAAATAGCAATAAATAAATTCAATGAATTAAATGTTGATGTTAAAATTCCCTTACTTAATTTTCTAAATGAGATTCATAGAGATGTAATTACAATTGTTTTATTTGGTTCTTCTTCAAAAAAAGAGGAAAAACTTGGAAGTGATATTGATTTATTAATTGTTGATAATGAAAAAAGAAATTATGACAAAATAAAAAAATCCGTAAATCTTACGACAAATTACCCGTTAAATATATTTAGATGTACATTTGATGAATTTATTAAAAATGAAGATTTTATCATTAAAGAAGCAAAAAAAGGATTCCCCATATTTCATGAACAAATCTTTTATGAAATTAAATTGGATGAATCTTAATGAATTATTTGAAGATGAATTATTATTAAATAAAGTTTATAATTTTTATTTAAAAAAAGAATTAATTTTTCCAATCAACGAGAATAAAAATCTTGTACAAGCACATCTTGCAAAATCTAAACATAATTTAGCTTTTTTTAGAAAAAATGAAGATGATGAATTATTTAATGATTGGCTTATAGTAACATTATATTATTCACTTTATCATGTAGTTTTAAGTTTAATAACAAATAAACAATATAAATCAATTAATCATACTGCAAGTTTAATTTTTCTAATAAAACATTATTCTCAATTCAAATCTGAAATAAAACTTTTGCATAATTTATCCATAGATAAAAGTGATGCTGAATTTTATACTCAATTAAAAACAGATAGACAAAATGCAAGTTATCAAACAAATATTCAATTTTCAAAAGAACAAATAAAGGAAACAAAAATCAAGCTAATTAATTTTATAAACAAAGTAGAACAAATAATTAAAGAAACATAATACAACTAAAACAAACAAATTTATAATATTTGTTGTATTATACAACCGAAAAGTTTAAATATCACTTATTTGTTATATAATACAACATGGATGAACGAGAAAAAATATTGCAATAAAAATACTACTAAAATGAATAAAGATTCTGCGGAGTTATTAAAAGATGACATTAGAGAAATTAAAGAAATACTTGCAAAAGAAAATTAATGAAACTGTTTTTGATATTATTATTTATGGTTCATGTGTTAAAGGTAAATCTAAACCAAATGACATTGACGTACTTGTTATATTTAATAATGAATTTTCTTTGAAGCAAAGATTAGATGAAATTCAAAAAATAAAATTAGAAGAAAATTTTGATTTTAAATTAGATATTAAACAAATATTGTTACAAGAATTATTCTCTGCTTCTTTTTTAGCTAGAACTGGAATTTTTTTAGAAGGTATAAGTATAAAACAAAATAAATTATTCTCAGAAACTATAGGATTTAAATCTTTTTCTTTGTTTACATATGATTTATCTAATTTAAAACATTCCGAAAAAGTTAAATTTAATTATATTTTAGCAGGAAGAAATAAAAAAGGAATTATTGAAGAATTATCTGGCATTAGATTAGTAAGTGGTGCAATAAAAATTCCTATTGAAAATAGTTTGATTTTTGAAGAAATTTTAAAAAACAACAAAATAAATTATAATAAATTTGATGTTTTAGAAAAAATATAATTAAATAGTCTGTGACATAAGTTTCAGATATTTTAATTTAGCATGTCACACACTATGCGTTGACGATTTCGCTTCTTTGATTTTGAAAATATCTCCTATTTTTGTCGTCAACTAAAAACATGATGTATTTAAATATAAATAGTTATTTCTTAGATTATGGCAAATTTTTGGAATATTGTTGACAAAGTAATAAATGAAGCAGATATTGTACTAGAAGTAATAGATGCAAGAATGATTGAAGAAACAAGAAATCTAGAAATTGAAAGAAAAGTAGAACAAAGAAATAAAATTTTAATTCGTGTCATTAATAAATGTGATTTAGTAGATAAAGAAACATTGGAAAAGGAAAAGAAACGATTATATCCTTGTGTTTTTATTTCTGCTAAGAATTTTCTTGGAACTACAATTTTAAGACAAAAAATTTTAAGGTATTCTAAAGGTGGTGCTATTTTAGTTGGTGTTGTTGGTTATCCTAACACTGGAAAATCAAGTTTAATAAATTGCTTGAAAGGTAAAGGTTCTGCTAAAGTTTCTTCTGTTAGTGGATATACTAAAGGTAAACAAGAAGTTAAAGCTGACAATAGAATTAAATTAATTGATACTCCTGGAGTTTTATCGGATACAAATTTTCTTGAAGATAATAATGTAAAAATTGCTACTAAAAATTTTTATGATGAAAAGGATCCAGATGTTGTAGTTTTAGGATTAATAACTAAATATAGAACTGGAATTTTAAATCATTATGATGTTAAATGTGATGGCGATGAAGAAGAAGTTTTAGAAGCAATTGCAAAAAAACTTAATAGAATGAAATCTGGTGGGAAGCCTGATGTAGAAATCGCAGCTAAACTAATTCTTAAAGAATGGCAACATGGGAAGATAAAAGTTTAATTATGTTAATTATTTTAAATTGTGAATTTTTATAATTGAGTGAGTTAAGCTTTGCTTATACTTAGTTAAGTAAATTAATCATTTCAAACCCTTCAACAAATCTTCAACAGCTTTTTTCTTGTTTTTAGCTTTTGTAACTCCACTTGCTACTAAGACACCATCTGCACCTAATTTTAAAGCAATTTTTACATCTTTTCCATTTTTTACGCCTGCACCACATAGAACTTTTATTTTTGGTGATACATTTTTTACTGCTTTAACTGTGTTTGAAATTATGTCTGGGTTTGCAGATGTTACTGATATGTCTCCACCAATTAATTCTGGAGGTTCAATTGCAATACAATCTGGATTTAATTGTGCTATTGATTTTGATTCTGGTACTGTTTTTGAACAAACAACAGAAACTAATTTATTTTGTTTACATATTTCTATTAATTTTTTTATTTCTAAGAATGAGATTCTATCTTCTGAATGATTTATTAAAACTCCTTCAGCGCCATTTTCTTTAAGCATTTTTACATGTATTTTTCCTGTATGTCCTCCAGCTGTTTCTGAATCTAAATGTTGTGATAATATTGGAATTTTTAATTTTGCACAAGCATTTAAATCACAATTACTTACTGCACAAGAAATGTTTGATTTTAATTCTTTACATATTTTTACTAGTTCGATGGCATTTTTTCCTGATGCTTCTTCGTATGTTTTAAAATTAATTAACAATGTTGGGAATTTCATTGTAGTATTTTATATTTATTTGTTTATAAGTTTATCTTTTTGAAATATTTTATATTTTTTTATTAAAATGTATGTAGCGATAATAAACATAATTAAACTTAATATTTGTCCTGAACCCATAATGTTAAAGAACCATTTATAGTCATCTCTCCAAATGTTTGTTATTAATCTTAATAAGCCATAAAGCAATATAAATATCCAAGTTCTAAATCCTTCTTTGTATGTTTTTGTTTTTTCTTCATGGTTTTTGATGAGGTATAATGTAAAAAATATTGCTAGATTTTTTACTGCTTCGTATAACTGAGAAGGATGTCTACCAATTAACTGTCCGTTTGAACCTAGCTCGTTGTTAAAGTTTACTGCCCATGGTAAATTTGTTATTGTTCCTATTAATTCAGCATTAATAAAATTTGCAATTCTTCCGAAAAATAGCATTAATGATGCAGGTATTACAAGAGTGTCTGTTATTTTGTATATTTTTATTTTGTGTTTTTTTGAGTACAAATATATTGCTGTTATGCATCCTATTAATCCGCCATGGAAGCTTAAACCTCCTTTCCATATAAAAAATAATTCAAGTGGATTTTGTATTAAAGTTAATGGATTGAAGAAAATAAAGTCTAAAAATCTTGCACCTATTATTGTTCCTAAAATTATGTAAAGAAATAAATTATCTATTTGATTGTCGTTTAATTTTAAGAAATTTTTTTGTTTTTTTAAGAAAAAATATGAAATTAGAAAACCTAAAGCGTATATTATTCCATAATATCGTATACCAAAACCATCTGCTATAAAGTTAAGTGGAATTAGTATTGGATTTATGTTGTGGATGAACATTGTGTTTTATGTTTTGTTTTAGTATTTATATTTTTTGAGTTTTTGAAAAAATAATCTTTGCTTATTGTTTATAATCAAAAACTATATAAACAAGTAAATTTTTAAGAATGCTTATGGGGAAGGTAGCAATAGATACGTCATTGGCAGAAATAACTTTACGCAAATATGAGCGTCCTGAAAATTTTTCAAAAAGGGAACTTGTAAGAAAATTGTGTTTGAGTTTAGGGCTATTACAACCTGGTGATTCAAGAGATGTTGTTGTTGATGTTCTTGAAGTGATGTTGAAAAACAAGAGGCTTCTATCAAGTGAAGAAATAGGTGAACTTGTAATTAAAAATCGTGAAGAAAATAAAATTCCTTTGCTTGGCATTGCACCATCAAATATAAGAAGACAACTTTTAAGATGTCGTGAATTATTCTTGATTGAAAAAGTAAAATCTACTTATAGAATAACTGAAAATGAAAAGTTTCATGAAATTTTTGCAGAGAAAATTAAAAAATATTATCTTAATTCAATTCTAGATAGAGTTGAAGAATATATGAAAAGAATTGATGAAGAATTTCTTTCAGAGTAAATTTTATTTTAAAAAAAAGAAGTGAGAACATAGATATAGTGATGTGAATATTGTGAAAAAAAGAGGATTTGAAAAAGTTAGTCGAGTTAAAAACAATAAAAATTATGTGCTTCCAAAAAGAAGTACTAAGTTTAGTGCAGGTTATGATTTCTTTTTACATTGTAATATTGAAATATTACCTGGTAAAAAAGTTGTTGTTGCTACGGGTGTAAAAAGTTATTTTTTAAAAGATGAAGCTTTATTTATTTATCCAAGAAGTGGTTTGGGTTTTAAGTTTGGGGTTATGTTGGCAAACACAGTAGGTATTATTGATGCTGATTATTATAATAATTCTAATAACGAGGGTGAAATTTTTGTTAAATTAGTAAATACTTCCAATAAAACTGTAAAATTGAATAAAAATGATAAGTTTTGTCAAGCTGTTTTTCAAAAGTTTCTTTTAGTAGATAATGATGATGTAAAACAGAAAAGAAATGGTGGAATGGGCTCTACAGGGCAATGATAGGAATAAGTTTATAAATAATGAGGTTATATGAATATCATGGATAAATCAATATATGAACCTGCAGAAGATTCTTTCTTGTTATTGGATTGTTTAAATAAAGAACTCGACAATCAAACAAAAGAAACTCAAATTCCTATTGAAGAAAGAAATGTATATCTTCTTGATGTAGGTGCTGGTTCTGGTTTTATTGGTTTTGAAGCTGCAAAAAAAGGTTGTCACGTTGTTAGTGTTGATATTAATCCTGATGCAGTTGAATTTATGAAGAAAAATAAACCTAATGATGATGTAAAAATTATAGAATCTGATTTGTTCGAAAATGTAGATACTTTTAATTATGATTTTATTGTTTTTAATACTCCTTATTTACCTAATGATGAAGAATTTCACGATGATGCTTTACATGGGGGTAATGGTGGTTATGAAATTTCTTTGAGATTTTTAAAAGAAGCACGACATTATATGTATGATGATTCTGTTATATTAATGTTAATTAGTACTTTAACTAAGCCAAAAATTATAGAATTGTTTATGATGGAAAATAAATATAAATTTGAAATTGTTGGTACTAAAAAAGAGTTTATGGAAGAACTTCTTGTTTATAGAATTACAAAGGCTTAATTTATTTTTTAAATCACGGCTAAATTTAATTCAGAAGGATTGACAAACCCTGGTTTTATTCTTTCAAAATTTAATGAACTTATTCGTTCAGCATTTCGAACTAAAGATTTAATTTGAATTTGAATTTTAATTAATTCCTCACTTACATTTATTTGCATATGGATACTTATTAAATTTTTCATAAATATTTTTGGAATTCCGAAGTTTTTTGATGCATTTAATAATTCTAAACCTACAATTTTTCCATTTTTATCTAAATCTAAGATAATATCTTCTTTTTGAAATGAAGAATCATATTCTCTAATTAAGGGCAATGCTGAAAATATGTCTGATTCAAAATCATAATTTGCTTTTGCAGGTAATTTTTTCATCTTTTTCTTCTCTCCACTTCACTAGGGAAAATAGTTATAAACTTAAGTTTATCTGAATTAATAATTTTTATAATAATATTTAAATCTTTATGTTTTTCATAATAAAAACAAACTTTATATAAATTATCGTTTTGTTTTAAAATTCCTAAAATTTCATTTTTTTGTACTAAATCTTTAATTGAAGTTAAATTTAAATTACGTTCTTGACATTTTTCTTTAAAATGATTAGATTCAATTATATCTTTATTTAAATTACTTTTAATTGAATTTAATGCATCTAATATATCCATAACTTTTGTTTGAAGAAGTGTTTAATAAGTTTGGTTAGATGTTTTTCGTGATATTTCCGATTTTAAATTAATAATTTTCTAAATATTTCAACAAAATTTTTTGCTCTATCTAAGGAAGTTTTAGCCTTTGATTTTTTTAGATCTTCTGTCATTTCATATTGAAAAATTGCCCTCTTAGTTCTTTCATATTCAAATGTTTCAATTAAAGTTTCAGCTATGGAAAGTGCATTCTCTTGTTCTTCTTCATATTCTTTAATAAGTTTTAATATTAAATCATCTTTTGCTAATACTATTAAAGTATCTGAAACAACTTTATGTACTAATTTATGTTGAATTTTATATCCTTTTTTGTAAATGTACGCATTCGCAATGTAGAACATAGAATAATAACTAGAAACAACAACCCATAAATAAGATATATTTTCATTAAATAATTTATTTGCAACTTCTAAACTTTCAATAGAATTTTGTTCCAATTTTTCAAAAATATTTGGGTTAAATTTTGATTTTTTTAATAATTCTTCATTTAAATAATTGTTAAAATTATTTTTTGCCTGTTCAATTCTAGTTTTATCCAAGTTTTATTACCTCATAATATAATTCAATATTTTTTAAAATTATTCCATGTTCATATATTTCATGTGCTATGTTAAATTCTTTTATTTTTAACATTTGAACGAATTCTAGATGATGAAATGATTGAATTTCTATTTTTGGATGAATTGCTAGTTTGTTTAATATGTTTTTTAGTTCAATTTCATTATTGTGAATTATACATAAATCAATATCTGAATTTTTTGTTTGAGTATTTTTTGCATAAGAACCAAATAATATTGCTATGAAAAATGGATTTTTAATCGAGTCTAAATCACGCATTATTAAGGGTAAATTTATTGAATTTTTTCTAAAAGTTTCAGTTTGATAAATATCATTTGTCAATATAGGTTTATATGAAATATAAGATGCATTTCCTCTTTTATCAAGATTTATTGAATTTGTTAAATTTTGTATTGAATCATACACATTTTTATAATCTTTGTTTAAAATTTTAGATATTTCTCTTATTGTGAATTGTTTAGTTTTATTTTCTATCAATAGTTTTAATATACTTCGTTTTAATACCATAATATTATGGTAATTAATACCATTATTTAAATTTTTTGGTTTCATAACTTTTGTTTGAAGAAGTGTTTAATAAGTTTGGTTAGAATAGAATCGGAGAATTTACGAAAATCAATTTAATAAATTATTTTTTGTTGAGATTACGCTCTTGCCAATTTGTTTTTCAACGTCTTTTCTTGCATTTCCTGCAACTTTTCCTCCTCTATTTGCAATAGTTTTACTTTCGTTGAAAGTTTCGGGATTTTCATTTTCAGATATTTCCTTTGTAGTTGCTTCTGCTAGCATATTCAATATTAATTCCATATTACTCATATTATCTCGTAAACTTTCTTTTTTCAAATCTTTGAATTGTTTATATTCTTTAACAGTTTTATCTGACCAAGCTTTAGTTACTTCGTTTGTTAATATTGCAAATTCTGAAGGATTATTTATTCCAACTCTTTCCCATTCATTCGTTAATTCTTTTCTTATTTCTATGGATTTAAGTCTTTGAAGAATCCATTCTTTCGAGTAACCTTTGTTGAAATAAGTTTGCATAGCTCTGTTAATTGCTAATTCAGGATCATGGATTTCATTAATTCTGTCGTTTCCAACTTTTGCTAACCACATCTTGAAGGGTTCAGCTTTCTTTGAAGGGATTGATTGAATTAATCTTAGAAGTTGTTCTGTTGTGGCTACATCTGTTAATCTTTGTTTACCATCTTTAGCCAACATTTTCAAAGCGTGACAATTTGTCACAGTTTCATTTCCTTCAGCTTTTAATCTTTCTTTTAATTTTCTCCAATATGCAAAAGAATCTACACTTTCAGTTAATATTGCAACAACATCAACTATGGAAAAATACCATTCTTCTTCATCTTCATTCCACAGCACTCTTACCTTTTCATCTTCAAATAATTTTATTGTGTTTTTCATAATTTATTTTAGAATTAGTTGTTTATATATTTGATTGCAGAATGTCCAGTGGTATTTACGGAGGAAGAAAATAATTTGTATACACTAAAGTTTCTTTCAGAATTAGAAAAAAAAGAAAAAAATTATAATTTACCTATTGCAATAAGTAACTTTTCGTGACCTTTTACCAATTCATTAAATTCTTTTAATTCTTTGATAACTATTTTAGCTATTTGTTTATCGTTTGAACGATTTAATTTTACCACTTTTTATCAACTCATTTCTTTTTATAGTCAAAAACCTTATCATATTTCTTATGATCCATAAACTCTAAAATTAAAGCAACTATTTTTACTTCATCACCTACAAGAGTATATATCATTCTCCAATATCCAACTAAATCAACTTTCCATAATCTATCTGTACCATAACGTTTTATAACTTCTTTTGAAATGTTTCTTCTTGGAATATGCGTTCCATATTGTGGATCAATTTTAATATTATTTTTTTCTCTATCTATTGATTTTAATAATTGTATATTAAATGATGTATTAAATCCTTCTTCTTTTTCTTGCAAAACTTTCTTTTGTAATTCTTTATAATCAGCATCTACTTCTTCAGAAAAATCTATCCAAATTTGTTTATCTTTCATTCATATCACTCTAATTGCTTTTTTTAATAACTCATTTAGTTTTGGATTTGATTGATTAATCCAAGTTATTCCTTTAGAGCCAATCATTATTTTACCACTTTCTTCTAAATATTCTAATATTAAATTTAATGTTTGATGCATAATTTGTGTTGGAAGTTTTCTTTTTAATTCTTCTTTAGAAATTATTGTATCTGCTTCTTTAATAGTATTTTCAACTATTAAAACTGTTTTTAAATTTGGATAATGTATTATTTGATTTTGCATATTTATCACCTTTATATATATTTATATATATATAAACTCATATATAAATGTTTTGTTTTTTAAATTCAGTGAAGAAGTATTATTTACCTAATTCTATTAATAAATCACGATTG
>JBFXLI010000003.1:30913-69047 GCA_050187915.1 Candidatus Woesearchaeota archaeon
AAAAAAAATTGGGATTACTCCCTTCAGTTTAACTCACTTAGTTTACTGGTGTAACTTCAACGTTGTTAACGTCAGTTACGATAACTTCCATTTCGTCGCCAGTTAAGTCATAAGTTTTGTAATCTGCAAGAACATTACATGCTCCTTGAGTTTCCATTGCTTCATAACCTGCAACTAATACAGCGTTGTGGTCTCCATAGAATTTAATCATAGCTTTTCCTGCTTCGAAGGATGCTGCGATTTCTTCTGATGTTGGATTATTCATCAAAGCTGCTGCAACAGTGTTTATTGCTGGACCTCCAACTACGATCATTGGTTTTGATCCTAAAGTTGGTGCGTTGATATCTTCAACTGCTAATCCTAAACTTGCTGGGTTGATAACTTGACTTACTCCACCAGCTGCTGCGGAAGTTACTGTTCCTTGTGACTTGATAACGATTTGAGCTAATTGTCTTGCATGTGGTACATTTAAAACAATTTCATCGTCTTCATACATGTTATCCATATCTTCGAAGTATACACCATAAGTTGTTCTATGGTTGTCGTCGTCGTCATAGGATAAAGCAGTATTGTCTGCATCAGTGAAATCAAATGCAGCATTAGCATCATCTGCCAAAAATCCTGTGTATGTTGCATCAGTTTCGAAAGTTAATGTATCTACAACTGTAACTCCATCCATGAAGTTTATTGTATAAACATCTCCAGTTACTCCTGCTACTGGTGTAACTTCAACTTCATCATCATCTAACATGAAAATAAATGAATCTGCTGCACCTATAGTTTCTCCTGAATTAATATAATCACCATCATCAAGATAATATATAGCACCAGTAGTACCATATACTAGCATTTCATCATAGTCTGAAGTATCTCCACTATCTACATAGAAAGCACCATCTGCTGAAGATGTAAATTTAATTACTTCACCATCTGTTGCATCTGGAACTGCACAAGCAGCATCAGGACATAATTTTTCTTTGTCAAATGATATTTCTAATGTATCATATTTAGCCATAGCGTTGTCATCCCATCCTGCGAATTGAATTGCTGCATACTCATTAGGTAACATTAATTCTTCACCCATTTTAAATGCAACTCTTTCATCATCGTCTTCTGCAACTGTTCTTTCATAATCGAAGTCTGGATTATTTATAATACCTATTGATTCTAACATGTCTGTTGCATCATTAGTTACAATACTCCATACCCAATCAGCAACGTCTTCATCGTCTTCACCATCGAAGATTTGTAAAGCATCTCCATCTGCATATGTTTTAGTGATAACATCTCCTAAGATTAAGTTTGCTCCATTGTCGTCAGCACCTGAGTCATAGAAAATTGAATCTACTTCAACTTCGAAATCATCAGCTTGATCGAATTCAGCATCGTCTCCATCTGCAATAACTTTAGTTTGTCCATCAACTGAAACAATAACTGAAGTTTCACCAACTCTTACTAAAGTAACTTCTTTACCTTCAACTTCAACCATATCTCCTTCAATTAAGAAGTGTTCTGCTGAAGCTTCAACAGTAATTGTACCAACAGTATCAACAGCTGCACCATCTCCTGCGCCTATAATTTTTATACTTTTTCCTAAGAAATCTATTTCAAACTCATCAGCAACATCTGTATATGCAACTCCTGCACCATCTTCAAATTCAATATAGTAACCTATGTCTCCTGCACCGATTTCCATGTATGGTTCTGTTCCATAATTTTCTTCTGTTTTATAACCTGTATCTAATGAAGTCTCAATTCTTACTCCAGTATCTGCAATAGTTAAATATTCTTTATAATCAATGTCACTATCATTTATACTTACAGTATCATCTGCGAAACCTTCTAAGTCTCCTTCATCATACTCTACAGCTGAGCCATAATCTTCGTTCATGTCAATAGCGAAGTCTTCTCCACCTTCTAAACTAACTGATCCACTTGCTGCAACAGAAGTTGTAGTAACTGCACTAGCTTGTATTGAAGCTGCGATGTCGATTGCACCAACCATATCAGACATAGCTGCGCTGTGTCCAACAACAATTACACCATCAACTTGACCATCCATAACGAATGGTTGTGGGTAATCTGCTAAAGTATATGCCATAGCACCAGCTAAAGTTGTACCAACTAAAGCTACACTTGCTCCAAGAGCAATAATTTTTTTTACATTGTTTTTTACGTTCATAAAAACACCTCGTGTTTTAACTCAAATTTCTTTACTCGCCGTTTGTTAAAACGACATTCACTCTGCTAACCAAGATTTGTCACAACATATTAAGATTGCATCAGTCACTTGAATTAACAAGCAACTTTTAAGCCTTAACATGCTATCTCTTATCTCAAGCCAGCACACCTTTAAACAAAAGTATCAAATTCTATTTATAAAGATTTCTATCGAAAAATCAAATCAAAACACATACAACTAAAGATAAGCCGTAAAACCATTGAATTATACAAAATTAGGCAGTTGCTCTTCGTCAGTGACAATAAAAAACATAACTAAAAATTTAAGAAACAAAAAAACCTCAAAAACAACTTAAAAAATAAAATTAAAACCAATTATACCCTTAAAATATGACTTTAATTAATTTTTAACCCCTAAAAAACAAAATAAAACCAAATTAATCTCAAAAAACAAAACTAAGACAATTGTTTATATTCAATTAACTTTAAAAATACTTCCCACTTCCAATTAAAACATGGACAAACCAAACATAAATCTTACAATTGCTGAGAAAGGCGAATGGACACAAGATCCACAAGGTTATTTTCTTATAGAACCCCGCCCACAAGAACATTTAATTTACGCCCATCACTACAACAACAATCAAGAATACACAAATTCCATTGCAGGAAAAACTGCTGAAGAAATTTATTATACTATAATAAGACTTAATTTAGTATCCACACTACAACATTCTGCATATTTAGGAAGCGAACTTAAGAAAGCAGAAATTGCTATGAAAACAAATCAAGTTTATATTCAAGACGAAGAATTAAAGTAAGTTTAATTTTTTACTTTTAACAACTTCAACATTTCAAAATAAAAATTTTGTGCTCTTTTTAATGATGTTAGAGCTTTTGAATGTTTAATTTCAGAAGTCATATTATATTGGAAACTTCCTCTTTTTCTTCTTTCTTTATCAAAAGAACCAATAATTTCATCAGTTTTAATATTTATTAAAGCTTCATCCATTAAATCTTGATAATCTGTAATTAATTGTTTAACATTATCTCTCAATAAAACTATTAATAAATCCGCAGTTACTTTGTGTACATTTTTATCTCCACAATCCCAACCTTTTTTATTAATAACTGCATTTGCAATATAGAACATGGAATAATAACTAATAACAACGACCCACAAATCAGATTTATCATCATCATAAGTGTCTTTTGCAAGAATTAAACTTTCATTAGCATTTTGTTTCAATATTTCAATAATTTGAGGATCAAAAGTTTTCTTTTTAATTAAACTTTCATCAAGATATGTTTTAAAATTATTTTCTGCTTCTTTAATTCTTTCTTTAGTTAACATTTTTCAAAAACCTATAATATTCTTCTACTCCAAATAAAACCACATTATTTTTTACTGCTTCAGATACAACTGTAAATTTTTTTGAGTTTAACATTGAAATAAATTCTTTATTACTCACACAAGTTAAATGAATTGATAAAGGTAATATTTCTAATTGCTTTTTTATTAAATCTGAATCGTTTGAAATTAATAATAAATCAATATCTGAATTTTTTGTTTGTGTATTTTTTGCATAAGAACCAAACAATAAAAGAATAAATTGTTCATTTAATTTTTCTAATTCTTCATAAATTATTTTTAAATTTTTATTTTTTAAAATATTTTCTAATCTTTGTTTCTCTACCAAATAAATTTCATTTGTTAAATTTGCTTTAAATGATACAAAATTGACTTTGCTTTGTTTTCTAATATTTAAAGAATTTTTTAAATTATCAATCAAAACATAAATTGTTTTGTAGTCTATTTTCAAAATTTTAGATAATGCATATATTGAAAATTCATCTTCTTTGTTTTCAATTAAGTAATTTATAAGTTTATATGTATTTTTAAACATAATATTATGGTATTTATTACATATATTTAAATCTTTTGCTTTCATAAATATTTATTGAAAACAACTAAGATTTATATTTTCTCAAACAAAAACCGAAATTTTTACGAAAACATTTAATAACGAATCTTCATTCCAATAATCAATGATACCAGAACTTTTAATGCCTGCGGGAGATTTAGAAAAAGCAAAGTACGCAATAGCTTTTGGAGCTGATGCTGTTTATGCAGGTATTCCTCAATTCTCACTTAGAGTAAAAGAAAATACATTTAACCTAAACGAAACAAAAGAATTAATAGATTATGTTCACAAAAAAAATAAGAAGATTTACATTACTGCAAATATTTATCCTCACAATAATAAAATTGAATCTTTTCAAAAACATTTTGACGAATTAGTTAAATTAAAACCAGATGCATTTATTATGTCTGATCCTGGACTCATAATGCTTGCATTAGAAAAATATCCTGAAATTGAAATTCATCTTTCTGTTCAACAAAATAATGTTAATTGGGCATCATCCAAGTTCTGGGGAAAAATTGGAATTAAAAGAATTATTTTAGCTAGAGAATTATCTATAAAAGAAATTGAAACAATAATAGAAAAAAACCCAAATTTAGAATTTGAAGTTTTTATTCATGGCGCTATGTGTATCGCTTATTCTGGTAGATGTCTTCTCTCAAATTACTTCGCAAAGCGTGATGCAAATCAAGGTATTTGTGCACAATCTTGTAGATGGCAATATAAAGTTCTTAAACAGGTAGGCAGTGAACAGGAAACAGATTTACAGTCTGACTTTACTATTAGAAGTAAACCTGAAGATTATAAAAAAATAAATGGAGATTTTTTTCTTGAAGAAAAACTTCGTCCAAATCAACTTACTGAAATTCAAGAAGATGAAAATGGAACTTACATTATGAATTCAAGAGATATTTGTGCTATAAGTTACATTGAAGATCTTATGAAAATCGGTGTTCATTCTTTTAAAGTTGAAGGAAGAAATAAAAGTGTTTATTATGCTGCAATTGTCGCAAAAGTTTATAGAGAAATTATTGATAAATTAAAAGCTGGAGAAAAAATTGATGCAAAAAAATATTTAGAAGAATTACAAAGTGTTGCAAACCGAGGTTACATTCCTGGTTTTTTAGCTGAACCACTTACACATGAAGCTCAATGGTATGAAAAAAATTCTCATTTACAAACTCATATTTTTGCAGGTATTTTAATATCTTATAACAAAGAAACTGGTGAAGCAATTTTTCATGCAAAGAATCAATTAAATAGTGAAGATATTATTGAAATTATCACTCCAAAAAATAAATTCGAAGTTTCTTTAAAAGAAATGACTGATGAAAACAACAATAAAATTTCTGAAATTCATCCTGGTGCAGGAAACTTTAAAATTATAATTCCTAACTTAAATTCTGATTTTGCAATTGCAAGATTAAAAGGAAACCAGAAAAGAAATTCGTAAATTTTCCGGTTTTTTCTTGAACAAATATATAATATTCTTAATAAGAAATAAATTATGAAATATTATTTACACATCGCAATAGCTGAAAGAATGAATTATATATTCATAACAAGAGATGAAGATTTATTCAATATTTCTAAAAACATAATAACTGTAAATAAACCTGAAGAATTACTTAATTAATTTATTTATTTTCTCTATATCTTTAAATGATTTAATTTGAGAAGATAATTTTTTCCTTATAATATTTACTTCTTTAACCGAATCTTTTCTATTGGGAATTATTCCTATTAAATTATCTAAAACTAATTTTCTTACTGCATCTCTAATGACATCAGATCTATTTGAATAAATACCTGTTTGAACCAAATCATCCATTTTCTCAATTAAACCAGAAGACATTCTTATTTGAATTGTATCCATTACCATAGTAATTTATTTGTACTACATACATATATATAAATTTTTCTAAATTAATTTCGTAAATTTTCCGGTTTTTTCTTGAACAAATATATATTAAGGTTAAATTTACAATAAATAGAAAGTTTTAAATAATACTTACCTTTAATGTAAGTAAAATGGGAAAACCAAGTAAAGAAGAAGATGTTTTAAAACTTTTCTTTGAAGAACCAACAAAACACTGGCACTTTACAGAAATAAAATCAATAGTAAAAATTGCAGATAATAAAGTAAGTCGTTGGTTAAATGAATTTGTTAAAATGAAATTAATAAAAAAAATAAAACCTCAAAATAAGATGCCTTATTATATTAGTAATTACGAAAATTCAAACTATCAAAATTTAAAGAAATTTTATGCAATAAAAAAATTTCAAAATAGTGGTTTTTTTAATCATTTATTAGGCTTGGATGCAAAATCAATAGTTTTATTTGGAAGTTTTTCAAGATGGGATTGGTATAAAAACAGCGATATTGATTTATTTATTTATGGAGATGACAAACATTTTGAAAAAAGTAAATATGAAAAAATTTTAAATCATGAAATACAAGTTTTTAATTTTAAAAATAAATCTCAATTAAAAAAAATTCCTAAAGAATTAATGCATAATATAATTCAAGGAAATTTAATAAAAGGAAATTTGGATTTTTTAGAGGTGAATGTTATTGGTTAAGGAATTAAGTTTAGAAGAGTCTTATGATTTATGCGTTGCTGAGGGAAATTTTATTCCTATTGCAGAAATAAACAAAGATAAAATTAAATCTATGTTAAATATTGTAGATGAAGATTTATTGACAATTGAAGAACTTAAAAAAACCAATCGTTTTAATACTTTGTGTAAATTAAATTATGATGTGCTACATACTCTAACAGAAGCTTTTTTAATTTTTGATAAAATAAAAGTAAAAAATCATAAATGTTTATTCACAATTCTATGTTTAAAACATTCTGATTTAGATTTGGATTGGAATTTTTTTGAAAAAATAAGAACTAAACGTAATGGAATACATTATTATGGAACAAATTTAAGTAGGGATGATTGGAAAGAATTAAACTTACAAACTTCTTTATATATAAATGTTTTAAAAACTAAAATAAAGCAAAAATTAAAATAAACAATTAAATTCATAAAATTGTGAAAGAAATTAAAGTTAGGGGAAAATCACCAAATATTTTTGTAGGACACACTAATTATCCTAAAGTTAAAGTTGGTTATCTTCTTACTCAAAAATATGATCATCATGATGAACCTAAATTTTTTGTTGAAAATAAATTTAATATTCCTACTATAATTTCAAAGCGAAGACAACTTTTAAATTCTACAATTACAGCAAATATTAAAGATTCAAATAATAAAATTCTAGACACTGCAAAACTTGTTGCAAAAAGTGATAATCCTGTTGATAGTGAAATTTCATTAACAAATATGTGTGGTACGTTTCAAACTGATAATATCGCTATGCCTTTCGGCCCTAGTGCTGAATTAAAAAATATTAAAATTACTGAAAATGTTAAAATAAATAAATTTGTGGAAAGAATAACTAATGATTCTGATATTTTAGCGAAAAATGCAATTGAAGAATTAAATAAAAAATTTATTGATGAGTATCATTTAACAAAACTTTTATCTATTGGAACTTTAGGTAAAAGTCCTAAACTTGTTCCAACTAAATGGTCTATTACTGCTGTTGATGATATGATTTCATTAAATAAACATGAAGAAATTTTAAACTACAAAGAAATTGATTTTAAATTATTCGCAGGTGAATATCTTGGAAATAAATATATTATTTGTTTTTTTCCAGGAGCTTATTCTTATGAGTTTATAGAAATTATTTTTCCAAGAACAAAAGATAATAACACAGATAATTTTTATGTTCAAAGTGATTTTGAATATACTCAAGGTAGAAGTGAATATGCATTTACAACTGCTGGTGGATATTATGCATCAAGACTTCCTGTTATTGAATTTTTAAAAGAAAATAAAAAACAAGGAAAAATTATTGTGTTTAGATGTATAACTGATGATTATACAACTCCATTAGGTGTATGGGTTGTGAGAGAAGGTGTAAGAGAAACATTAAAAACAAAAAACAAAGATGTTGAAGAATCTAATGCAATAAAAGTTATTGAAGCTTATCTTAGAAAATATGGTATGAATAATCCTACATTAGCAATAAATCAAAGTAAGTTACTTAAAGAAACCCAAAAAAGTTTAAAGAAATTTATTTAATCTTTTGCCCAAACATTAAATACTAAATTATAGACTTGTCCATTATAAGTTACAGGTATTGCAGTTGAACGGAAGTTTTTTATATCTAAATAATCAGCTTCAAAATTTCCAGAAATTATGCTTACTTGTTGTTTTTTAATTTTAACTATATCTCCAACACAACATTCATAATTATATATAAAATCATCATCTTCAGTTATATAAATTTGATTGTCTTTTCTTACGTAATCACAGAGTGTTGCAATTTCTTCTGCTGTTGTTATTGGATAAGCTCCTCCTCTAAAAGCATCTTGAAAAACATCTTGATAAGTACAATTGTTTATTCCTTGACAACTTGCTTTACAATATCCTGCTGTTCCTGTACAATCTGAATTACATAATCCTTCATATAAAGGTATATTTATATCAGTATAACTTTTTTCTGAACGAATTAAAGTTTTGTTCACTAAATCACTATCATAGTATGTGTCTTTAACTAAAAAATAAACTTTTCCTGATGGAATTATTCCTTTCCATTCTCCTTTTGAATTTGTTGTGTTTACTTTTATTCCTTCAACTGAATTTGCATAATAAGCATAAATTGTCAATGGTGTTGTTATGGTAACGGTTGGTCTATCTGGAAGATAAACTTTTCCTGAAACTTCAACAGTACAATCTCCATCTGGGCACATTGCACAACTTCCTTGTTGTGTTCCATCAGTAAAATCTTCTGGGCAAACTCCATCTTTAACTTTATTACAAACAAAACAAGTATCACAAATTTGTACTGCTCCAAATCCATATTGACTTTGAGGTGGAGAAATTCCACAAGCTGACTTTGATGAACAAGTATCTATTTCAGCTATAACTAATATTGAAGATATTAAAAATAAGAATGCAAAAATCGAAATTAATTTGATTTGTCTCATATACATTTATTAATTATCATTATTTATAAATTTATTTATTTAAATGCATTAATCTACCATCCACTTTAAAAATTGGATCTCTAAATACTTGATCTAAATGTATTATTGATTTTATGTCTCCACCAAACCATGAATTTGAACCTATTGCTACATGTGCTGTTTGTTTTGCTTTTTCATCTATTATTGTTGAACCTATTATTTTTGCTTTGTCGTTTAATCCTATTCCAAGTTCACTAATTTTTCTTGTTGTTTCTGGTTGTTTTGAATTTTTATTTGCCCAAATTAAACTTTGTTGAAGTTGTCTTGATTCTATTGAATTGTTCATTGAAGTTATTAGACTTTTTTTAATTTCCATTTTTACTATATCTTTACAAAGTATTGTTTTATTTAATGTTCTTATACTTCCATCTATAACTACTGTTCCATTTACTGAATTTGGTGCTGGTGGAATATATGTTTCTGCAGGAATTGAGTTTCCTCCTGTTCCTGGTTCTGTATATACTCCTGTTGCTATAAGTGCTTTCATATTTTGTATTCCTATTTCTAAATCTGTGCCTTTTTTAGTTAAGATATTTACTTTTGATGCGTTATCTAATATTTTTTTAACTTTTAGTGCTTCTTTGTGTATTTTTAATGCATTCACATCTAAACTTGAAACTATATTTGGAAAAAGAGTAGTTGGAATCATTCCTAAACTTGCTGCAGAAATAAATCTATGTTGTCTTAGTTTACAAAATGTTCTAAAACTTTTTCCTAAATACATTAATTGTCCTACACGATTTGATACATTTACTACAACTACACTTTTTGGGGGAAGATTTTTCAATTCTCTTAGCATTACAATATCTGAATCTTCGTTTCTTGCTTTTGTGTTTTGATAAATTGTACTATTGCTTATTCCTAAATTATTTGCAGCTATTGAAAATGCATTTGTCATTATTGGTGCTATTAAATGTGTTGTTCCATATCCTTTGTCGCCAATAAATAGAACTTTTTCATCTTTTACAGCTAAGTTTTCCTTTAATATTCTTTCAAATAACTTTATAGGTATTTTTTCCTGAAATTTAGATAAATTGAACTTAAACATAGCCTTAACCTTGTTGATATTGCAATTTCAACATAAGTAATATTTATAAATGTTGTTTTGTTCCGGACAAACTAGGTGAATATTATATGGTTGATTTTAATAAATTAGCGCCAAGAGCAAAAAAGTATGTTTCAAAGTTAAGAGGAAGAGTAAGAGCTAACAGAGCTAAGACTTTTAAAACTGAAGAAGCAGCTAAAAAATGGGCAGAAGAACAAGGTTTTAAAGATTATAAACTTGAAAATTTAAAAAGTACTGAATCTACAACTAAAAAATTAAGAGTTATAGTGGAAGTTTAATTTTTAATACTATTTTTTTATTTTTTAAAAATTTATTTTTCAAATTCTTAAGACACATTTTAAATGAAACTAGTTATTTCAATAAATCTAACGAAATTTCTTTAGTTAAATATATAAAACAATTAAGTTTCAAAAAAGATTATGGGATTGTTCGACGATGTACTTAGAGGTAATCAAACCTTAATAAAAAATGAAGAAGCTTTATCTTATGATTTTCTTCCAAAATTAATTCCTTATAGAGAAAATGAGCAAAAATATTTAGCTACTTGTATTAAGCCATTATTTAATAGTCGAAATGGAAGAAATTTATTAATCTATGGTGCTCCAGGTATTGGAAAATCTGCTGCTGTTCGTTCAGTTTTAAGGGAACTTGAAGAACAAGGTGATGAAGTTATTCCTATTTATGTAAATTGTTGGAGTTATAATACCAGTTTTAAAATAATGATGGAAATTTGTGAAGAAATTGGATATAAATTTACTCAAAATAAAAAAGGTCCTGAACTTCAAAAAATTATTCTTAATCATTTGAAAAATAAATCTGTTGTTTTTGTTTTTGATGAAATTGACAAAGCAGAAGATTTAGATTTTATGTATTTTATACTTGAAAATATTCAACAAAAATGTATTTTTTTAATTACAAATTATAAATCTTGGCTTCTTAATTTAGATGAAAGAATTAGAAGTAGATTAATGCCTGAGTTAGTTGAATTTAAACAATATAATTTAAGTGAAACAAGAGGTATTTTAAAGGAAAGATTAAATTATGCTTTTGTTGATAATTGTTTAGAAGATAAAAGTTTTGAGATTGTTGTGAAAAAAACTTTTGACATTAAAGATATTAGAGCTGGTTTGTTTTTGTTTAAAGAAAGTGCTATGCTTGCCGAAGAAAAATCTCATAAAAAAATTTCTGAAGAAAATGTACTTGAAGCTATAAAAAAATTAAATAATTTTTCAATTAAAAATGAAGAAGAATTAAGTGAAGAAGAAAAATTTATTCTTGATGTTGTGAAAAAAAATAGTGGAGAAAAAATTGGAGATTTATTTAAAAAATATGAAGAAAATGGTGGAAAACAATCATATAAAACTTTTCAAAGAAAAATTGCAAAACTTGATGAAGGTAAATATTTGAAAGCAACTTCTCAAAAAGGAGTTGGTGGAAATACAACTATTGTTGAAAGAAGGTTAATTGAATAAAATGGAACATGTTGTACTTGATATTGAAACTACTGGACTTTCTAGATATACAAATAGAATAACTGAAATTGCAGCAATTAAATTAAAAAACGATAAAATTGTTGATAAGTTTCATTCTTTAATTAATCCTGAACAACATATTCCTAGATTTATAACAAGACTTACTGGAATTGATGATAATATGGTAGAAGATGCGCCTAAAATTAAAGAAGTTTTACCTAATTTTAAACCATTTTTATCAGATTACCCTATTGTTGCTCACAATGCAGGATTTGATTTTGGTTTTTTAGAACACAATTTTCAAAGACATTTAAATCATCAATTAAATAATAAATTAATTTGTACTATGCGATTAGCAAATAGAATTCCTATTGATTTCAAAAATAAAAAATTACAAACTTTGTGTGATTATTTTAGAATAAAAAATGAAAGTCAACACAGAGCTATGGGAGATGCTATGGCAACAGTTTTACTTTTACAAAATTTTAAAAATATTTTAGCTAAAAATAATATTTCTACGATTGAAGACATTCATAAATTTTCAATTAAATCTGCACAAAAATGTAGAAGTGAAATTAGATTATAAA
Organism: Candidatus Woesearchaeota archaeon; assembly: GCA_050187915.1. GTDB lineage: Archaea > Nanobdellota > Nanobdellia > Woesearchaeales > SKGA01 > JAQUYS01. Next base: position 43,235 of record JBFXLI010000003.1, read on the forward strand.
ATAAAGTTTAAAAATAAACTTATTAGTTATTAATTATTAATCAATAATTTAAATTATTATATTACTTTTTTCTTTTTTAAGAACATTATTAATGCTACATTAAAGATAATTATTATTATTAAGAATATTATTATTATTGAAAGTAATGATGAATTCATTAGTGAAGTTTTTTGTTTTGCACCTATTACTTGTCCGCTTGCTTTTTGAACAAATAAATCATCTATTCCTAATGTTGCTACAAATGATTCTTGGAATGAACCTTTATTATCAAAATAAGTTATAACTTTTAATAAATAATTTCCAACATCTAAGTCTTTTGTTTCCCAATAAGCTGTAACTTCTCTTATTTCTTCTGCAGGTATTTCTTGTGAAGCTGACTTAAAATTTTGAAGTGAATTATTCAACTCATCAAATACTTCTATTCTTACATAAACATCTTTAAAATCTCTGTTCCAATTATTCTTCAAAATTATTGCTATTGGAGAAACTTTTCCTAAAACAAATTTATCTGCTTTTATTTCTAAAACACTAACTGTTGGATTTCCAACATAAAATTGTTTATATAAATTATTTATTTTATCTCCACAATGAACTTGTGCATAAGCATCGAATAACCCTGCATTTGAATTTTTATCCCATGTTGCAGTTATTTTTGTAGCTTCTCCTTGTGCCACCATAATTTTATTTGTTACAATTGTATCAAGAGTTTCATTTTTAGGATTTTTAATATCTATTGTTGCATGACAATATGCTGGAATATCTCCTCTTCCGTATAAACTAACTGTAAATTCCATTGGTTTAGAAACTTCACCATGTTTTATTTCTAATTCTGATTCAACATATATTCCTGTGTAAGGAGCATAAACAATTATCTGACTCACAAGAACATTTGTTGCTGTTGCTGTTGCTGTTGAACCTATACTTTGTTCAATTAATTTTACTTGTAATATATTTTGTCCTGGTGGGAGAGTTTCTGGTAAATTTAATTCGACGTTAAAAGATTTTTTTCTTTCTCCAACTTGCATATTTATGAATTTCTGATTTAATTTAGCATATTGTGCTAAGTCTCCATCTAATTCAAGAGAAAAATAAATTGGTTTTTCTCCTGTACTCAAAGCAAAAAATTCAAAATTTTGTTTTAAGTTGGATTCAAAATTAAGAGTTGTTTTAGCGGGTGCAATTCCATAAGCAGATGTTAACATAGGTAAAACTAAAAACATTAAAAGACAAATTGTTGTTATTAATATTTTTTTATTCATCGTTTTACCTTTATGATTTCATCCAATAAAATGTAAGTGTTGTTGACTTTTGTCCTGGTGTTTCTATATCTGGAACTTTTATTCTCAAATCCATTAATGATTTATTTGAGTCTTCATGATAATCAAATTCTCTAACTAAATCTTCTAAATAATATCCATTTGTTACATTAAACCAATTTGTTTTTGTTTCAAGAATGTTATATGGTTCTAATGATGTGTTATAATTTGCTTTTGCTTGAACATAATCATTTTCTGTTGTTGCGTTGTTTCCTAATGGAACTGTTGCCCATAAATCATCTCCTGTTATGTTAAATAAATCTGCTTTTACATTTCCATAATTTTCAAATTCAAATGGATTAAATTCTTCACCAGTTGTATCATAAATTTGATTTGGTTCTACATTTCCAAAATCTATTTGGTCATTTGTAAGTTCTACCCATAATACACTTAAAATACTAAAATTCCAAAGTGTTGTCCAATCACTACATTCATTATATTCATCACATGCTTGAATCTTCCAATAATAAGGTTTATTTCCACATTCATCTATTGTTAATAATTCTACTAAATCTATATAAGATGTATTTGTTGTGTTTTCATAAAATCCTGGTTTGTTTTCATTTGTTAAATTTATGACATAAGTTATTACATCATTATCTATATCTGTTGATTCTATCCATGAAAAATTAACCATTCTATCTGTTAATGAATTGTCTCCATCAGTAGGAGCAATTCTAACAGGAATTGATGGTGCTGTATTTGTGATTGTTGCGTTGTTTGAATAATTTATATTTCCATATTGGTATGAATCATAAGGAGTTACAGCACATGTCCAATTTTCAAAATGTGTTGTGTTTGTTGAACCTAAAGTCACATATGTTTGTGTTCCATTTGTTACGGCTTTTTGTCCTGATAAACTTGGTTGTATTATATTATTTTTGTACCAAGAATAATTTGCTTTTAATACATCTCCTACATCAACATCTTCAATTGTAAAATAACAATTTAAATCAGTTGTTGTGTTTGCGCTTGTTGGTGTTAATTCTATTTGAGTAACTTCTGGTAAATTATTCGAAAAAGTTATATTTGTACAAACTTGTGTTGTATAATATGAACATTCTGCTACGTGTGCGTTTGTATAATTCGATATTGAAACTAAACAAGTTTCTCCAGAAATGCAAGAATCTCTGTAATTTACTTCTAATTCGTATTTAGGAACAGCAATACAAGAATTGTAAGTATAATTTCCAATTGTATTGTTTTGAACATGAGAATTTGTTGGTGTAGAAAGACTAAGAAAAATTTCTGAATCAAGTGCATCACAACTTGAATTAACTTGTTTTTGTTGTGCATCTGCATCGCAACATAAAACATAGGGATAGTCTGATGAATAATTTGCTAAAGCTACGTGTGCATTATTATATCCTGCTGTATCGTTTTTTAAATATAATAAAATTTGATCTGTACAAGTTGTATTTGTTGTGATTGAACAAGATAATGAATTTATTTGCGGTGCTAAAACTACTGTAAATGTAAATGTGATTAATAATATCAATACTAATTTAAGTAAATTCTTCTGCAATTTACACCACAACCCTATTCATTTTAGAAATTTGATTATTTATATACTTAACGTATGTACAATGTAATATTTTGTAGAACAGTAAAAGAAAAGAGGACAACAATTGTTGTCCTCAACAACCCCCCATAGGTTTTCAATGGAAAATTTCAATTGAACAATGAATTATTAAATATCTTATTTATAAATGTTTCTAAATTATAATTTTGATAAAGTAGCCATAAATAAAGGAAATTGTGGTTTTTTGTATCTTAGTTTAGAGTATAAATTTTAAGAAGAATTGAAAAATATATAAAGAAAATGAAAATCACTTAATTTATGAAACATGAAAAAAAATTAATATTTACAAAAGATTTGAAAGTTGATTTTTTATTAGCTATATTTGTTATGTGTTTAATTTTAGCAAATATTTTAGGTACTAAAATTATTGATTTATTTGGAATTCGTGTTTCTTTTGGAATCTTTTTTGTTCCTGTTATGTTTTTAGTTACAGATATTATTGCAGAAGTTTATGGAAAGAAAAAAGCAACAAGTTTTGTATATATTGGAATTTTTGTTATGGTTGTTTCTTTAATTATGATTTATTTTTCTATAATTGCACCTGCTAACATTACTTGGGGTAATCAAGAAGCTTATTCAAATATATTTAGTGCTACTTTGAGAATGACTTTTGCATCCATTATTGCTTTTATGATTAGTCAATTACATGATGTTTGGAGTTTTGATTTTATTAAGAAAAAAACAAAAGATAAATATTTGTGGTTAAGAAATAATGTTTCTACAATTGTTAGTCAATTTATTGATACAACAATATTTATGTTTATTGCGTTTTATAATATTAGTCCAAAGTTTAGTGTTGGTTTTATTTTTAGTTTAATAATTCCTTATTGGATATTCAAGATTATTTTTGCTATTTTAGATACTCCTTTGGTTTATCTTGGAGTTTGGTGGTTAAAAAAAGAAGATTAATTTTAAAATTTATTTTTCTTGTAATATTCCATAACCAATTAATCTGAATCTGTTTCCAAGTTTTCTAGAAATAGTTACTTTGTCTTCAACTGCTGCACAAATTGGAATTCTTAAATTTAATGTTGCAATTCCTTTTCCTAAATGAGTTATCATACCAACAGTTTTTGCACTATTTACATTTAACAAAAGAACTTCTCCTTTAATTAAAGGATTTATTTTAAAATCTTCACCAACACTTTGAATTCTTTCTAAAAGTTCAACTTTTAAATCTATGTCGTTCCAAATTGGAGGTAAAGTATCTTTATGTCCTACAATACAACCTGTTAATTGATCTCCTTTTACAATTGATGGATCTAATGAAGTTAATAATGCAACACTACCACCTGGATGAAGCTCATCTACAAATTTTCCGCCGGTTTGCATACCTATTATTTTTGTAAATATTGGTTTTGCTACAAGTTTATTTGCTTCTTCAACAATCCTTCCTGGACGAATTTCAATTTCATCATTTATTTTAAAATTTCCAGAAATTATGCTTCCTCCTAAGATTCCACCAATTAATTTATTTGGTGGTGCTCCTGGTTTATTTACATCAAATGTTCTTGCAACAAACATCATAGGATTAGCATCAGGATTTCTTTTTGGAGTTGGAATATAAGTTTCTATAGCATCAATTAATAAATCTATATTAACGCCTTGTTTTGCACTTATTGGAATTATTGGAGCATCTTTGAATGAACTTTTTTCTAATAATGTTTTTATTTCATTATAATTTCTTAATGCTCTTTCTTCGGATACAACATCAATTTTATTTTGTACGACAACTATGTTTTTTATTCCACTTAATTCAAGTGCCATTAAATGTTCTTGTGTTTGTGGTTGTGGACAAATTTCATTTGCTGCAACTAATAATAATGCTCCGTCCATAATTCTAGCTCCTGAAAGCATTGTTGCCATTAAACTTTCATGTCCAGGTGCATCAACAAAAGAAACTTTTCTTACAGGAATTGTTTCATTTCCAGAAACTGGATGTTTTTCTTTTGTAGTATAACAAAATGGAATTTCCATATTTGGATCTTTTCTAAAAGTAGTATCTGCATAACCTAATCTTATTGTAATTCCTCTTTTAATTTCTTCAGAATGAGTATCTGTCCATTTTCCAGATAATTGTTGTGTTAAAGTTGTTTTTCCATGATCTACATGTCCAACTAAACCTATATTTATTAATGGTTGAATTTCAATTTCTGTAGTTAAAGTATTTGTTTCTTTTTCTTTAGTTTTAGTAGTTGTAGACTTTTTTCTAGTAGCTTTAACTTTAGTTTCTTTTGGTTCTGCTGATTTTTTAGTTGTTTTAGCTGGCATTTTATAATTTCAAGAACAATCAAGTGATTTATAAACTTAACTTAACAAAATTATCTTAACAAATAAAATAAGTTAAAATTATAAGAAAGCTTTATAAAGAAAATATAACTTCTGAGCATTCTATGACACAAACAAAAAAATGTACATCCTGTAATGTGCCTTTAACTAATGATCAAGGTTCTACTTCATTCAAATGCCCAGGTTGTGGCAAAGAAGAAATTGTTAGATGTAGAAAATGTAGAGAAATTGTAGTAAAATACACATGTCCACAATGCGGATTTGTTGGACCTAATTAATTTGATTTTAGTTCTGAGGTGAATAATATGGCTAACGCAATTATAACATTTGAAATTATGCCTGAATCTCCAGATGTAAATATAGAAAGTTTAAAAGATAAACTTTTAGATATTGCAAAAACTGCTGGTGCTAAAGGTGAAATGCAAAGTAAAGTAGAACCTATTGCTTTTGGTTTAAAAAAATTAATCATATATGCAATGTATGAAGTTTCTGATAACAAAGATTTTGATGCTATTTGTGATGAAATGGCAAAAATTGAAGGTATAGGAAACGCAAAAATTGCTAATATGGATTTAGCAATGGGTTAAATTTTTTATTTTAATTTTTTATAAAATAATCAATTCAAAAGAAAGTTACTCTTTTTCTATCTATTTCAGCTAAAATTAATTTAATAGTTTGTTTATATTTTAATGCTGTTTCAGAATCAATTTTATTAATTTGTTCCATATGATAAGTCATATGTTCAACTTTTTTAACACTTCTGTATAAATCTTCTAATTTTTCTAATTTTTGTTTTTTAGTTCTTAATTTATTTATTTTTACTTTGTTTTTCAATGAAACTTTATCTAATTTATTAGGAGTTACTTTTCGTTTTTTTTCTTTTAAAGAAAATTTATCTAACTTGTACGCAGAATTAACTAAATTTGCAAATAAATAATTTTTCAACGCAGGTATCATTTTATTTAAATTTTGAAAAAAATCCTGTTTTTTTAGGAGGTTGATTTATTGGAGGCATATCTGAATCCATTGGAGGAAAATCTAAAGACATATTTGATAAATTTTCATCACTTGGTTCATTTGAAACATTTTCATTTGGATTTTTCATATTTTGTAAATCTTTTGGAGATTTAGTATTTTGCTCTTGATTATTTTGTTGTGTAATTGGTTGTGTATGTGTAGGAGCAGAATTCATTACAGGTTGATTTTGTACTTTTTCAATTAAATCATTTAATAATTCTGTTTGTTTTTGAACTAATTGAGCAACACTTAAAATTCCTTTAGCTATTTCTTCATTTTGTGAAGATATATTATCAAAACTTCCTCTAATTGAATTTGATTTAAATTCTTCAGCCATTTCTTGATTTGTAGTTGTAAAAATGTTATTCATATGATTTATAGTTTCAGTTAATTTATGTACTGCATCTACTAAATCTGTACCTTCATAATGCTTACCTAAAGGATTCTTTTTTATCTCAGAAACTTCTTGCCTTAATCTTTCTAATTCCTCGTGAGGAAGTATTTCGTATTCAGAACCTTCATCCATTATGTCTACCTCTTTTAAATGTCTTGTAATTATTTTAATTAAAAGAGTATTTAAATATTACGCTTTAAAAGCAATAAAATTAAAAAATATAAAAAAATTATTAATTATTTAAAAGTTATTTAAAAGTAATTCAAAAAGATATTTAAACAAGATAAGATTTTCAATTTTTATGACAAGCAACAAGCAAAACAATCAAAATTTTCTTCTTTCTGAAGGTTCTTCTCGAGATGTAGGCAGAACTGCTCAAAGAATGAATATTTTAGCAGCAAAACTTGTTGGTGAAACAGTAAGAACAACTTTAGGACCTCAAGGAATGGATAAAATGATTGTTAATGCTCTTGGTGAAGTTACTATAACTAATGATGGAGCTACAATTCTTCGTGAAATGAATATTGAACATCCAACTGCAAAAATGATTGTTGAAATTGCAATAACTCAAGAAGAAGAAGTTGGTGATGGAACTACTACTGCAGTTGTTTTAGCTGGAGAATTATTAAAACAAGCTGAAAATTTATTAGAACAAAATATTCATCCAACAATTATTATTAAAGGATTTAGATTAGCTGCAAGAGAATCTGAGAAAATTCTTAATGAAATTGCTGAACATATAACTGATAAAGATAAACTTATTTTACATAAACTTGCAATGACTTCTATGACTGGAAAAGTAGCAGAAGATGCAAAAGAACATTTGGCAAAAATTGTTGTTGGTGCAATTTCTCATTTAGAAGATTCAAATAAAATTGAAAATATAAAAGTTGAGAAAAAAATTGGAAGTTCTGTTCACAATACTGAATTAATTGAAGGCATCGTTATAGATAAGGAAAAAATTCATCCGTCAATGCCCGGTGAGATAAACAATGCGAAAATCGCACTTATCAGTGGAGCTCTAGAAATACCTACTACTGAAACCGAGAGTAAAATATCTATAACGGATCCTTCAAAATTGCAAGAGTTTTTAGACATGGAAGAAAACATGTTGAAAAAACAAGTTGAAAAAATTATTTCTGTTGGTGCAAATGTTGTATTTTGTCAAAAAGGTGTGGATGACGTTATTCAATATTTACTTGCAAAACAGGGAATTTATGCAACAAGAAGAGTGAAAAAATCTGACTTAGAAAAATTAAGTTCTGCTACTGGTGCTGTTGTTGTAAATAGTGTTAATGATTTACAAAAAGAACACATTGGTAGAAGTGGTTTGGTTGAAGAAGTTAAAGTTGGCGATGAAATGATGACTTTTGTTAGAAATTGTAAAAATGCAAGAGCAGTTACAATTTTAGTTAGAGCTACAACTGAACATCTAGCTGATGAAATTAAAAGAGCTATTGATGATTCTTTAGGAAATGTGAGTTCTGCTTTAAGCAATAAATTAATTGTTGGTGGAGCAGGCGCTTCCGAAATTGAATTATCAAAACAACTTAAAAAATTCGCAGAAAGTTTAGATGGAAAAGAAAGACTTGCAGTTCTTAGTTACGCTGATGCTATGGAAATTATTCCAAGAACTTTGGCTGAAAATGCTGGACTTGATCCTGTTGATGTTATTTCTGATTTAAATGCTGCTCATGACAAAGGAAACAAATGGGCAGGACTTAATGTTTTTAGTGGAAAACATTTAAATTCTTTAAAAGAAGGCATTGTTGAACCTTTGAAAGTTAAAACTCAAGCATTAACTAGTGCGTCTGAAGTTGCTGTTTTAATTTTAAGAATTGATGATATAATTGTTGCTGGAGCAGATAATTCTCCTGTTAGACAAAATCCAAGCGATGAATTTTAAATAATTTCAAATAATTTATTTCTTACTTCTTCAAATTTAAATTTTTCATCAATTTTTTTTTGAATTTAAATATTTTTTGTATTATTTTCTTTCCTTGTTGAAAATCAATTTTAGTTCCATAATAATTTATTCCATTTCTTTTTTTTCTTATTTCATCAAAAAAAACATAATCAAAATCAATAATAATTTCTTTCAATAATGCTCCAATGCAAATATGTGAAATAACTTTATAGCATTTAAATAGACATATTGCTTCCAACAATTCTCTTAAAGAATCATATGCTAAAGAAACAAAAACAGATATATTTCTATCAGTTATGATGGATTGTTTAACAACTTCTTCTTTTAAATCAGAAATTTCAATTAAAGAATTTACTTTATCTTCATTAAAATTAATTTTAATTATTTGTTGTTTTTTGAAACATTCAGTTAAATCCATTTATTCCACCTTGAATATTAATACCATTCAAGATGTTGTTAATTAAATGTTTGTTAGGAATTTCGGAAATTTTCCGAATATTAAATATTTGTAATTCTTTATTTAAAATTTTTTCAAATTCTTTCAATTTAGGAAATTCTTTAGTTTTTTCTGAAATTATTACTAAATCAATATCGCTTGTTTCTATGTCTTCTCCTTTAGAACATGAACCGAATAAAATTATTGTTGGATGCAAATAAAATTTATTTATTTCATTAATTAAATTTGATATTTTTAATTTTCGTATGTTGTAATATATTTTAATATCTTTATATTCTTCTGAATTGAAATTTGCTTGATATAAATGATAAATTCGTTCTTTTTTATAAGACAAAATATTTTTTTCAACAAGTTCTTTTAATTCCTTGCTTGCTGTTGCTGGAGAAATTTTTAAAATTCTAGCTATTTCTCTTACATTAAATTCTCTTCTTGGTTCTTCGAAGAAAAGTTTTAAAATGTTTAATTCTTTGAACATATGTTTAATAAAATAAACACTTATTTATATTTGTTTCGTTTGTTAGTTAATTAAATTATAATCTCTGAGAATATATTTAGAATAAAATGGCGCCACGACCCGGATTGTTAATCATTTATGATTAACCAACGAACGAAGTAAAGCGAAGTGACTATGTGAACCGGAGGTTCAAATCCCCATCTAAACGAACACACTCAGTTAGAAAATAAATGGCGCCACGACCCGGATTTGAACCGGGAATTCCAAAGGAACCAGCTCTCAAGGCTAGCGCAATACCGGGTTATGCGATCGTGGCATGAATGTAATGAATGATACGAACGCGACCGAAGGGATTTTCACTTCGAGTATGCGATCGTGGCATGAATGTAATTAGAAGAAAGGATAAGAATATTCTTTTTAAACTTAACGGGAATTTGTTACATTTAAGAAAAAAATTAAGGAAAATATCTAAATTCCCTCATTCCGGAATAAGGTTTTAGCTTAGATTGTTCCAACACAAGTGTGTCACAACTAGTGCATTTATATGTTTCTTCCTTTACGAAAGCATATTCTAAACTAGAAATTTTTTCAAACTTAGGTTTGACACATGAACAAACTTTTTCAGACTTTGAAGTAAAATATTTTTTTAGGAAATCAAACATAAAATTGCATTCTTAGACTCATTTATAAACTTTAGTAATAAGTGATTACAAGTAAGTTTTATAAATCAAATAAAAGTTTGCTTTTTATGAATAATTTGAAATATTTTGATTTGATAATATATAAATTAGAACATAGTGATTAATATGGAATTTGGAAAAAACGAAACAGAAAGTTCAATTATTTTTGAAGGTAAACAAGGTAAAGAAGTTTTTCGTTCAGAAAGTCTACCTATCTTAGGAGAAAAAATATTTATAGAAACTGAACAACAAACAGGTATTGGTAAAGTTTATTTAGATGAAACTAAAACTCAACAAATTGGAGAATTAAAAAATCCTTTAAATCATAAGAAAGGTGTTTGCTATGAAGTTTATAAAACTATAACTAAGAAAGTTGGGAAGGAAGAAATTTTAGAAAATAAACTTTTAGGATGGCATTGTCTTCATATGACTTGCGAATATCAAAGAACTTTAAAACCTGGAATTTGTTATAATGATAGAACTGGAAATTTGAAAAAAAGTACTCCAACTGAATTTAATAATGCTTTTGAATTAATTGTTGATAATTATAAAAAATAAAAGGGTAATTTGATTGAATAGAAATAATGATGCTAATGAAAAAATGTTTTTGAGTTTGGAAGAATTATCTGAAGAAGATGTTTTAACTGAAATGGATGAAATTTCAGATATAAATTTTGTTAAAAAATCTAAAATAAATAATAATAACGAAGTAAATTATGATAAGTATAAACAAGTAAATTTAATCAATAGCCGTAATGAAGAAAAAATTAATTCTGGTGATGTTGTAGATGTTTCTTTTGAAGGACAAATTTATTTATTTAAAAAATATAATAATGACACAATTTTAGGTATTAGAAGAACTGAATTTAGAACTACAATTATAGATAGAAATGCCAATTTAGTTGCTACTTTTGAAAATGAAGTAACTTCTTTAGATAATTGGAGCTATAATATTTGGGATGCTAAAGATAAAGAAATTGGTTGTTATTGTAGAAAACATCTTTGTAGTGAATTTCATTGTGGTGAATTTGATTTACAAGAGAGAAAATTTGTTCGTAAAACTAGAAATCCTATTGATTATGTTGTTGATTTATATGATGAATTAAAGAAAAATAATAGATTAGTTTTTTTAGAAGTACGAAAAGAAGAAGTTGAAGAAATTAAAGAACAAGTAAAAGAAAAGAAAGTTAAAATTCGTCCTCTTAAAAAAGGTCCTAGAGGATTAGAGTATTGTATTGAAAAAGTTCCAATGCCTGAGCAAGATAGATTATCTTTAGAAAAAGAAAGAGAAATGCTAGCTCAAGAAGAAAAAATTAGAAAAGAAAAAGAACAATTAAAAAATGTTGAAGAAGATGTTGAAGAAGAAACTAAAAAACCTGTTTATATTATACATAAATCTCAAACTGAAATATATATTGAAAATTTAGCAAAACAAAGAGAAAATAGAAATATTAATTTTGTTTTTGAAGATATTGAAATTGAAGAAAATAATTTAGAAGATAATGTTGAAAAAAATTTTAAAAATAAAAAAATTTATGAGGAGATAAAAATGAACGAAAATCGAAGAAATAGAGAAACTATTTTAAATGAACTTGTTGGTTTATACCTTTCAATAGGTCCAATTACTACAGCTGAAGATTTGAAAAAATCTCAAGATAGCTTGAAAGATAAAAAAAGTTTAACGCATGCATTTGATGAGGCAATTCAAGATATTTATACACAAATGGGAAAAAGTCCTGACTCTAGAATATGGAGTGTTGGTATAGATTTAGAAGTAATAAAAACTACTTTGGATTTAGAAATTCTTAAAGATTCAGTTAAATGTGTGAAAAATTATTTTAATGAAATTGGTTTTAAATCTGAAATAAGTGAAATAAAAACAAATGATAAAAAAATTAATGATACTTATAAAATAATTTCTGTTTTTCATCCTGACTTAAAATCTTTAGAAGATAAAGTTGTTGCTCCCGTAACAAGTCATACAAATGATTTTGAAGCAGAGGAAGTTCCTAAGCAAACTGAACGTCAGTATAAATCTGAAATAAATTATTCTGAAAGAAAGAAAGCTATCTTGAGTATGATACAAGAACAAGGAGAAGTAATGCAAAATGATGTTGTTGAAAAAATTCGAGAAAAATATAATGTTTCTGAATTTACTGCGGTAAAAGATTTAAAGAGAATGACGGAAGAAAAAGACATTATACGAACACCTATGCCTGGAAAGGGAAAACCTCTAAAAATAGGAATATATAATTCTAATAATATTTCTCTTGATGATGAAAAATATATGACTTATGTAAAAGAAATAAAACATATTATTGATTCAGGGATTAAAAGTCAAAAAAGAATCTTAGAAATAATTGAACAAAATAGAGATATAACAAGTAAAGAATTAGATTATGTTGTTAAAAGAGCTGATAAAGAAGGTTATTTATTTAGAATGAATGGTCAGGGATTCAATGAAATGGTTACTACAATTACTCATGGTCCAAAAAAGATTGAAAGTTTAGATGAAGATGATAAACAAATAGGAGATATAGGAAACCCAAATTCAAATTCAAATATTCATAAAAGAAGTTATCATGCAAGAAAAAAGACTGATGGATTAAATGATGTTGATAAATTAATTTTAGAAACTGTAAAAGAACATTCAGGTCAAAAAAATATAAATCAAATTTATAAAATATTAACAGATACTATGACTAGTAACAATGAAAAACCTGTTGTTCAACAAACTTTAAGAAATAGATTAAATATATTTGAGAAAAATCAATATGTTGAACTTCAAAAAGTAGAAGGAAAAGAAAAAGAAAAAGTTGTTATATACAAAGGAGGATTATAAATTATTTTATTTTTTTTTCTGTTACTGTTATTGCATCTGTTGGACAAGAACCTTCACAAGCTCGACAACCAACACAGTTTTTTTCATTTACTGGTTCTGATTTTCCATCTTTCATTACAAATACGCCTTGTGGACATACTTGTGTACATGTTTGACATCCTATACACTTATTTTTATCTACTTTTACACTAAATCCCATTTTTTAAACCTCATTTATTTTGAAAATTTTTTATCATCTTTTCTCTGAATTCATTATCTAATTTTGCTAACGAAATTAATTTTTCAGCTTGATTTGGATTTGTTCTTTTAAGAATATTATATCTATTTTGTTCTGCAACATAATCTTTGAATTCTATAGAATTTTCTGGGCTATCCCAAGTTAGTGGGTTTTCTAATTTTGGATTGTATCTATATAATGGCCAATAGCCTGATGCAGTTGCATCTTTAGAAACTTTTTCTGCATCTTCCATATTTAATCCATGATTTATACAATTTGAATAAGCAATTATTATTGATGGTCCGTCATATTCTTCTGCTTCTTTTATTGCTTTTATTGCTTGAATTTTATTTGCATCTATATTTATTGAAGCTATGTAAACATTTCCGTAGGACATCATCATCAAACCTAGATTTTTCTTTGGTTGTTCTTTTCCTGAAATTGCAAATTTTGCTGTTGCTCCTCTTGGTGTTGATTTTGAACATTGTCCTCCTGTGTTTGCGTATTGTTCGTTATCTAAAATTAAAATATTAACATTTTCCTTTTGTGATGCCACATGATCTAAGCCACCAAATCCTATATCATAAGCCCAACCATCTCCTCCTATTATCCAAACACTTTTTTCCATTAAATAATTTTGTTGTTGAATTATTTGTTTTAATATTGGTTCGCTTTCACCATAAACTTCTTTTGATGCTATTTGTAATTGTTTTTTTATTTCTTGAACTAATTTTTTTGTTTCATCGTTTGTTTTATTGTAATTTTGTAGTAATTTTTCTAATAATTCTTTTAATTCCTTTGTTGTTCCTATTTCAATTAATTTTTTTATTTTTTCTTTCAATGAATTTCTTATTTGATTTATTGCTATTCTCATTCCGAAACCATATTCTGCGTTATCTTCGAACAATGAATTTGCCCAAGCAGGTCCTTCTCCATTTTTATTTACTGAAAATGGTATTGTTGGAAATGTTCCTCCATATATTGATGAACAACCTGTTGCATTTGCAATTATCATTCTATCTCCAAAGAATTGTGTTACTAATTTTATGTAAGGTGTTTCTCCACATCCTGAACAGGCTCCTGAAAATTCAAAAAATGGTTTTCTTAGTTGACTTTCTTTTATTGTGTTTGGAATTGCGCCATCTAAAATATTATCTGGTAAGTTATCAAAGAATTTTTCATTTTCTGATTCATTGTTTTTAAAAGCTTCTTCTATACTTATCATTCTTAATGCACCTGTTGGACATTGTTTTACACAATGAGTACAACCTGTACAATCTTCTGGATAAACTTGAACTTTAAATTTTAAATCATTTTGATTTTTTACATCTAATGTTTCAAATGTTTTTGGTGAATTTTCTAAATCTTTTGAATGTATTTGTTTTGTTCTTATTGCTGCATGTGGGCAAACGAATGAACACATTCCGCATTGTATGCATTTTGATTTATCCCATACTGGAACCATATCCGTTGCACATCTTTTTTCAAGTCTTGTTGTATTTGTTGGTATTGTTCCATCAAAAGACATTTGAGAAACTGGAATTGAATTTCCTTCTAATTTCATTATTGGTAAAACTACATTTTTAGTGAATTCATCGCTATTTTCAGGAATTAGATTTTGTAACTCTAGATGTTTTGATGTTTGTTTTATTGGAACTTCATATGTTGAATTTATTGCCATATCTATTGCAGTTATGTTCATATCTACAACTTTTTGTCCTTTTATTTCAAATGTTTTTTTAGTGTGTTCTTTTATTAATTTTAAACTTTCATCAAATGGAATTATGTTTGCTAATTTGAAAAATGCTGTTTGCATTATAGTATTTATTCTGTTTCCAAGTCCTACTTCTTTTGCTATTTCTAATGCGTTAATTGTATAAACTTTAATATTATTTTCAATTATTTGTTTTTGCATTAATTCAGGTAAATTTTCAAATAATTCTTCAGGTTTGTAATGTGAATTAATTAAGAAAATTCCATTCTTTTTTATTCCTTTTAATATATTATATTTTTTTATATAAGAACATTTATGAAGCGCAATTATATCTGAATTTTCTACATCATATTCTGAATTTATTTGTTTATCACTAAATCTTAAATGAGAAATTGTTACTCCTCCTGATTTTTTTGAATCATATTCAAAATGTGCTTGTATGAATTTATTTGTAGTTTCTCCAATTATTTTTATGGTGTTTTTGTTTGCACTTACTGTTCCATCTGAACCATATCCCCAAAATTTACATTGTATTGTAGATTTATCTACTGTTGAAATTTCTTCTTTTATTGGAATTGAAAGATTTGTTACATCATCAGTGATTCCAACTGTAAAATTGTGATGAGGTTTATCATCTAAGAAATCATAAATTGATTTTACCATTGAAGGTGTAAATTCTTTTGAAGATAAACCATATCTTCCTCCATAAATTTCTGGTTTTAATTTTGTTGAGTTTAATGAAGTAACTACATCAAGATAAAGTGGTTCTCCTATTGAACCTGGTTCTTTTGTTCTGTCTAATACAGCAATTTTTTTAATTGTTTTTGGAATTTTATCTATAAAGTGTTTTATTGAAAATGGACGATATAAATGTATTATCAAACATCCTAATTTTTTATCATTAAGGTAATCTAATGTTTCTTTTATTGTATCCGTACCTGAACCCATTGCAATAATTATTTTTTCTGCTGTTGGACTTCCATAATATTCAAATAATTCATATTTTCTTTTTGTTTTTTCTTCAAATAATTTCATATATTTTTCTACGATTTCTGGAGTTACATCATAGTATTTATTTACTGTTTCTCTGCCTTGAAAATAAACATCTGGATTTTGTGCTCCAACTTTTACAAATGGTTTTTCTGGATTTATTGCTCTTGATTTGAAATTTTTAATATATTCTTCATTTATCATTGATTTTAAAGTTTCATCATTTATTTCTTCTATTTTTTTTATTTCATGCGATGTTCTAAATCCATCGAAGAAGTGAAGAAATGGAATTTTTGATTCTAGTGTTGCTAAATGAGCTATTACTGCTAAGTCTTGTGCTTGTTGTACGTTTGCTGAGGATAAAAGTGCAAAGCCTGTTGTTCTTGCAGCCATAACATCTGAATGATCTCCAAAAATTGAAAGAGATTGACATGCTAAAGAACGAGATGCTACATGAAATACTGTTGGAAGCATTTCTCCTGCTATTTTAAACATATTTGGAAGCATTAAAAGAAGTCCTTGGGAAGCTGTAAATGTAGTTGTTAGAGCTCCTGCTGTTAAAGAACCATGTATTGCTCCTGCTGCGCCACCTTCTGATTGCATTTCTTGTACTTTAGGCACTGTACTTAAAAGGTTTAATTTGCCTTGAGAAGCCCATAAATCTGCTAATTCACCCATTGGAGAAGATGGTGTTATTGGATAAATTGCTGCTACTTCACTGAATTTGTAAGCTATATTAGTTGCTGCTTGATTTCCATCGCAAATTATGAATTTTTTTTCCATTCAAAACACCTTCTTTGATAAGTTTTAGAATGGTTTTATTTATAAAGTTAATGGGGTAGTGTTCAAGTAAAAATTTATAAATCAAGTCTAATTTTGCTCATTTTATGAATTTGGCTTATTCAGTAGGTATACCTGTTAGAAACGAAGAAAATACAATAATTCAAACTATTGAAAGCGTTCTTAATCAAAGTGTTTCGCCCAAAGAAATACATATCTGTGTAAATGGATCTTCTGATAATACATATAATTTAGTTCAAGATATGGCTAAAGTTGAGAAAAGTATAAATTTAATAACTTCTGAACCTGGAAAACCAAATGCCTGGAATAAGATTGTTTCTGAATCATCAGAAAATAAAATTATGTTTTGTGATGGTGATGTTTTAATTTGTAATAAAGCTGGAGAAAATTTAGCTGAAAGATTAGAAGATAAAAATTTAATTATAGTTGGAGGAAGCAAAAAATATTTTGAACCCAACACATTAAAAGGAAAATATTTAGGATTTAGAAAAAGTGAGAAGATAACTAAAATTAATTGGATTTCTGGAAGTCTTTACATGGTTAAAATAAAAGAACTTTTTGACTTAGCCCAAAATTTAAAAGTTGAAGTGATGCCTAAAGATATAATATGTGAAGATAGTTATTTGGATTTAATTACTCAAGGGTATAAAGAAATTATTGAATCTGCTTATAATATTTCAAGGCAAGTTGAAACTTTTAAAGATTGGAATTTAAGTCTGCAAAGATCTTTTGTTGGAAAAAAACAATTGAAAGAAAAACTTCCTGATTTACAATACGGAAATCTTTCGATGAAAAAATTATCTCAATATTACTACAGATTAAATCAATTTGAAGGAATTTTTAATAAATTTTCAGCCTTATCTTTACATATATTAGGTAGATGCTTAAGAAAATATTATGAAAAAATTGGAAAACCTGATATCGGAGTAGTTTGGCCAGAAACTAAATCAACAAAAAGATTCTATAATTAATATAATTTATTTTGCATTTCTGACGTTATTATTAATTTATAATTCTCATCTATATAAAAATCAATTTCGCTTCTAATTCCAAATTTTTTATCAATATAAATTCCTGGTTCTATAGTATAACCTAAATTTAATTTTATAGGATTTTTATTTCTTCTTGAAATTGCACCATAAACTCCATGTGGAGAAACTGTTCCTATTGAATGTCCTGTACTATGTTTTATGTGTTTTTTATATCCTGCTTTTATTATTACTTGGTTTGTTACTTCATTTATTTCAAATCCAGTTGGAAGTATTTTTTTCTTTAGATTTTTTTGTATAAATTTTAGTGCTTCATCTCTTGCCTTAATTACAATTTTGAAAACATCATTTAATTTTTTAGATGGTTTTCCATTATGTGTTACCCATGTTAAATCTGCATATGGCGCTTTTGAAATATTTAATTTTGCCCATAAATCTATTAATATTAAATTATTTTTTTCTAATTTTTTTGATTTTGTTTTTGGACAAAAATGTGGTGAAGCAGCACTTTCGTTAAATGCCACAATTGGTTTATCTGTTGTAATCATTTTTCTTTTTTTGTATTCTTGTAAAATAAATTGTTGTATTTGATATTCTGTAATAGATTTTTCTGTGTTTATTAAATCAAAAACTTTATTTTTTATTTCTGTTAAATTTTTTACTGCAATTTTATGTTGAAGAATTTGTTTTTTTGTCCACATGATATTTGTTATATTTTAGATATATAAAAAGCTAAGCTTTATTAATTAAATCGCTATTTCTTTCGAGTTGGTAATAAAAAGGTAATATATGGATTGCCGTTTGAGCGAATATTGTATAAACACATGCAAGGCAAAGTGTTGTAAACGAGGAAAATTGCCTTTGACTTCTGAAGAAGCAAAAATGTTTGATAAAAATAGAATTGATAAAAATAATCATTATGATTTAACGGATGGTTGTGAATATCTTGATAAAAATTTAAAGTGTAAAATTTATGATAAACGTCCAAAAATTTGTAAAGATTATCCTTTTCATGAAATGGGGCCTGTTAAATTTGCAATAACTCATTGTGATGCTGTACAAAATGGTGTGTTGGATGAAGAAATAATCAAAAGAAAAATTAGAAAGTTCTAAATAGAAAATATTATAAATCAATTAAAAAAAATAAACTCCTTATTGGAAAATAAAACTGAAACTAGAATTTTACCAAAATATATGATTTTAATATATTTAAGCGTACCTGTATTTTCAATAATTTATTTAGGAACTCAATTCATGAATTCTAGTTTAAATTTCAAACAATATTTGATGTTTACTTCTTTAATGGCAGTTGTAATAACTGGTGGATATCAATTATTTTTTTGGGTACAAAGAAATAATTATTTTTTTAAAACAAGATGTTTAAAAATAAAACTTGATGATAAGATTCCATTTTGGCCAAGTTGGATATGGATTTATAATTTTATTTATTATATTATGATGGGGTATGTTATTGTTTCAATAAGTTCAATTGAAGAAGGAGTTAATTTAATTTTTGCAGGACTTGTTTTATTATCCTTTCAAGCAATAATTTTTATGTTTTATCCTTGTACCGTTCCACCAAGTTGGAGAAAATATAAGGTTAATTCTTTATCTACTAGATATCTTAAATTTGTTCAAGGAATTGACAATGGGAGAAATTGTATGCCTAGTATGCATTGTTCTGTTGCAACATTAATTGGACTTATTTTATTACCAACTTTATCTTATTTTGCTTATGGATTTATAGCTTTAATTGCTTTGAGTTGTTTGTTTGTTAAACAACATCAAATTTTAGATTTAGTTCCTGGAATTTTATTGGGTTGGTTTGTGTTTGTTTTAATATTATAAAGAAATTAAATTAAAAATATATAACTTATTAAATTTGTTTTAATTTTTTAATTTTGATTTTTAAATTAATTTTTTCTTTAACTTTTGAATTCCAAAAGCTAATCCTCCACCTAAAAGTGCGGTGTATAATTGGAAAATTCCAAATGAAGTTAATAATGCTATTGGAACAACTTTGAATAAAACTAGCACTGATATTGAAGAAAATAAAAATATTGTTTTAGCAATTGAACTAATTAATAATGAAATTGCATAATTATTTTTGTGTTTTAAATTTAAATATTTTATTCCCCAAACAATTATTGTATTTCCTATCCAAATAAATGGAATTAAGTAAAGTAAAAATTTTGTGTATGTTCCAAATAAAATTCCTGCGGATAATACTCCGATTGAAGGTATTAATATTATAGGTAAAACTTTTTCAAACTTTAGATTTAATGCACCAAGTATTAAAGCGCAATTTACTATGCTTCCAACTAACCATTGTGGATGTCCTAATACAAATGGTATAAAAAAACATACTGCTAAATATGCGAAGAATTCTATGTTTTCTTGTAAGAATGAAAGTTCTGTTTCTACTATGTTAAAATGTTTAGTAATGAAGTTCATGCCATTAAATTAAATAATAAAATATATAAATGCTTTGAAAAATAATATATTTTAAAAGTTATAATTTTTAATTACGATTTGTTATTAATTTAATATATATTCATTATTAATAAAAATATTTGAAATTAATATTTAGAAAATATTAAATAGTTATAATAAATTTTAAATAACATGATAACAGTTATTTTATTGGCATTAGGATTATCTGGCGCTGGAATTTATACACTTATTAGAGGTAGTAAAGAATTTATAAAATATAAATTAATTACAACTGTTCCTCTTAGAAAAATTTCTGAAATTAAAGAAAATTATACACATATTAAAGGTAAAGTTGTTGGAAAAAATTCAATAAAAGTTCCTTTTAGTAATGTAAATTGTGTTTATTTTAAATATGATATTGAAGTTATGGGAACCCTATCTTTCACTAGTCGTCATAGTTGGGATGTAATGTATAGTTATCAAAGTAAAAATGAATTTTATATAGATGATGGAAGTAAAAAAATTTTAATTGATCCATTAAATATTGATGCTAATTTAACGTTTAAAAAAATATATAAATTAACTAGTAGAATTAAAGAAGATGTTGATTTATTAAAAAATGAATTAACAAATATAATTAATAATCCCATTAAATCTTTAGATATTACCGAATATAAACTTGAATTAAAGAATGAAAGAGAATCCGATTTATTAAGAAGAGTAAATGATAAACGTTTAAAAGAGTATTATATCCAAGAAGGAGATGAAATAGAAATTTATGGAAATTTTGAAAAAAATACTATTAAAAACAACAAATACATGTTTATGTTTGATGAATTATATGGTGAAATAACTGCAAAACTTTTAAAATATAAATTTATCTTTGATTTTGTTATTGGTTTAGCTATGTTTATATCAAGTATGATTTTAATTTATATTGCCACTAATCCACCAATATTATAATCATTATTTATAGGAAAAATATATAAATAAACAATTTCTAAAATAAACCATGGAGCTGAGACATTTATCTATAGAAAATATTAGTTATTACTATTTATTTCATGGTGTTAAAAAAGATAATAAATTTTTAAAATATCAAAAATATGTTGGAATTGAAAAACCAACAAATGATGAACTTAAAAAATTAAAAGAAGATTTTTTAAATAATTTAGAAAAGCATGAAAAATTAAATACTATTGAATTATTGGAAGAAATACAAAATAAATTCGGCTATATTAGTAAAGAAAATTTCATAAAACTTTCAAAAGAACTTGATATTCCTTTAATTGAACTTACTGGTATTGCTACGTTTTATAAAAATTTTAAATTTGAAAAGCAAGGTAAAAATATTATAAAAATTTGTAATGGAACTGCTTGTAATGTTAAAAAATCTCCAGAATTATTAAAGCATTTGGAAAATATTTTAAAAATTAAAGCTGGTGAAACGACAAATGATTTTAAATTTTCTTTAGAGATTGTTAATTGTATTGGTGCTTGTGCTAGAGCACCTGCTATGATGGTAAATGATAATATTTATGGTGAACTTACAAAAGAAAAAATTGAAAAAATTATTGAGAATTTAAAATGAAACAACGAATGAAAATGAGTGCTCAGCTCGCACGGAGTAAGAGATGAAGTTAGCTCCTGAATTGGAAAGTGACAGAATTACGATTGGTGTTGCTACTTGTGGTATTTCTGCAGGTGCATTAGAAGTATTAGAAGAATTAAAAAAATTTAATCTTGATATTCCTATTATTGAAACTGGTTGCATTGGTATGTGTTATAATGAACCAATTGTTACTGTTGTTCAAAATAATAAAAAATTTATTTATGGTAATGTTAAAAAAGAGGATGTAAAAGAACTTGTTAAAAATATTAAAAATAAAACTATTTATGATGAAAAATTTATTTGTAATGATATTAATGATTTACCTTTTTATAAAAAACAAAAAAAATTAGTTATGAATAATTGTGGTATTATTAGTCCTTTAAATTTAGATCACTATATTTCTCGTGGTGGTTTTTCTGGTTTGAAGAAATGTATTGAAATGCATCCTGAAGATGTTATTGATGAAATTGATAAAGCTGGTTTAAGAGGTAGAGGTGGTGCTGGTTTTCCTACTGCTAAAAAATGGAGATTTATCAGTAATAAATCTGGCGAAAAATATATTGTTTGTAATGGTGATGAGGGAGATCCTGGTGCTTTTATGAATAGAACTTTAATGGAAAGTGATCCTTTTAAAATTATTGAAGGTTTAATTATTGGTGCTTATGCTACTGGTGCTGAGAAAGGTATTATTTATACTAGATCTGAATATCCTTTGGCGATAAAAACTTTAAAGCTTGCGATTGAAATTGCGAAAAAAAATAAACTTCTTGGTAAAAAAATTTTAAATATTGAAGATTTTAATTTTGATTTAGATATTATTACTGGTGCTGGTGCTTATGTTTGTGGTGAAGAAACTGCATTAATTCAAAGTATTGAAGGTAAAAGAGGAAATCCAAAACCTCGTCCTCCATTTCCTGCTGAAAAAGGAGTTAATGAAAAACCTACTGTTGTAAATAATGTTGGTACTTGGGGACATGTTGCTACAATCATGCAAATTGGTGTGAAAGAATATTCTAAAGTTGGTTCTAAATTTACAAAGGGAACAAAAATTTTATGTTTAAGTGGAAAAATAAAAAGAACAGGAGTTATTGAAGTTCCTTTTGGAATTACTTTACATGAAATTTTGTATGATATTGGTGGTGGTTCAAATACTGAGAAAAAAATTAAAGCTTTATTTCCTGGTGGTCCTGCTGGTGGTTGTGTTGTTCCTAAAAATTTCAATGCAACTTTAGATTATGAATCTATGGCTGAACTTAAAACTATTATGGGTTCTGGAAGTTTCATCGTTATGGATGAAAAAGATTGTATGGTTAATGCTGCTAAATATTTTATTTCGTTTACTCAAAGTGAAAGTTGTGGTAAATGTGTTCCATGTAGAGAAGGAACAAAAAGATTGCTTGAGATGTTAACTAAACTTTCTAAAGGTAATGGTACTATTCAAGATATAGATAAAATAAATGATTTAGCTAAATTTATTAGTGAAAATTCTTTATGTGGTTTAGGACAATTTGCACCTAATCCTGTTTTATCTACTATAAGAGAATTTAGAAATGAATATGAAGAACATATTGTAAATAAAACTTGTAGAGCAGGAGTTTGTGAAAATTTACTTAAATATTTTATTGAAGTTAATTGTATTGGTTGTGGTGCTTGTAAAAGAGTTTGTCCTGTTGGTGCTATAAGTGGTGAACCTAAAGAAAGGCATGTTATTGATCAAAATAAATGTATTAAATGTGGTAGATGTTATGAAGCATGTCATTTTAATGCTATAACTAAAAATTAAAATGAAAAATAAAAAAATAAAATTTAAAATAAACGACATTGATGTTGAAGGTAATGAAGGAGATAAAATTATTGATGTCGCTAAAAAATTTAATATAAGAATTCCTCATTTATGTTATCATCCGAGACTTGAAAGTGTTGGTGCTTGTAGGCTTTGTATTGTTGAAGTTGAAGGAATATCTAAACCTGTTACTTCATGCTCTACTCCTATAAGAGAAGGTATGGTTGTTAGAACTCACACTCCTAGAATTTTAAAAGATAGAAAAACTAATTTACAATTAATTTTAGCGAATCATGATTATAGTTGTTTGACTTGTTCTCATAATTTAAAATGTAAATTACAAAAATATGCTGAAGAATATGGTATTGAAAAAATTCCATTTGAAGGTGAAAAAAGAATTAGTGTTCCTGATTTTTCAAGTACTTCTATTGTTAGAGATAATAGTAAATGTATTTTATGCGGTAGATGTGTAAGAATGTGTCAAGATGTTCAAACTGTAAATGCTATTGGTTTTGAAAACAGAGGATTTTATACAACTGTAACTACTCCATTTAATGTTCCTATGAATAATAGTTCTTGTGTTAATTGTGGACAATGTGTAATTGTTTGCCCTACTGGTGCATTAAGAGAAAAAACTAATTTAGATGAAGTTATTGAAATTTTAAATTCTGGAAAATATGTTATTGCTCAAACTGCTCCATCTATTAGAGCGTCACTTGGTGAATGTTTTGGAATGGAAGCAGGTGTTGCTGTTACTGGTAAGATGGTTAGTGCTTTAAAACAAATTGGATTTAAAAAAGTTTTTGATACTAATTTTGGTGCGGATTTAACTATTATTGAAGAAGCTACTGAATTTATTAAAAGATTTAAATCGAAAAAAAATCTTCCTTTAATTAGTACTTGCTGTCCTGCTTGGATTAAATTCGGTGAACAATTTTTCTATGAAGAACTTGAACATATGTCTACTTGTAAAAGTCCTCAAGCAATGACTTCTTCACTTGTAAAAACTTATTTTGCAAAAAAAATGAAGATTAAACCTGAAGATATTGTTATGGTTGATATTATGCCTTGTACTGCTAAGAAATTTGAGATTACAAGAAGTGAATTGAAGCATGATACTGATTTTGTTTTAACTACGGTTGAACTTGCAAAATTAATAAAACAATTTAGTGTTGACTTTGAAAATTTAAAAGATTCTAATTTTGATAATCCTATGGGTGAAAGTACTGGTGCTAGCGATATTTTTGGTAGAACGGGTGGTGTTATGGAAGCAGCATTAAGAACTGCGGCTGATTTTATAACTGGTAAAGATAATTCTGATATTGAATTTAAACAAATCAGAGGATTAAAAACTTTAAAAGAATTTGAATTTAAAATTGGAAAAGAAACAATTAAAGCAGCAGCAGTACATACATTAGGTGAAGCAAGAAAAATTATGGAACAAATTCAAGCAGGAACTTGTCCTTATCATTTTATTGAAATAATGGCTTGTTATGGTGGTTGTGTTGGTGGTGGAGGACAACCTAGATATGAAGATGATGAAGTTTTAAATAAAAGAGCTGAAGCTTTAAATAATGAAGATAGAAAAAAGAAACTTAGAAAATCTCATTTAAATCCGAGTGCTTTAAAAATATATAAAGATTACATTGGTGAGTTTGGTGGTAAAAAAGCTCATGAATTACTACACACTAAATATATAAAAAGAGAGTCGATGTAAATGAATTTAATTGAAAAAATAAAATCACAGGCAAAATCTAATCCTAAAAAAATATTATTGGTTGAGGGTGATGATGAAAGAATTATTGAAGCTGCAAAAATTATTTTAAAAGAAAAAATTGCAAAAATTGTTATTCTTGAAAAAAATAAAAAAATAAATTTAAATTTTCCTGATGTTGAAATTATAAATATTAAAAATTATGATAAAAAAACTCTTGCAAATAAATTATATGAATTAAGAAAACATAAAGGAATGACTTTGCAAGAAGCTGAAAAATTAATTGAAAATGAAAATTATTTTGCGACTATGTTATTAAAAGAAAATTATGTTGATGGTTTGGTTTCAGGTGCTATTCATACAACTTCTGAAACTATACGTCCTGCACTGCAAATAATTAAAACAAAAGAAAATGTAACAACTGCTTCAAGTTATTTTTTAATGTCTACTCCAGAAAAAGATTATTTTTTTGCTGATTGTGCTTTTGTTAAAAATCCAACTGCAGATGAACTTGCTACTATTGCAATAAGTACAGCTGAATCTATTGGTGAATATGGTGTTAAACCTAAAATTGCTATGCTTTCATTTTCAACAAAAGGAAG
>JBFXLI010000004.1:0-14593 GCA_050187915.1 Candidatus Woesearchaeota archaeon
TCTTTCTTGCTTCTGATTGAGATATTTTTATATTAAATTTTTCTAAGTCTACACCATCATGAAAAACTATAATTTTATTTTTGTTAAAACCTTGTTTGATTAGTTCTTCTTTTATTCCTTCACTTATTACTATTAAATGTTTTAATTTTTTAAAAGTTAATTTAAATAGTATTTTCCAAATTGGATTTTTAGGAATTTGATGTAATTCGTAGATTATGTGTTTTTTTGGATAAAATGTTAATGTTAAATATGTAAAAAATAAATCTCTTGAAAAAATAAAGTTGTAGTTTAATTTTCTAAACTTGTTAAATAGTTGTAATGTTCTTGTGTAGTATGATTTAGATGGTTTTAGAAATATGGTTTTTATGGATTTGTTGAATTTGAAGAAATTATTTGATTTTGTTTTAAAAGATAATAATGTTGTTTCTACTTTATTTTTATTAAATGCGTTACACATGTTTGTAACTTGCATTTTATTTGCTGAAAATGTTGAAAAGTCTGAATTGTGGACGTAGAGTAGTTTCACTTCAGCACCTCTTTATATATATTATTTATAGTTTTAGCATATCTTTCCCATGTATATTTTTCTGCTGTTTTTCTTGCTTGTTTTCCAAATTTTTCAATTTCGTTTCTATTATTGTAAAAAAATAATATTTTTTCTTTAATAGAATTTACATCTTGTATTGGAATTATAACTCCTTCTTTATCATTTTGAATAACTGAACCTGCATTATATGTTGTTATTATTGGTAATCCACAAGCCATTGCTTCATAAACTGATTTTGCAGAACCTTCCATTAATGATGGAAAAACGTAAATGCTATTTTTAGGTAATTCTTTTATTAAATCTATGTGTCCATGTGGGAAAATATTATATTTACTTGAATTTTTTAAATAAATTTTTGTTTCTGGATAAACTCGTCCATATAAATTTAATTTTGCTGATTGTGATAGTTGTTTTTTATCTTTAAGTTGTTTCCAAGCTTCAATTAAATATTTTATTCCTTTTCTGTTGTTGACATTTCCTGAAAATGCAACTTGAAAATTTTTTGATTTATTTTTTTGTGGTTTAAATTTATTGGAATCAACTCCAAATGGAATTATTTTTATTTTGTTTTCTGGAATTTTTTCTAATAATAATGAATCTTTAACAAATTGAGAAGGAACTATAAATAAATCTACATATTTGAATGAATTTTTTATGAAATTTAATGTTTTTGTTGATTCTCCCTTGAATAAAATATTAAACTCTTTAATTTTATTTAGAATGTTTGGTAGTGCTATTGGAACATCTTGGATTATTTTTATTTTTGAATTGGAAGTTTTAATATATTTATATGTTTCAGGAAGAAAGTTCCAAGAATGAATTAATTCAATTTCTTTAAAATTAGTTTTATTTAATTTTCTTAAAAGAAAATATTCAAATAGTTTATTTTTAATTTCATTTGCAGGAAATTTCTTATAAATATATATAGGTATTGCAGTTAATCCTTGCATACATAATTTAGCGAAAGGAAATATTGATTTTATATTATATTTATATTGTAAATTTTTCTTGAATGAACGTGCAAATATAATTGATTCACTTTTAGTTATATTTTTAGTTATGTGAGATGCTCTTGCACCTATTTGTTCGCCAAAGTCTGAGTTTAATATAAATATTTTTTTCATTTTTTCTTAGCTAGAGCTATAAACCCTGCCGATAGTGATGGAAATAAATTTGATAAAAAATCATTTATTTTTCCCAATATAAATGTATTATGTTTGATTAAAGGAAGATAAAAATCTCTTCCAGTTATATATATTTCTTTAAAATTATTGTCTTTTAATAAATTAATTAAGTCTTTTTTTACAAATGCTCTTATATGGCCTGAATGATTTAATGAAGCTCTATTTTCCAAAGCAGAAGGTAATTTTCCAAATAAAAGTCTCAATCTATCTCCTAAAGAAGCAACATTAGGAGTTGTTATAATTATAATTCCGTTCTTTTTTAAAACTCTATTTGCTTCAGAAACAAAAAAATCAGTATCAAAAATGTGTTCAATAATCTCTGATGCAAATACAACATCAAATGATTCATCTTTAAAATTCCATTTTTTGGTTAAATCTTGCTTTCTAATATCTAAACCATTTTTCTTACCTATTTCAACTTGTTTTTCAGAAAAATCAACACCAATATAATTTATATTTGGAATGTATTTATTTATTTCTTCAAAAAAGTGTCCTCTTCCAGAACCAACATCCAGTAAATTTATTTTATTTTTTTTTGATAAAAATTTTAATATTTTTTTTAAACGATGTTTTTTATATTTTTTAAAATCTCTATTATTATAAATAATATTTTGTTCTGAAATTGATTCATTTTTTATTGTTTTTTGCAAATAATCACCTAATTATTTATTAATTACATCTTGAATTTTTTTAATCCAAATAGGAGTATTTTCTAAATCCTCAATTATTAAATTTTTATTTTTGTTGGCTTCAGGTAATCCTCCTTGATTACTTGTAATTACTGGTATTCCTAAATATTGTGCTTCTAAAACTACTCTTCCAAAAGCTTCTTTCCATCTAGAAGGAACTAAGAGTATTTTTGTTTTTGAATAAACTTTCATAATGTCTTTTTGCATAGGCATAAAAGTTATGTTTTTTGAAATTTTTATTTTTTTATATTGTCCAACAATTAAAAATTTTTCATTTGGAAGTTTTTTTGCTATTTTTAATACTATGTCGTATCCTTTCATAGCATTTCCTCCACCAATTAAAGTTATGTATTTTGGATTTTTTTCCATTAATTTTTTATTTAATTTAGAATAATCTACTTCTGGATATATAATAGATGATTTTATTTTATATTTCTTAAAAAGTAATTGTTGTATAAATTTAGAATTTGAAATGACTTTTGAAGCATTTTTTAATGCAAATACATTATTTTTTGAGTAATATTTTTTAGGTATAAATTCAAACATGTCTTTTAATATTTTTAGAAAATATCTAAATCCTTTTTCGTAATTATAAAATTCATTTAGATTATTTTCATCTCTTAAATAATAATTATATGGAATATTTTTATTTTTCGCTATTTTTGCAACATAAGGTGCCATAAATGATTGTGTTAATATTAAATTTGATTTTTTTAAATTTTTATTTATTTGTTTTATAATAAAACTTTTTTTCAACATAATTGTTAAATATCTTGATACATTATGTTTTAATGGAATATTAATTCCTTTTATTCCTTCTATGTTAAATTCTCCTTTTTTATAGTATTCATCAAATGAAATAACTTGACAATTGTGTCCTTTATTCTTATATTTTTTCAACTCACTTAGAATTGATTTTTCCGCACCACCAATAAATGATGGAAAATACCATGAAATTAAAGTTACATTCATTTTAATTTACACACCGCATAAAGATTTGGACTATATCTTGGAATAATATTTCCAATTCCATTTTCTAGTCTAAATTTAATTTTCCAACTTAAATTTTTATTTTGAATATTTGTTGTTAAATTACAAAATCCTATTTTTTTAACTTTAAAATATTTTGAAAGTAATAATTTTAAAGAATCTTTTGAAAAATATTTAATATGCCCTGAATATTCAGGTTCTTTACCAAAAAAAGCGTAAAAATGAAATCTAAAAGATGTTGAGTTGGGAGTTGATAAAATAAATAAACCATTTGATTTAAGATGTTTTTTAACATTATCTAAAAAAACTCCTGTATTTTCTATGTGTTCAATTAATTCTCCTGCAACTATAACATCATATGTTTTCTTAAGATTTAAAGTTTTATTTAAATCAGCTTGATATGTTGCTCCTTTTTCAATATCTACACCTTCGTATGATTTTGCAAATTTGTTTATTAAATCTTTGAAATCTCCCCAAGAATTACCTAAATCTAAAACAGATTTATTTTTTATTAAAGGAATTAATATTTCTTCTCTTGTTTTCATTTTAATCTAAAACCTTCCTTCTTTAAAAAACTTATTTATTTCTTTATAAACATTTTCAACTTTTATTTTATTTAAACCATTTAATTTATAATCAATGTATTCGGATTCATAATTATACATTTGTTTTGGTTTATCCCAAAAAGCTTTATTTTTTCCATTAATTATAGGCAATCTTTGATTTGGATTTACTGGACCAAAAAATGAGATTGTAGGAATATTCATCATAAATGCAAAATGCATAGGGCCTGCATCTGCAGAGATAAATAAATCCACATAATTTAAAATTTCTAAAGATTCTTTCAAATTTAATTTTCCAGTAATATTATAAAGTTTATATTTTGATTTTTGTTCTATTTCTTGGTTTAAGTCTACCGCATCAGAACCACCATATAAAATTACATTAAATTTGTTATTTAATTTCTCAATTAATTTAATATAATTTTTTTCATCCCATCTTCGAGATTCCCAAAGAACAAAAGGATTTAATGCAATTGTTTTTTTCTTATCTAAATTTAAAGAGTTTACAAATTTTTGAACATTTTGTTTAGTTTTTTCAGAAAACTTAGGTTTAATTAAAGATTTTTCCAAGTTTAATCCTAATGAGGATGCTATATTCAAAGCCATATATGAAAAATGTCCGTTTTTATCAAATTTCAAATGTTTTTTTAATTTAAAGTTAGAAAGAACTTCAAATCCTCCAAAATAACCTAAAACAAATCTTGGTTTTAAAGCTTTTGCATAAATATATTGATTAACGCCTCGATTCATAATTATTGCTAAATCATAGTTTTCTTTTTTTAATTTAGAAAATTCTTTTTTTAGAGAAGTTAAAGAACCTTTAACTAAATGAATCTTATCCAATTCATCTACTTGTTCAAACAAATCTTTATCTGTAATTAAATGTAATTTAGCTTTAGGAAAACTTTTTCTTAATGTTTTTATGAAAGGAGTACTCATAATTAGATCTCCAATACCTAAAGGTTTTGTAGAAATCAAAGCAATTTTTTTAAACTCAGCTTGATAATTAATTTGTTTCTTGATGATTAATTTGTTTGTAATTAAGTTCATAAATTCTAAAGATTTAATTAAAGAAACTTTAAAATTCATCTTACATAAACCTCTCATACCACATTTCAAACACTAATATCATCCAAAGTTTCTGAGCAATAACATTTCTTAACTTAAAATTAGATTTACAATTCTTCAAATCCTTCAACAATTCCAAAGCATAATCTTGATTATAAAGTCCATGTTTATTTTTATTTAATAATTTAATTAATTTATCTTTTAAAACATTCTCAAACCAATAATCTATTGGAACGTTAAAACCATGTTTTCTTCTTTTATATATTTGCTTAGGTAATTCTGTTTTAAAAGCTTCCTTTAATATTCTTTTTTCATTCCAAAGTTTTAATTTAAATTCCAAAGGTAATGAAAATGCAAACTCTATTATTTCATAATCGATGAAAGGTGTTCTTTGTTCTAATCCAAAAGCTGATGACATTTTATCTGCTTTCATAAAAAAGTCTTTAAAAAGCAAATTTTCAACATCGAATTTTTGAATTTCAGCTAAATTCTCAGCTTTAATAGAAGGTAATCTTTCATTTAAATTTAATTTTTCTAATTCTTCTTTATCGAAAATTCTAGTTATTTCTAAGAATGATTCTGAATATGACTTTCCTTTCATATTATAAAGAATTTTTAATAAAGGATTTTTTGATTTAAAAAATACCAATTTACTTAACCATGAATAATTTAATAATTTATATCTGTCATAGCCTGTGAATATTTCGTCTGCTCCATCGCCAGACAACACAACTTTATTAAATTTTGAAACTTCTTTGGATAAAACAAATATTGGTAAAAATCCTGGATCGCCTATTGGTTCGTCCATGTGATAGATCATATCTTCAATATATTTTAACATTGAGTCTTTATCTATTTGAATTTCATGATGCTCAGTACCTAATCTATCTGCTACTAACTTTGCATAGGGAAGTTCATTTGTTGTATCAAAACCTATTGAAAATGTATGTAAATTTGGATTTAGTTTTTTAGCTAATAAAGTTACGATTGAACTATCTAATCCTCCAGACAACAATGAAGCTACTGGAACGTCTGATACCATTCTTAATCCAACGCTTTCTTGTAATAATGTTTTTAATTTTGATTTTGCTTTTTCAAAAGTTATTTCTGATGGTTTTATTTTCAATGAATAATATTGTTTATAAAAACTAATTTTCTTTTTCTTTAAATCGAAAATCATATTATGTCCTGGTAAGAAATTTTTCACACCTTTTAGAATTGTTCTTTCATCAAATGTAAATCTATATGTAAATATTTGCTCTAAAGCAATTTTATCTATTTCTTTTTTTGATAAGAATGGAATTAATGTTTTCATTTCTGAACTAAAATAAAATTTATTTAAATCTTTATAATAATAAAGTGGTTTTTTTCCAAATCTATCTTTTGATAAAAATAATTCTTCATTTGTTTGATCATATATGCAAAATGCCCACATTCCTTTGAATTTTAAAACGCATTCTTTTCCCCACTCTAAATAAGATGCTAGAATTACTTCTGTGTCTGAAGTGGTTTTAAAGAAGTAATTTTTCTTTTCTAACTCTTGTTTTAATTCTTTATAATTATATATTTCTCCGTTGAAAGTTATGTGTAATTTGTGTCCTTGATGAAAGTAAGACATTGGTTGATTTGCATTTGAAGATAAATCAATTATCGATAATCTTACTTGTCCAAGAGTTACATCATCAAAACTTAAATTTCCTGAACTATCAGGTCCACGATACTTTATTTTTTCATTCATAGATTTAATTAAAACTGTGTCTTTGAAATTAAATCCATTTATTCCGCACATTTAATACACCAATATTTCAAATTCTTTTTCATATTTTTTTACAACGTCATTCCAATTGAAATTATTTTTAATATAATCATGAGCATTTAAAGCTAAAACTTTTCGTTTATTTCTGTCTTCAATTAAATCTATTATTGCTCTTGAAATTTCTTTAGAAGAATTATCTTTTAAAAGTATTCCTGTTTCAGAATTAATAACGTCTGTTGCTCCTTCGTTTGGAGAAGCAATTATAGCTGATTTACAATACATTGCTTGTAATAATGAATTTGACAATCCTCCACCTGGATATGAAGCATGAATAAATATGTCGAAAGATTTCATTAAGGCTATTGATTCGGAAAAACTTTTCTTACCTAAGAATTTAATTTCATCTTCGCCTAATGCTAATTTCTTTAATTTTTCTTCATCTTCGCCATATCCTGCAATTAAATAAACACATTTATCTTTGATATTTGAAGGTAAATTTTTAAAGGCTAAAATTGAGTTTTCTAGTCCTTTCCATTTGTAGAATCTACAAATTGAACCTAGAATTATTTTATCTTTAAATTTTAATTCAGAAGTAATTTTATCATATAATTCAAAATCTACTCCTCTGTGTATTATTGGAATATTTTCTTTTTTGCAATTCACAAAATTTCTACAAATGAATTTTTTTACATCATTTGATATTGCGATATTAGTATCTGCTAATTTAAATAACAATTTACCTAAAGTTAAATCATAAATTTTTGCAACAAATGATTTAAATTTACTTTCCAACTTAACAAACTCACTTCCATGTTCTACATGCATTAAGGGTATTGTCTTAAATCTGAATTTTGCAAATATCATTCCCAATGTTGAATTTGGAAAAAATCTTGTTCTTGTCATAACTAAATCATATTTGTTAGAATAAAGTGAAAAATACATTTTCCAGAATTTTAAACTAAATATTTTTGGTTTTGTAAAATTTTTAACAACTTCATGAGCAGGATATCTTAAAACTTTTACATTTTCATGAATTGTTTCTTTTTCTTTTCCGCCGATGTTTGGTGCGAATATAGTTATTTCATATTTTCCTTTTGAAGATAAATATTTAACAAATTCATCGACGTGAGTTTCTAAACCGCCGACAAAAGGCAAAAAATTTCCAGGAAAAATAATTATTTTCATTTAAACTTCCTCTTTAAAAATCTCCAAACCATTTGAATTCCATTTGCTAAATTTTGTCCGTGTCCTTTTTTCATTGAATGATTTGAATATATTACTCTTATTGGAACTTCTCTAAAGCTTAGTTTATTTTTATGTATTTCTCCAATCATTTCTGAACAAAATTCAAATCCATCATAACTTAAATTTATTTTATTTATTGCTTTTTTGTTAAATACTTTAAATCCACTTTGTGAATCTCTTACATACATTCCAAAAAAAATCCAAGTAACAAAACTTCCAATTATGTTGAAAATTTTTCTATGTAAAGGCATACCTTTCATATTTATTAATCTTGAACCTATAATAACGTCATATTTTGGTGCATAATTTAATAGTTTATGTAAGTCTTTAGGAGAATGTTGTCCATCAGAATCCATTAATACGAAATAATCAAAATTTAATTTTTTTACGAATTCTATTCCTGTTTTTGTTGCTGCGCCTACTCCTTTATTTTTTTCATGAGAAATTACTTTTGCTCCTGATTTTTTGGCTTGTTTTTCAGTGTCATCTTTAGAACAATCATTTATTACAAATAAATTATTATAACCTTCATTTTGTATTTCTTTTAATACTTTATAAATAACTTTTCCTTCGTTGTATGCAGGAAGAACTATACATACTTTATCTTTAACCACCATATTATTAACCGAATTTAAAATCCTTTTTAAGTCTTATGAATTAATCCCATTTAACTTTCCAAGTAAATATGTCCCATCCATTTGCTGCTTTGCTGTAATCAAACTTTTCAAAGTTTTCTAAATTTGCATTTAAGTAAAATAATTTTGTAAATAATGATTCTCCTAATGGATTGTTTGCCAATAATACATTGTATTGATTGTTTGAATTTAAAACTACTAAATCTGTATTTCCATTTGAATTTTGAACTTTAGATTTAAATGTTCCATCATATATTAATAATTTATTAACTATAAATGCTGGATTTGAAGCAGATAATTTTCCTTCTACTTTTTCTAAATCTATCTCAATTACATTTTGACAATTTAATTTATTTTGTGTTTTAACACAAGGAATCCAATAACCACTTGATGCTTGAACATAACTTGGATATGGTGCTAACCAATAATTAATTAAATCTGAACGTTTAATGTCTTCAAGTTCTGCTCTTAAGTCTATGTTGTTTAATTCATCTATTCTTTCTGCAACCCATGTTTCATCTTCATCTATTAAGTTTGCAATTTCTTTTGCTGAACCATTTTTATAATTGTCTAAAATATATTTTCTTGAAAAATCCCAACTTCCCCAATGTGCCCAAACTCCTGCTTTTCCAACCATGTCTTCTGATGTAATTACAAATGTTTCTGGAGGATTTTCACAATCTAGTTTTTCTAGTATTTCTGTTATATCTTGATTTGAAAATTCAAAATATTTATTTTCTTGTAAAACTTTTTGTTTGTCTTCAACTCCAAATGTTGAGTATAATACTTTATTTACTAAAACCCCTTTTGTTGAATCGTTGGTTTTATCAATCATAACTTCAAATGCTTTGTTTCCACCGCAAGATAACATTCTTAAAATATCTAATGAAACATTTTCATTGTTTTCCATTAATAGTTTTCCTACCCAATGTGATTGTGGTGTTGTTTGAGAACCTCCATCAAATGTTGCTCCTCTTTCTCCTATTGAAATGAAAAAGTGTCCAAAATCCCACCAAGATGTTATTATTGCATTTTCTGCAGAATTATCTCTTATTTTATACATTAAATTATACCAATCGTCATCAAAGTTTGGAACTGTTCCCATTCCTATGTCGTGTGCTAAAGTTAAGGATGGAATAAATGTAAACATAAATAAAATTATAACTAAAAATACTCCTATGTATTTAGATAAATTAATGTCTTCTATATCTAATATTTTAGGAATGTATTTATTTAAAAATTTAGCAATGTAAAATAAACCCATACCAAATGCTATTGCAAATCCTGGTGCTAATAATAAAACGAATCTTACTCCGTTAAAACTCATATAGATTGTTACTCCCATCCATATTCCTAATAACATTGTTAAGAATGTTTTTTTGTCTGCATTTGTGTTATGTAATGAAAATAATAATCCTATTAGTATTGGTAAAAATAATAAAAATAAGAAAATAAATGGATTATTGCTTGTTAATGAAATTAATGATTTTTGTAATTTTAAAAATAAATCCATATTTTCAAAATTTATTATGAAAAATGAAAACCAAATTAAACTAGCACCAAATAAAATATTTTTGTAAAGTGTATATTTATCTTTTTTATTTTCAAAATCTAATGATAAACTTAACAAACCTAAAAGTGCAATTAAGAAAATTAATTTTCCTCCAACTGAATCTATTATTGTAGCGAATGAAGCTGGATTTAATTCTGCAACTGAAGATAAAACGTTAGGCCAAATATTTCCAAAATTTGCTAATGCAATTCCTCCTGAAGAATTCATTAATTCATTTATTGTCATTGTTAATATATTTCTAAAAAATAATGCTGAAAATAATACAGAAGAAATAAAATATGTACATAATGTTATTAATTCTGAATTGAATTTTAATGTTAATTGTTTTAATTTTTTCTTTTCAATTAATTCAGCTACATATGTATAAATTATATATCCTAATAATGCTGTGATTATGAATAAAAATGAAAACCAACCATTACCCCACGCCATTAAAAATATTAATTGAGCTAAACCTGCAAGTGTTGAATATAATATAATTTTCCAAGTTTTATCTGAAGTTAAAGCATAAATTATTAAAAATAAAATTAGCATTGGAAAAAATACGTTATATGCATCTGTATCTACAAATCCTGCTTGGGTTCTGGATAAAAATGTTGAAACTATTGAGAATGATAAAGCTGAAAAAAATGCAAATAAATTTCCTGCATATCTTTTTACAATTAAGAATAAAAATAATACTGCGAGCATAGAAATAAACGCTGGTAAGAAATAAACTGCTTTTGTTCTTT
Source organism: Candidatus Woesearchaeota archaeon (assembly GCA_050187915.1). Classification (GTDB taxonomy): domain Archaea; phylum Nanobdellota; class Nanobdellia; order Woesearchaeales; family SKGA01; genus JAQUYS01. The sequence goes on from JBFXLI010000004.1 coordinate 10,982, forward strand.
CTCCAGTTGTTGAATTTTCATCTAATCCATTGAATTTATATATTTGTGCTTCAAGCCAAGGATGAAAATCAAATTGATTTACTTTAACTCCATTTGGAGCTAATTTTCTTGTTAAAATTGAATCTCCATCTTCGTCAATTATATCTCCTTTATGTCCATTCTCTAATAAATTTTTTGATAATGTGTGATAGTGATATGGATCTATTGCTAGAAAATATGTTTGTCCATTTTCTGCTTGAAATTTATCTCTCAAACTATTTGCAATATCTTGTTTTTCTTTTGTAAATTTATCTGGTTCTTGTTCCAATAATTTTTTATATTCTTCTTCTGTATCTTTAGCTATTGTTTCTGGTGGTAAGTTTGGATATTGTTTTTGTATGTTTGAATATATTTGATTTTTTACACTATTTGAAATGTAATTATCTGCCCAATTATCTGCCATTGGAATGTTGTATGAATAAGAACGAATATATCCTGTGAATAACATAGAAATTAAAATAAGAATTACTGCCATAGTTACATCAAATTTTTTCTTGTGGGTTTGATAGAATTCTTTGTTTAGGAAATATAGATAAACTATATTTGAAATCATTATAATTGAAAGTATGCTTATCCAACTTAATGTATTTTTTGGAAGCGGAACCAATACTTTTGATGAAAATATTAATACTAAAATTAATATAAATTCTATTGCTAAACTTGAAAGCAGCCAGTTAGTTTTAAACTTGTTATTTTTAACCATATAAACATCCCCACACTTAATATTATCCACTGAATTAACTAATACTATTTAAATGATTATGTTTTTTTAAATCGATACTTTAAAAAATAACGAAAGGTATTTAAATAAGTATATATTAACTTAAATATGATTACACAAGAAGAATTAAAATTAATTTTAACATGGAAAAACAACATATTTCAAAAATACACAAGAAATGAATTAATGAAATTAAACGATAAAACATCAAAAGCTTGGATGTTTAAAGCTTTAAATAATTTAGAAAAAAATAATTTAATTAAAAAAACAAAAATTAGCAACTTATTTTTATACCAATTAAATACAATTAATCCTTCTTCATATAAATTACTAAATCAAATGCAAATTCTGAAAACCGAAAAATCTACGGAAATTTCTAAGTTAAATAAATTAATAAGTTCCATACCTTATTTGAACTATTGTTTAATTTTATTTGGAAGTTATGCAAAAAACAAACAGACGAAAGAATCTGATTTGGATATTTGTTTAATAACAGAAAATAAAGAAGATTATAAAAAAATAATACCTTATATTGAGGAAATTAAATTTGAAATAGAATTAGATGTAAATTACGTAACGAAAAAAGAGTTTATTGAGATGTTAACAAATGATGAAGAAAATTTAGGAAAACAGATTGATAAAAATGAAAAATTAATTATTTTTAATGAAGATATTTATTATCAAATTTTAATTGAGGCAAACAAACATGGCTACAGATCTTAAAAATGTTTATTTAGAAAGAGCAAAAAACGAGTTCAATTTAGCCAAAGCCATTTTCAAAATATCCACAAACAAAAAAATTAAAATTAATCTAGAATTAAAAGAAGAATCAACTTATTATAGCAATGTAATTAGTTGTGCTTATTATTCAATATTTTATTCGGCAAAAGCATTATTAATTTCAAAAAACATTATAACAAAATCCCCAAATGAACATAAAAAAACTTTAGATGAATTTAAAGAACTGGTTGAAATTGGATTAATTGATATGGAACTATTGAAAATATATTCAACAATTTTAATTAAAGCAGATTCACTTTTAAAAATATTTGAAAAAGAAAAAAGTAAAAGAGCTAAATTCACATATAAAACATTACCACAAGCAAATAAACTTCCGGCAGAACAAAGTATAAAAGGAGCAGAATATTTTTTAAAAAATATTATTAAAATATTAAGATGATTTTTCCAAAAAAATACAAGGAAATTGAACTTTTAGATAAAGGAAAACACGGTTTAGTTTACAAAGCTAAATTAAAAGACAAATTTGTCGCTATAAAAACAAAACTTCCTAGTTCAAAATCTCAAAATACTGCGATTTTAGAAGCTAATTATCTTGAAAAAGTAAATAAGTTTAATATTGGTCCAAAATTAATTGAAAAAAATGAAAATTATGTTGTTATGGAATTTATTGAGGGTGTTAGAATTGATAAGTTTTTAGAAACTGCAACAAACGAAGAAAAAGAGAAAGTAATTAATAATATTTTAAAACAACTTGAAACTTTGGATAAAAATAATATAAATAAATCTGAACTTACAAATCCTTACAAACATATTATTATAAATAAAAAGTTAAAACCTGTTTTAATTGACTTTGAAAGAGCTAGATTTAAAACAAAACCTCAAAATGTTAACCAATTTAAAGAGTATTTAAAGAAACATACATAAACCTTATAAAAAGAAATAATTTCTTAAAAATATATGAAACAAACAAATTACTTATTTACATCTGAATCTGTTACAGAAGGACATCCTGACAAAGTTTGCGATCAAATTAGCGATGCTATTTTAGATGAATGCTTAAGACAAGATCCAAATTCCAGAGTTGCTGCTGAAAGTGCGGTTAAAAATGGAACTGTTTGGGTTTTTGGTGAAATAACTACTAAAGGTTATGTTGATGTTAATGATATTGTAAGAAAAACTTTAAAAGAAATTGGTTATGTTAAAACTTCTCAAGGTATTGAATTTGAAAATTGTGGTGTTTTATCTAGCATCATTCCTCAATCTCCTGATATTTCACAAGGAGTTACAGAAGATAAAAAGCATCACAAAGAACAAGGAGCTGGAGATCAAGGTATGATGTTTGGTTTTGCTTGTGATGAAACTAAAGAACTTATGCCTTTACCTATAACTTTGGCTCATGCTTTAACTAAAAGATTGGCATATGTAAGAAAAAATAAAACTTTACCTTATTTAGGTCCTGACGGAAAATCTCAAGTTACTATTGAATATGTTAACAACAAACCAAAAAGAATTGAAGCAATTGTTGTTTCAAATCAACATGATAAAGGAATTAAACATTCAAAAATTCAAAAAGATATTTTAAAGCATGTAATAATTCCTATTTGTGGAAAGTTAATGGATAAAAATACTAAGATTCATGTTAATCCTACTGGTGCTTTTGTTATTGGTGGTCCACAAGGTGATGCTGGTTTAACTGGTAGAAAAATTATTGTAGATACTTATGGCGGTATGGGTAGACATGGTGGTGGAGCTTTCTCTGGAAAAGATCCAAGTAAAGTTGATAGAAGTGCTGCTTATGCTTGTAGATATATTGCAAAAAATGTCGTTGCTTCTGGATTAGCAAAAAGATTTGAAGTTCAATTATCTTATGCGATTGGTGTTGCAAAACCTGTTGGTATTTTTGTAGATAGTTTTGGTACTGGAATTATTCCTGATAATGAAATTGCAAAAATTGTTGAAAAGGTTTTCCCTTTAACTCCACATGAAATTATTTCTCACTTGAAATTAAAACGTCCTATTTATAGAAAAACAGCAGCTTATGGACACTTTGGAAGAGCTGATCCTGATTTCACTTGGGAGAAAGTGGATAAAGTAAAAGAGATTAAATCTCT
>JBFXLI010000004.1:14693-44377 GCA_050187915.1 Candidatus Woesearchaeota archaeon
CGAACAAAACTTATAAATATAATAATTCTCATTCAATTATAAATAAAAACATTTATATATCAAATATGAATAATATTATTCAAAAATGGATAATAAACTAAAAATTATAAACTATCTAGGAAAAAACAAACAATCTTTCACAATGAATGAACTAAGTAAAATATTGAATATTCCGTATGCGACTTTTTATAGAGAAATAAATAAAATGAAAAATTTATTAAAAATAAATGTAATAGGAAAATCAAAAATAATTAGTTTAGATAATAAACCTATATTAAAATCTTATTTGGCAATATCATCAGAAGAAGAAAAAATAATTTTCTTAAAAAATCAACCTTTAATTAATCTAATTTCAAAAGAATTAAATACAAATGATGTAATAATTTTATTTGGTTCGTATGCTAAAAACAAACAAACAAACAATTCAGATATTGATTTGATTATATTAAATAAAGATGGCAAAAAATCTATTTCTTTAAACAAATTAGAAACTTTACTTAACAAAGAAATTAATCCAATGTTTTTTTCATATAAAGAGTTTAAGCTAATGATAGATAACAATGAAGAAAATGTTGGAAAACAAGCATTAAAAAGTCATATAATATTAAACAACCCGCAAAAATTTTGGGAGGTAATATTTGAATGAAATATGAAAAAGAATTATATAAAAAACTTTTCCAAGAAAATCTTAATAAAACAATTAAAGAAACAAATAATTTATTTAAAATCAAATTATTTCTAGAGAAATCAGAAAATAGTTTATTAATAGCAAAATTTCACAAAGATATTGAACCTGATGAAAATCAACCTAAAAAATTATTTTGGAATTATTGGGCGATAACAATTTCTTATTATTCAATACTTTATTCAGCAAAAGCTTTAATTCTTACAAAAGGGTATGAAGTTGAGGATCATATTTCAGCACAAATTGCACTTGGACACTTATTTGTTCCTGATAAAATCGAAAAAGAAGATTTAGAATTATTAAATCAAGCGCACAAAATATTTGAAGAAGAATATGTAACTTATTTTGATGATGCTAGAAGAGAAAGTCATCATGCAAGATATTCAGCAATAAAAACATACGAAGAAAGAAGATTAAATGAAATCTTTATCAATGCTCAAAAATTTATTCTAAAAGTTAAATTAATAATAGGTATTTAAAATAAAAATATTTAAATAACAATTATTATTTTATATGTTATATGTCCATTGAAATAAAAAATTCTTCAATTCGTTAAGTCATACTTATGACTTTGTTTTGTGCCAGACAAGTGCAAAATAATACGGATTGGAGAAAAAATGAAGAATAAAAAAATCAGAAAAAATAGTGGTTATTATACACCCCAATTAGTAATTTCTAAAAAACATTTGATAAATGAAAATTTGTTTGTGAATCCAGTTTATAATGATTGGTTAAATTACAGAGATGGTTTTAGAAATTGGTTTCGAGATAATAAATTAATTAAAAAAATTGAACGATTGAGATTCAGATATTTTGATTTTTTTGAAAAAACAATTAAAATGAATAAAAAACAAAAAAAATTATTAAATAGAAGAAAATTAAAAAAGTCTAAATTTAATTTATTTTTTTATTAAATTTAAAATTTCTTTTCTAATTCTTTTTCAAAACTTTTGGTTTCTGCTACGGATAAATATGTTTTTGCATCAACCCCATTTAATTTTTGTAAATAATCTTCTTTGATTTCATGTTCATCGAATAATTTTTCTCGATCGGCTTGTTTGTTTTGAACAACAGTCACACTGGACAATCCCGAACAAAACTTATAAATATAATGATTCTAACAGTCATTGTGTTTAAATTGTTATCAATTGAACGCATTTATAAATAAAAACCAAAAGGTTTATATATTTCATAATTGAGATAATATTATCTCAAAATGGAAATAACAAAAAATGAAACAAAAATAATTAATTTGTTTAGAAAAAATATTTTTTTAGAAACAAACATAAGATCAATGATGTTTATGTTAAATAGTAATTCCTATCAAAGAATTTACGAAGCAACTCAAAGTTTAATTAAAAAAAATATTTTAATGACAAAGAAAATTGGTAACACAAATAGTGTAAAATTAAACTTTTCAAGAGAAAGTATAATTAACTTATCATATTTAGATGAAATGAGTTCAATAAATTTACTCAACTATAATGAACTAATAAATATCAAAGAAATAACCAATTATGTTGTTTTGGTTACAGGCAGTTACGCAAACAACACTCAAACAAAAAAATCCGATATGGATTTAGTTATAATTGTCCCAGATGATAAGGATGTTGTTTCAATACAAAGATATGTTGAAACTAAAACAATGTTATTAATACCAAAAATTCATTTGTTTGTTTTAAGAAAAAAAGATTTTTTGGAAATGTTAACAGAAAAAACTGTTAATTATGCAAAAGAAATTGTTAATAACAAATTATTATTAAAAAACGCACAATTATTTTATGAATTATTAAAGGAGGCAATAGAAAATGGATATAAGGGTTAGTGGTTATTTAGATAGAGCGGAAAATCAATTAATAATTGCAAAGGCAAATTTCGAATTATCAGTTAATGATAAAGCCAAAGAAGTAGTATTTATACCTCTGGATAAAACTTTTTTTAATAATGTTATTTCTGAAAGTTATTATGCAATTTTTTATACTGCAAAAGCATATTTGATTTCATTAGGTATTCAAACATCTCCTCCTGAAGAGCATAAAAAAACTTATGAAGAATTCAAAAAATTAGTTAAAGAAAACAAACTTGATAAAGAATTATTTGAAATATATGATGAAGAATCAAATAAAGCAGAAACTTTATTAAAAATATTTTTTGATGAAAAAAGAAATAGAGGACGATTCACTTATAATTTAAATTCAAATGCAAATAAACCATTTGCAGAACAATCTATAAAAAATTCGATAGTTTTTGTTTCCACTTTGAAAAAAATTATTGAGATAAATAATCAAATAAAACAATAAGTTACTTTTTTACCTTTATTTTATTAATCATTCTAAAAAAACTCAACAAAAATAAATAAATCATTATTGGTGGAATGATTATCCATAAAATATAAATGAACATTCCTAAAAAGAATTCTGAAGGATAAACACAGCAATCACAAGGACTTGAAAACCATCGAGGCCAATTAGGACAATCAACTAAAGATAGAGGACATGTCATACACATAACGGCATGATGATGAGTAAAATAAATAAAAATTAAAAACAGCCAATAAATAATTGAAATAATTAAAGAAACTTTGAAAACTTTTTTATGAGCTTCAATTGCTTTCATTTTTTCTTTTTAGTTTTCTTAATTTCTTTCTCTAAGTCCAACTTATCAAGAAGTTCTTTATATCTATTTCTTATTGTAACTTCTGTAACACCGGCAACATCTGCTACTTCTCTTTGAGTTCTTTTTTCTCCATTTATTAAAGCTGCAACATAAAGCGCTGCTGCTGCAATACCTGTTGGTCCTCTTCCAGAAGTTAATTCAACGTGTTGCGCTGATTCAATTATTTCTACAGAACGAGATTGGGTTTCAGCTGTTAATTTTAATGCACTTGCAAATCTTGCTATGTAATCTGCTGGATTTGAAGGTAGAATTTTAATTGCCAATTCTCTTGTAATGAATCTATAAGTTCTTCCTATTTCTTTTTTTTCAATTCCTGAAGCTTCTCCTAATTCATCTAAAGTTCTTGGAACGTCATGTCGTCTACAGGCTGCGTATAATGCACCTGCAACTACACTTTCCATACTTCTTCCTCTAACTAGTCCTCTTTGAACTGCTAAAGTATAAATTCTTGATGCTTCTTCATCAACTGAAACTGGTAATCTTAAAAATGATGAAACTCTTTTTAATTCTCCTAATGCTTGTTTTAAATTTCTTTCAATTGCAGAGGATACTCTTTGTTGCCATTTTTGAAGTCTAAAGAATTTTGATTTTGTTTTTCCTTCAAATTTATATAAATCTGATTTTCTTCCAACATCTGTTCCTAAACCTTGATCGAATTGAGTATAAGTCATAGGTGCTCCTGTTCTTCTTTTTCTAGCAGCAGCTTCGCTATCAAATTCTCTCCATTCTTGGTCAAAATCAACCATTTTATCTTCTATAACGAGTCCACAATCTTTACAGATAATCTCTCCTTTTTCTTTATTATAGAATAAATTTAAGCTTCCGCACTCAGGACAACGCTTGACTAAAGATGACATTTTTCAATTCCCCCTAAAACATATATATTGTAAACAATATTTAATATTAAAATATTCAAGAAAGGCTTTATTTATAAATCTTTCGGTAAAAATGGTGTTTTTTTTATAAATATTACTAAATATTTAAAAGTCAAAGTAAAAAATTTATTTAAATATAATATCAAAATATTTTTAAATAGTAGAATTAATTTTGTGTTGAGGTAATTATTTTGTTGAATAAAAGAGGGCAGACTTGGTCGTTTGATTTAATTGTTGCAGTGGTTCTTTTTGCTGTAGTTATTGGTTTGTTCTATGGTTTTATGACAAAAGATAAAACTAATCCATCTGAAAATAAGCTTCAACAAGAAACTGAAGTTTTAGTATATAGTTTTGATTGTAATAATAAAGATACTGAAGAAATATGTTTTTTAGAAGATGGTGTCATAAATGAAGATAAATTAATTACAATTTATGAAAAAGATTATGATGAATTAAAAAGTCAATTAAAAATTGATGGAGAATTTTGTGTTTACATTAGAGATTTAAAAGGAAATTTAATTCCAATAAATAATTTAACTGGTTTTGGAAGTTCTGATTTAACTTTAACTGCTTCAGGATTAAAATGTTCTGAAATGATAATTGAACCTGAGGTAGAATAAAATGGATTTTTTTTCATATATAATAACAACTTTTGTGGCGTTTGTTGGATTATTCTTAGGTTTACTTTTAGCAAAAATTTCTCCTGATGAAGCACATGAATTTAAAAAATATATTCCTTGTATGCAATTGTTCTTAATGGTGATGCTTTATTTAGTTTTATTTAAATATTTACCAACAACTATTGCTGTTTTATTTACAATTTTATCTTTCTTATTTATTTTTATGTTTTGGAGAAAACGGGACATAAATACTTTAGATTATATTATTTTTTCTGTTGTTTTTGTTTTAACATCAACTAACAATACTGCACATTATTATGTTACTGCAATAATATTTTCATTTGGACTTTTAGCTGGAACGTTATTTTATGTTCTTCATGATAAACCTAAATTACACAAAATTAATCATGGACATCACAAACATTCTGGGAAACAACTAACATTTATTGAAATGTCAAATGAATTATTTTACAAGTATTTATTTTTTGTAATATTTGCTTTAGTTAATTTGATTATTGCTTTAATTTTTTCTAATTTTGTTTGAGATAGATTTATAAGAATATAATCAAATCTTATTTTATGACAAAAATTGAAAGAGTTGTAACTGACGATAATAGTATTACTTACAGAAATTTAGAAATTGATGAGTGTTATCATACTAAAAGTGGAGCTTTAGATGAATCTTTAAGAAAACATGTTATTCCATCTGAAATTCTTGAAAAAATCAAAGAAAAAAGTGAAGTTAATATTGCTGATGTTTGTTTTGGACTTGGTTATAATTCTTTAGTTGCTGTAAGTGAAATTTTAAAAATTAAATCTACTTGTAAAATAAACTTATTTGCTTTTGAAAATGATATGGATATTATGAATGAATTGAAAAATATTGATTTTGAAGATGAAAATTTAGAAAAAATTAAAAAAATTTTTATCAAATTAATAGAACATAAAATATATCAGGATGAAAATTTAAATTTAAAATTATTTTTTGGTGATTTCAGAGAAGAAATTAAAAAAGTTGAAGATAATATATTTGATGTTGTTTTTTTTGATGCTTTTTCTCCTCAAAAAATGCCTGAACTTTGGAGTGAAGATGTTTTTTCAATTGTTTATAATAAATGTGCTTTTGGTTGTGTTTTAACAACTTATTCTTGTGCTCGTATGGTTAGAGATAATATGAAGATGGCAGGATTTGTTGTTGAAAATGGCCCTACTATAGGTAGAAGAAGTCCTAGCACAATTGCACGAAAGAATTAAAAAGCATTAGACTTTTCTTTAAATATGGGAGATTTACCTTTTGAAAAAATTAAGCGAGAAGTTTTAGTTAAAAATGAAACTCAAACTAGTGATAAATTTGGTTGTAATCCTTATAAACGTCCTATTGAAGAGCATTTAAATTATGGTATTGTTGATATTGATAAGCCATCAGGTCCTACAAGTCATCAAGTTAGTGCTTTTGTTAAAAAAATTCTTAAGAAAAATAAAGCTGGACATTCAGGTACTTTGGATCCAAAAGTTACAGGTATTTTGGCTGTGGCTGTTGGTGATGGTACAAGAGTTGTTGAAAGTTTACTTAGTGCTGGAAAAGAATATGTTTGTTTGATGCATATGCATAAGGAATTTGATGAAGAAAAATTAAGAAAAGTTATTGAAAAAGAATTTGTTGGAAAGATTAAACAACTTCCTCCAATAAAATCTGCTATTAAAAGACAATGGAGATTTAGAAAAATATATTATATTGAAATTTTAGAAATTCAAGGACAAGATGTTTTATTTAAGGTTGGATGTCAAGCAGGTACATATATTAGAAAATTATGTTCAGATATTGGGAAGGCAATGGATATGGGTGCACATATGGCTGAACTTAGAAGAACAAAAGCAGGTCCTTTTAATGAATATACTCATATGTGTACTTTGCAAGATTTAAGTGATGCTTATTTTTATTATGAAGAAAATAAAGATGAAAATAAATTAAGAGAATTGGTTCGTCCTATTGAAGAGGGTGTAAGACATCTTCCAAAAATTTGGGTTCATGATAGTACTGTTAATACTTTATGTAATGGTGCTTCGCTTAAAGTTCCAGGTGTTTCTAAAATTGAAAGTGAAATTCAAGCTGGTGAATTAGTTGCAGTTATGACTTTAAAAGATGAATTGGTTTTGGTTGGAGAAATTCAAATGATTTCAAAAGAAGTTGTAACAAATGAAAAAGGTTTAGTTGTTAAAACAAAACAAGTATTTATGCGTCCTGGAATTTATCCTAAAATTGAAAAAAATTAAAATAAAACTTTATCAACTTTTTTTGTTGCTCCATTTACAATTATTGAACGTGTTTTTTGTTTTCTAACATAAGTAATTTTATAATATGGTAAATAAACTGTTCTTTTATTTTCTAATTGTGCTTCTTTAAACCAAGTTCTAATGAATTGTGCTATGTCTTTTATTGCGATATTAGAATTTTCTTTTTTAATTACAACTTCGCATTTTGTTATTAGATTTTGTTTTGTTGCTACTTGATTTACTTTTTTTGCTTTAAATGGAGTTAATGAATACCATTGTTTGAAGTTTGCTACTTTTTTGAAAGTTATTATGGATAAATCAACTAATGCGTTTAATGCTTTTGTTATGGTGCTTTGTGGTAAATTTGTATTATGAACTAATTCCACAAGTGAAATTGGTTTTCTTGAAAGCATTACGTTTTTTGTAATTAATAATTGATTATCTGATAAATTTAAAAGTTTAGAAACGGATTCATATATTTTATGTTTTCTTTTTTTGCATTTAACTAGATTTCCTGTTTGTCCATCAAAAAATAAAATATAATTTTTTAATTTTCCTTTTATTAATCCAAAAAAATTGTATTCTCTTGCTTTAACGTGAGTCATTATATATGGATGCCATGTTTGTTGTATATCTAAAATTTCTTCAAGTTTTGGTCCAAATAACCAAAATAATTTTCTTTGTTTTCTTTTTGCAAAATTCATTGCTTCTTTAGCGTTAAGTGAGATGAAACAATGTTCTAGTTTTTCTGTATTTTTTTTAGTATCTTCATCTACCCAAATATCTTGTTGTTTTTCTTCTGTGTCTTCATCTATATTATTGTTTGAATGTATTAGGTTTGATTTTGAAATAACTGATTTTATTTCTTTTACAAAATAGGGTTTGTATTTTGTTTGAACATCTTTCATTAATTCTTTTATGTTATATTCATTTAATGTTTTGTGTTCTGTATATAACCATCTTGCTTTCAAATCTATTAATTCAGTTGAAATGTCTGGCGCAAATAATAAAAACTCTCCTGGTGAAAGTTGTGGTAATTTTTCCATTAAATCTTGTGAATTTGATAGTGATTTTAATGCACTTTCTACTTTTTTAACGTCTTGTTTTACACTTAATCTTCCTATTGCCCATGAACCAAATTGTGCAAATGCTTTGTAGTCTATATCTCCTGGATTTTGTGTTGCTATTAGGCATCCTACACCATATTTTCTTGCTTGTTTAAATAATAATTTTAATATTGTTTTTGTCATTGGTTTTTCTGAAGTTGCTGGTAAGAATGGTGCAATTTCATCTATAACATAAGCACATTGAAGTTTGTCAGATGGGTTTTCTAACATCCACTGATAAAGTTCAGTTGATAATGATGATAAGAAAAATTCTTTTTCATCTTGATTTGGAAGTGTGTTTAAATAAATTACACTTATTTGTGTTTTGTTTGAAATTGTGTTTGTTTTTTTGCCTAGAAGTAAATCTATATCTAAAGATACTCCCATTTGGAATATTAATTTCTTTTCTCCTACTCCCATGAATTTTAGTTTTTTTACTAGATTTTGTAATTCTTTTTCATCTGTTATATAGGGAGATATTTCTTGTTTTAATTCATCATCTAAATTTTGTAATAAATTAGCTACATGTTCAAATGATTCTAATGGTTCTTTATTGTTGTAAGAATATTTTAATAATGTGTATAAGACTGCTTCTGCTGATTTTCCTTTATCATTAGTTATATTATATCCTATAAGTTTAGATATTGATGTTGCAATTGAATGCATAATTGGAATTACTTCATCTTCTGGTAATTTTGTTGAATTTAGTTTCAAAGGATTTATACAAATTGGAACTCCTTTTGTAGATATTGGTGTAAAAATTACAACTTCAACTTCTTTTTTGAATTTTAAGTATTGTTCTTCTGAAAGATTGTGTTGAATTATCTGTTCTTTTTTACCCATTAAACAAAGTGAAGATAAATCTCCTTGTAAGTCAATAACGATAGAAGGAATTTTATTTAAAGCGCATTCTTCAATCATTATTTTAGTTAATACTGTTTTTCCGCTTCCTGATGAACCTAAAGCTATAAAATGTTTATTTAGATTTTTTAAAGGATAAAATGTTTTGTTGTTTTTTGAAGTTCCAAGAAATGCTGAAAAATCGTCTTTTATAATTTCTTGTGAAGATTTAAGTTTAGTTTTATTTGATTGTTCCATGCCTATAAAGTACTATATTTTGTATTTAAATCTTGCTAAATGACATCTAAACACGATAAATTTATATAGTTTTATTTATAAAAAGTATATAGTCAAGTATAATGGTAAAATAAGATGGGATTGTTTAAGTTTTTATTTGGGGAAGAGAAAAAAGTAAAAAATAGAATATATGATATAGAAATCAATGATAGTGAAATAAATAATAACATTGTTAATTTGGTTTTAAAGATAGAAAATAAAATAAAATTATTCAAAGAACATTTAAATAATCCTTTAATGGGACAGAAAGATGAAGATTTAGAAGAAATGTATGAGTACATGCTTAAAATTGAAAAATCTGTTCAAGAAATCACACAAGATGTTGAAAAAATAATAAAAATGGAGATTGAGTGTAAAGATTATTTTATTATAAAAGATGATACTTTTCTTTTTGAAAAAAGACAAGAATTAGAAAAAATATTAAATGTTGTTAAATGGTTTATTAATGTGATTCAACAAAGGCCTTCTAATGAACAATTAAAAGCTGATTTGTTTAGAAGTATGGTTGATTCAATTAGTAGAATTGGTATAAGTATAAATACAATTATAAAGGATGATACCAATTTAAAATCCATATACAAAAAATTAACTGAAATATAAAAAAGGTGAAAACAAATGGTAAAAGATTTAATGAAAAAAAGTTTCCTTTTGGGAATTGGTATAACACAACTTACAAAAGACAAGATTGAAAAAGAAATTTCTCAATACATGAAAGAAAATAAAATAAATAAAACTGAAGCTAAAAAGTTTACAAAAAAAGTTTTAGATAATGTTGAAAAAAATAGTAAAAAATATATTGAACAACTTAAAAAAGAAGCATTAAAAATTGAAAAAGAAATAAAAGCTAAAGCAGTTGTTGTTGAAAATCAAATTAAAAAGAAAACTCCTGTTGTAAAAAAGAAAGTAAAAAAAATTGTTAAAAAAGTAAAACAACATCCTGTTGTAAAAAAAGTTATAAGAAAAACTGAAAAATCAGTTATGCACAAAACAAGTGTTAGAGCTAAAAAATAAATTTTTTAAGGTGAGAACATGGTTAAAGCGAGAAAAAAACAAATAAATGAAAAAGCAAAAGATTATTTAGATAAAGCTGAAGAATTCATTAAAAAAAATCCTTTAACTAGTTTTGTTGGTGCTGTTGTTATTGGATATGCAATTGGAAAATTGTTTCATGGGAGGAAAGAAAAATGAGTGTAAAAGAATTTCTTGGAAGTTTATTTAAAAATACAATTATTGATGAGGTGAAAGAAACTGTGAAACATACAATGGAAGATGTAGAAGTTAGAACAAAAAGAATTGTTCATAATGTTATAAAAGCTATAATTATTTTGGTTATGGTTTTAATTGGTTCTATTTTTGCACTTGTTGGTTTGGGAAAGTATCTTTCTGAAACTGTAAATAGTTTAAATCATGGTGTTGGATTTATTGTTGTTGGTGCTGTGATAATTTTATTTGCAATATTTGCAAAATTAATGCAGAAAGAATAATTTTTTATTTAATTATTTATTCTTTATCTAACTCTTCTTTAAATAAGTATGCAGTAATTGCAGTTGTTAATGTTGGAATAGTTGTTTTATTAAGAATTCCTGCTGTACAATCTGACATAAAATTAGTTGCATACAAATAAACATCTTGACAAAGTAACATTTTATTTTTGAAGTCTCCTGGTGTTAAATCTGCGATACCTTGTTTATAGTCTTGTACTAGATTGTAACCAACTAGTCCGCCTAAAAATAATACTGTTAAATCTCTTGCCCAAGGATAAGGAATTAATTCATCATTTTTATGAAGTTTATAAAAAGCATACAGATTAGCAACATAAAAACTTGAATTTGAAATTACATGACTTAAACTTTGAAAATCTGGAACTTCAACTAGTGCTCTGGCTAATACTTGAGGTACTGCGTAAGCTAATGCAGTTCCTGTTACCCACCAAAATCTATCCTCTGTAACTAATCCTCCTAAAGTCGGTGGTTTTTCATAATAATAACGACAATTTTCCCATACATTTTTTGGAGCTAATTTTCTTTTTACATATTTATAAGAATCTTTTATCGCTTTTTTGAATTCTACCATTAAAAAATCAAAATTTAAAATTAATTATAAATGTTTTGTTAAATAAAGGCACAAGCAAATGCTTGTGCCAAAGGGTGTGTATTAAGGTGTTTTATGATTGTAATGTTTTAAAAAATTATTTTTCAGTTACTTTTTTGCCTAAATATGCAGTAATTATTGCAGGAATTGTTGTTTTGTTAAGTATACCTGCTGTACAATCTCCAATAGTGTCATCAGTTAAAGAAGTATATTTGTTTGCAGTCCAAGATAAAGTATCTTTAAAATTACTTGTAGGTAGATTTTTAATTCCTTCACTAAAGTCTTGTACAAGATTATATCCAATTAAGCCACCTAAAAATAATTGTAATATTTGTCTTCCTGCTTCGTTTTTTACAACTTTGTCGTTCTTTAACGTTGATAATAAATATATATTAGATGCATAATTACTTGCATTTTGCATCATTTCACCTAAACCTTGAAAATCATCTATTTTACCTAAAAAATATCCTGCTGCTTGAAATCCTGCATAAGTTAAACCTGCAATTCCTAAAGACTTTACTTTCGCTTTATTTTCATCAGATAAACATACATATCCTAAAGACTTTACTTTCGCTTTATTTTCATCAGATAAACCAATATACCAATTTTTAACTCCATTATACCAATTTTTAATTTCAGTTGGTCCTGGAACTTTTGGTCCTGTTTCACCTGCTTTTTTCCATAAAGATTTAAAGCCATCTTTAACATCAACATAAGAATTGGATACTATTTCGCATCCTTTGACAAATGATTTTGATGCAATATCTTTTAAACTCATTTTGTTTCACCTTTGAATACACAATTTTAATTGTGTTACTATTGTTAAGTAATACTTATATATAAATGTTTCGTTTTTATTGTTACTTAATAGTAATAACATTTAATTTATTTATAAACTCTGCATCTTGTGCGTTGGCTTTTGTGTCGCCAGTATTTCGGGGTTTCGCCTTTGAAGAAAAGGTGGTAATCGTGAAACGAGAAATTAGTCAGAAAGACTTTTTGAGAAAGCTACACGCTTTCAAAAAATGTATTTATAGCCAATTTGATTGGCTACAGAGTCGTGATTTATGTCAATACATGAGTAAGTTAGCTCATTTTCATTACAATAAAAGAAAATTTATTCTTCTTGGAAAAGATAGAGAAGTTTATGATTTTTTAATAAAAAATTCTTTTAATCCCTACACAATTTATCGTTGGCTTTTGCTTGAAAGAATTCCTGATGACATAAAGCATCAGCTTAAAAATAAAGAAATGTCGCAGAAAAAAGCCATTTCCGAGGCTTTCAAGCGAAGACAAGAAACAAGTGAATCTATTTCTTTAAGTGTTCAAGAGTTAGGATTGACTCTAATTAGGAGGATGTGAAAATGGGAATAAAACATGCAAGACCAAATGCTACAAAAAGAACATTACCCAATGTTCTAAACAAAAAGCAATTAATTGTTTTGTTTGAAAATATTGAAGATGGCTCAGTATTCATGGGTTGTTTGATTGCTTTATTTTGTGGACTAAGAATTTCTGAAGTTTGTAATTTAAAAAAACAAGACATTGATTTAGAAACTGAAAAAGTTTTAATTCGAGAAGGAAAAGGAAGTAAAGATAGAATTGTGATGTTACCATCAACATTAAAACCAATAATTGAAAAGTGGTTTAGATTCAATAAAGATAATGAATATTTTATTTCTAATGATTGGGGAAATAAATATGTTCCATCAATATTGGCCACTAAATTTAGAAAAGGTTTGGAAAAAGCAAAACTTAGTATTGAAACTTTCAAATCAATAACAGGACAACAAAGATATGCTTATAGTTTTCACACTTTAAGACATACATATGCAACTTATCTTTTAGAACAAGGTGTTGATTTGTATTATGTTCAGAGAAGTCTTGGACATACAGATATTCACACAACTCAAATTTATGCTTACATTAGCAATAAAGATTTACAAGGAAAAATAAACATGGCTTTTGGTAAAAAGAAAACTTCAGAAAGAAATTATGAAAGAATCGAAGATCCTCTACATATTTTGAAATTGAAGTTTGCTAATGGTGAATTGAGTAGAGAAGAATTTGAAGAAAAATATATGTTGTTGAGTGAAATATGATAAAAAACTTAATAAATACTGCCTTATTTTCAATAGTATGGCTTATGAACAATATTGGATACCTTTGTTATCTGCAGTTATCGCTAGCATAATTACAGTAATTGTTGCCCCATATGTTAATTGGGGTATTGAAAAGAAAAGATTAAAACAAAATAATAGAAAAGATTTTCTTGCTAGGTGTAGGGCATATATTGAAAATCCTAATTTTGAAAATAAAAAATTTGTTAATTCTTCATTTTATTCTCAACTAAAACCTAATCTAAGTTTAGATTTAATTAATAAATTTGAAAAAGATGAAAATCATGTTACAATTAAACAAGGAATACGAGGAGGAGTAGATAATTTCAAACCAAATTTATTGGACGAAATCAAAGATTTAGAAATTAAGTGGAATTTATTGTAAATTTTTACTTCTAAATACAAATGACTAATTCACATATAAATAAATTAACAGGAGTTTCATATACTTATGAATATAAAATTCTCGATAGCTTTGATAAAAATATGTTAATCAAACAAAGAGATTCTTTTAAGTCGCAATTTTCAAAAATATATCAAAGACAAGAAGGAAATATTTTTACTGAGTGGATTGTGAGACATTATCTTGCAGGCAAAATGATCATGGCTAGCACAATTATGTTTAATAGTTTAATTTATAGCAAAGAACACAATATTAAAATGAGCATCTCATATTTTTTTTACTACATTTTGCTCAATTTATCTAGGGGGCTAATATTTGTGTATCCTTCACAACAATGGAATGAAGGGAAAATTAAATCTTTAGAACATAATAAAATAATAAGTATAACTCACAATATTTTAAAATCTTATGATAAAATTATCGCTGAAAAGTATTTTAATTTAATAAATAGTTCTAAAATTAAAAGGGAAAGAATTTCTTATAAATTTCCTGCAAATGGTTTCGATGATAATGATATAAATGATCTTAAGGAAATTTCTACTTTGATATGTGATTTAATACAATTTCAAAGTGAGATTTCAGAAACCACATATAAAAAATATGTTTGTGATTTTTCACCCGTTTCTGAAATATTAGATGAAGGATGTATGTATGAATCTACAGACGGAGTCTTACTAGATAATGAAGATGCATATAGGCTCAGTAAAATTATTAGAAAACAAGAAGGGGCTTTAGGGATGTTATTATTAATTGCAGAAGGATTGTTTGAAGATTTTTTTGGTTCATTTCACATAGATTCAATTGATGAAGATAATTCATTTAATCCTGATAAAAATACGGATGTCATTTTTAGTTTTTATTAATTGAGCATCGCTCTACATAATCTTGTTTTATTTATAAAACAACCAAGCATCGGTTTTTAGGTCGAATTCTGCAAACACAAAAAGCCCCTCCAAAGAATTCTGCAGATTGCATCTAGTGGCATTATATATACTATAATGGGGTAGGAGGTGTGCTTAAAGGGGGTTGAGTAATGTCTGTATATATTCAACTCCTTCTTTCAAAGTTTTACAAACTGATTTGTGATTATCTACAAATTTTTTATATCTTGGTTTTTCTTTTCTTGGACAAATTATAACCCATCCATCAAAGTGTTTATTTAACCAATCAACCTTTTTTTGAATTTGAATATCTTTATTGGTTCCTGTTTCAACTTCAACTGCAAATTTCAAACCTTTAACACTAAACATCACATCTGTTCTTTGACCATTAATTCCATATTCAACTTGAGACATGG
Organism: Candidatus Woesearchaeota archaeon; assembly: GCA_050187915.1. Taxonomy (GTDB): domain Archaea; phylum Nanobdellota; class Nanobdellia; order Woesearchaeales; family SKGA01; genus JAQUYS01. The sequence goes on from JBFXLI010000004.1 coordinate 29,978, forward strand.
AATTATCTATTGAAGCGATTAAATATTTCTTACAAAAATGATCATCGCTTTCAGATAAACTATCGTTTTTAATTAAAACTTTATTTCCAGATTTTCCATCTAAAAAAATAAATGATTTATGTCGATAACCATATTTCTTCATAAGTGTATCTCTGTCTTTGATGGAAAGTTCATCATAGAAATAAAACTTATTTTCAAGAATTTCTTTATCCACTTCTTCGTAAATATCTTCTTCTTGAAGTTTTAATTTACCTTCTTTTTTTAAGTTTATAGCTTTAAGATAAAGTTCTTGTTCTTCTTTATCAAAGGAATTAAACTGTGTAGGATAACCCTCCGTTTCTAAAACAAATTTACAGATTTGTTTCCAATGTTTTTTATCCAGTTTTGAATTATATTCAAACGTTCTATATTTTTCTGAAGCTTTATCAATAATACGTGAATCAAATTCCAAAGCCCACTCTGGAATGGAATCATTACTTTTCTGTTCTTTGAAATATTCAAATATTTTGTTTATTTGTTGATTTTCAATTTGTTTTAATCTTTGTTCTTTTTCCCATTTTTTTCTTTCTCGTTCTGCTTCTCTTCGATCTTCTTCTTTTTCTTGATTAATTTGTTCTTTAATTTCTTGTATTCTGATATTTACATCAAATTTGGCTTTCTTAACTTCTTCAGGAAATATTTCTTTATATTCATTTAATTCTTGAAGTTTCTTTGCACATTCACTAAGATTTGAAGGGTTGTGTTTAATAACGGCATTGAATTGATATTTAGTTTTTTCAAATTCTTCTTTTTTTCGCCTTTTGTGGCGATAAATTGAAACTATTGCTACAATGATGCCAGTAAGAAAAAGAAGGCACAAAAGCGAAAGTATGGCAACGTGTAAAACATTCAACCAATTAATTGGATTTTTTTCAAAATGTTTATAGCCCCAAATTCCAAATAAAACTATGACTGCTATTAAAAAGTCTCTATTCGCATTTGAATTTTCTTTTACTTCTCCCATATTCTTTGGAAATCATCAATTACTCTTTGTCCAGAATAATTTAGATAAATATCTGTTGTAGATATTGAACTATGTCCTAAAATTCCTTGTAAGGCTCTTAAGTTTCCACCTTTGTGTAAATATGTAACTGCAAAAGTATGTCTTAAAACATGGGGGCTTACAGTTTTTCTTATTCTCGCTTTTTCTGCGACAATTTTCACATATTTTTGAATTGTTCGCATAGCCAAAGGAAAGGATTTAGTTTTTGCGAAAAGTTGTGTTACATAAAATTTGGCTAGATTGCTTAAAGGAATAACTCTTCGTTTGTTTCCTTTTCCAATTAAAGTTATGCAATTTCTCTGCCAAGAAATATTTTCTTCCTTTAAATTGGCTAATTCAGAAACTCTCATGCCTGTGTCAAGAAGAATGTTAATAATTACTTCTTCTTCAAAATTTTGGCATGATTTTCTCAACAGAAGAACTTCGTCTTCTTCCAAAGGTTCACGTTTGTAATCCATTTTATTTACCTCCAAGTTAGTTAAATTCGCTTTACTATAAATAGCACTTTCCGAAAATGCAATGCATTTTCCGAAATTGCATTACAATGTTCATTAAGGCTTTCATCATTTATTATTGTATGTCGGAGAATGTCCGACCTTTTCATCATAAGGGCTTCTTTCATTTTTGTAATTTTGTCGGAATATGTAGGACATCTTCTGAATGCTGATGCACTAAGGGCTTCTTTCATATAAATACTTAGCTCGGAATTTGTATTACAAATTTCTAACATACTTACGTTTATCATTATATATATGTGACGCTCGGAAGACGTATTACAAATCTCAAGTGGTTTATTCATAGAATAAGGTTGTTATTATTTTATTAGAAAATCTGATAGAAAGTTACTAAAAGAAAAAAGAAAATAAAAAATTATCTTATTCGAACACCCATATCATTACTAGGATCACTTAAAGCTTCTAAAACTCTTCCATCTGGAAGATGTATTTTAATTAAGATGTATCCATAGTCGAATGTTGTATCTGGCTCGTTCATTTCATCAAAAGCAACTTTTATTCCGCCATCATACATGAAATTTCCATCTTTCCAACTATCAATTGTTCCTTGACCAGTATAAATTTTATTGTTTTTTACTTGATTATAATTATCATCAAATATGGTGTCCCAAATTTCAATATCTACATCAAGAACAACATTTTCAAATTGAACTGTGTTACCATTTTTATCATTTAATGTAGGATATATAATTACACCATCATTTTCTGCATCTGCATCCCAATTTTTGGGTGAAGAAGTATCTAAATCTGCAGAAATCGCTGTACTTAATAGATCTAAATCTCCCGAATCTTCATTAGCGACTCCATCGATGTTTGTTGAATCTTCTACATTTTCATTGGTTGTTGCAATACTGCCTTCTTCAACAGTACATCCTGTTAAAGAAATAATTAGTATTAAAACCAAAAAAGAACATATTGTTTTTAATTTCATTTTTTCCTCCATTTATTAACATAATTTTTACAATTTAAATTATAAATGTTTCTATTTATGATATAGTTTACATATATTTAATGATAAATATGCAACAAGATGATGAGATGTTTTCTCACTGGACAACTAGCCAAATAATTTATAAATCAAGATGTTATTTAATAATTTATGAAAAAAACGGATTTAATTGATGTTGTTAATGATATTGAATTATTTCTGAAAAGAGCACCTAATTTCATTAGATATAAAAATATGTTTTTAGATCTGCATAATATAATAAATTTTAATTTATTTTTTTCAAAATTAAAAAAAACATATTTTAAAAATAAAACGGATGAATCTATTTTGAATGAATTGAAGAGTGCATATGATTTAAAAAATATTTGTGGATTTTCAGTTTTTTTTATGCCTGATAAAGATTTAAATGAAAAAAATACAACTAAAAAAGGAACTTATATGATTTTTAATATGCCTGAAAATGTTCAAACTAAAGATTTAATAAAAATTAAAAAACCAGATATTCTTGCTCTTTTTAAAGGTAAACCTATTTACGTTGAAATTAAAACTATTCATAATTCTATTAAAAAGCTTGAATCAATTCTAGCAAAAATCAATGAAGCTTCTGAGCAAATCAAACCATTTGGAAAAGGATTCATACATTTATTTTTTCAAACTCCTTCTGATTATTTAATTTCAAATTTAGATGAATTGAAAGAAAAAATACTAGTCAATATGATCGAACAGAACTATTTAGGGGGAGTGATGATAACATTTTATGATTTGGAAATAGATGAACAAATATCCACGAAACACAGAAGGAGGGTTTATAAACAAAAAACAAATTGTATTATGAACACAAATTTTAAAAATGAGTGAAAAAGAATTGGGTGGAATTATATTATCAGGAATATTTTTTTTAGCTTTGGCCATAATAATTGCCACAAAATTATTTCCAATTTTTCTTATTGGAAGTATTGTTGTTTTTGCCATTTTAGTAGTTGTAGTTATAATTGAAATATGTAATGATTCTTTTGGGGAAATTTCAATATATATAGGATTAGTATTATTAGGATTTGTTGTTTTAACTTTATTATCGTGGTTTGTAGGTTTTGGAATTGGAGGAACTTCATTAGGTCAAGCAAGTGTCAATTTATATACTTCTATTGTAGGTGTGGAGAAAGAAGTCAATAAAGAATTACAGAATACAATGAAATTGGTGGTGGCAGAATATTGTGCTGAATTAAATGAACAAGATTGTTTAGTTTTAACGAAAATGATTGATTCTGCAGACAATATACAAACAATTCACGATAGTTTTACAAAATTAAAACAAGCAGAATTGATTGTAAATTCAGTTACTTGATTTTTCGTAAATTCTACGGATTTATTGAAATAAACTATATTAAAGGGTGTGATTAAAATAAGGATTGTGAAAAATTTCAAAGAATCTAGACCAATTCAGCTCATTCATGGAGATTGTATTAAAGTAATGCAACAATTACCAGAAAATTCAGTTGATATGATATTTGCAGACCCTCCTTATTTTCTATCAAATGGAGGAATTTCTTGTCAAAATGGACAAATGGTTTCTGTGAACAAAGCAAATTGGGACAAATCACAAGGAACTTCCAAAGATTTTCAATTTACACAAGAATGGATTAAACAAGCAAGAAGAATTCTCAAAGATAATGGAACTATTTGGATTTCAGGAACTATGCACAATATTTACCAAGTAGGTTTTGCTTTACAATTAAACAATTTCAAACTATTAAATGAAATAAGTTGGTTTAAACCAAATGCACCTCCTAATCTGAGTTGTAGATACTTTGCTCATGCACACGAAACGCTTTTGTGGGCAAGAAAAAACGCCAAAATTCCACATTTTTTCAATTACGAAGTAATGCGAAATTGGGATGATAAAATTGCCTCAAAAGGCAAACAAATGCGAAGTGTTTGGAGCATCCCTTTTACTCCAAAAGATGAAAAAACTTGTGGCAGACATCCTACTCAAAAACCTATTGAGCTTTTAAAAAGAATAATCTCAGCTTCAACCCAAGAAGGAGCTGTTATTTTAGACCCTTTTAATGGCTCAGGCACAACAGGTGTGGTGGCCAAAATGCTAAATCGCCAATATATTGGCATAGATCAAGAAAAAGAATTCCTTCAATTAACTCAAAGAAGGCTAAAAAATCAAAGTATTTAAATAATCTACAAAATGACAAATAATATGGGTGTGGAAATTCCAAAGTTTGTGAAGTGGGCAGGTGGTAAAGGACAACTTCTTAGTCAGTTTGAACCTTTATTTCCAACGAAATTTGAGAGATATATAGAACCTTTTGTAGGAGGTGGAGCAGTATTTTTTCACATAGTTCAAAAATACAAACCTAAAAAAATAATTCTCTCAGATATTAACGAAGAATTAATCAACACTTACAAAATTGTTAAAACAGATGTTGAAAGATTAATTGTTGAATTGAAACAACACAAAGAATATCATTTAGCTGAAGGTAAAAAATACTATTTAACTATTCGTGCAACAAATCCTAAAGATTTGCCTCCACTGGAAAGAGCGGCAAGATTTATTTATCTTAACAAAACTTGTTTCAATGGATTATATAGGGTAAATTCCAAAGGACAATTTAATGTTCCAATGGGAGCTTACAAAAATCCAGACATAGTTCAAGAAGAACGATTACGAATTGTTTCAAAATTATTAAAGAATGTAACTTTGAAAGTTATGTCTTTTGAAAAAGTTGTTGCTCTGGCAAAGAAAGGAGATTTTATTTATTTTGATCCTCCTTATTATCCTTTGAAAAACAAAAAAAGCTTTACAACATATACAAAAGAAGATTTTTTAGAAAAAGAACAAGAACTACTTGCAGAAGTTTTCAAAAAATTAGATAAAAAGAAATGTTTTGTAATGTTAAGCAACAGCAATACAAAATTTATTAAAGATTTATATAAAAAATTCAAAATTAAATTAGTTAAAGCAACCAGAATGATTAATTGCGATGGGAAAAATCGTGGAAAGATTAATGAAGTTGTTGTTATGAATTATTAGGTGTCAAAATGAAATATTTACAAACATATAAAAAACTTAATCTTAAAGATGAAAAAGAAGTATTCGATTATTTAATCAAAAATCTAAAAGACTCTATATTTACTTGGGATTATTTCGTAGGTTTTGAAAAAGTTATAAAAAATATTTCTTTAATTGAAAAAGAACTAAATTTACTTAATGTTTTAATAGGAAAATCAAATTTAGATAAAGAACTAATTGATTTAGTTATAGAATATCCTAAAATAAGAAAAGTTTTACCTATTCTTATTGCTATAAGACAAAGTAAAATGAAGGACTTACAAATAATCGATGATTTTGAAGAATTAGTTTCCGAAAGTAAAATTGGTTTATTCGATCCTAAAGTTGAATTAAATAATGAATTAAAAGAAGATTTAATTAAATTCTTTGATGAATCTGGCTTAAAACAAATATTTCAAGATAAAAATATTAAGAATGTTGTAGATTACTGCTTTGGTGTTGAAGTTGGAATGGATACTAATGCACGAAAGAATCGAACAGGAACTTCAATGGAAAGTATTGTTGAAGCAATATTAGAAAAATTTTGTAAAAATAACAAACTGGATTTTATTTCTCAAGCGACTCAGAAGAAAATTAAAGAAAAATGGAATTTTGATATTTCTTTAGACAAAACTAATAGAATTTTTGATTTTGCAGTGTTTAGTAAAACTAAGAATAAATTGTTTTTATTTGAAACTAACTTTTATGGTGGAGGGGGCTCCAAGCTAAAATCCACTGCAGGAGAATATCAATATTTATTTGATTTCTTAAAAGGACAGAACATTGATTTGATTTGGGTTACTGATGGAATTGGTTGGAAAACTACAACTAAATCCTTATTTGAAACATTCTTACATAATGATTATTTGTTTAATATAGAATTAGTTAAACAAGGAATTCTAAAGGAAATTATTCTTTGATTTAACACAATATTTATAAAAGATCTTACAACAAAATAGTTATATTATTTTTGGAGGAATATTAATAATGGCAAATACAAATGTAAAAGCAATACTTTCATTAATTTTAGGTATAGTTTCATTGTTTCTTTTTTGGATACCTTTAATTGGTTTGGTAATAGTATTGGCAACTTTGATTTTAGGTATAGTTTCATTAAAACAAATATCTAACAATAAAAAACAATCAGGTAAAGGTTTAGCTATTACAGGCATTGTGCTTGGAGGAGTTTTAATTATACCTAGCTTAGTAATGTTGGTAGGAGGATTAACATTCATGGGAGCATTTTCATCCAATGATAGATACTTGCCTACTAATTGTGTTTTAGACGGAAAATTAGAATGCGGTAATGCATTTAATTTAGGTTCTGATGGAACACTAATGATGCAAATTAAAAATAATAATGTAAATGACATAACTATAAATAAAGTCAGCATTATTGAAAAAAGCATTAATGATGATACTAAGAAGTGCGAAGTTAATACAAATACGGTGATAAAATCAGGAGTTTTTCAAGATTTAGAATTGAATTTTGACGGAATTGGCTGTGGCATTAAAGATAATGCTGGTTTGAAAAAATCATTTGATTTAAATATAGAATATAATTTAGATGGTTCTACAATCTCTTCTATTTCAAATGGTGAATTAACTACAACTATTAATTGATTTTTTTCTTTTTTATTTCTAATCACGGTTTTTATAAATCGCTTGAATGTGTCTCGTGTTCGGTGATTTAATTATGGGATATACTGAAAAAGATTGGCAAATGGTTGAAGACCTAAAGCAAAGTATGTTGAAAAAATACAATTGTTCTACTATGGATGAATGTATAGCAAAATTAGAGAAAATGTTGAAAAATCAGCAAGAAAATCCTGAAATTGAAGCCTCACAACCTGTGCAACATAAAGACAACTTTTATAAAACTCAGCCCACTGAAATGTCTATAACAATCGAATTCAAAGGCATGAAACCTTGGAAAGGACATTTGAGCCAAGAATGAAGGATTTTTAGTCGTCTTTCATTTTCATTCAGAAAGACGCAAGAAAGCTCACAAATGCAAAATAAAGCGATTTAAACCAGTAACTACTTAAAAGTAGCAAACGAACAGAAAGATTTATAAATTAGTGATTATTTTTATAAACTCTGTCTTTGTCTGAAGTGACATGGAATTACATAAATATGTCACTAAAATACCATCTAAAGTATATTTTGAGCTTGAAAAACAAGGTATTGGTGTTTTACGTCCTTCGCAAATTAAAGCTATAAATTCAGGTTTATTTGAAAGGAAAAATATGTTAATTTGTACTCCAACAGCATCTGGAAAAACCTTAGTTGCAGAATTAGCTATTTTGAATATGTTGTTTGAAAGGAAAAATAAGGAAGATAAAGCTGTTTATGTTGTTCCGTTAAAAGCTCTTGCAAATGAAAAACATAGACAATTTAGTAAAAAATATCCTGAATTTAAAGTTGCACTTACTTCTGGGGATATGGATAGTGATGATAGATATTTAATTAATTATGATATTATTATTACAACTAGTGAAAAAATGGATTCTTTGACAAGACATAATTGTCCTTGGTTGAAAAATATTAAGGTTTTAGTAATAGATGAAATTCATTTACTTAATGATGTTTCTCGTGGACCAACTCTTGAAGTTTTAATAACTTTACTTAGAAAAGAATTAATGGATTTGCAATTTATTGGTTTGTCTGCTACAATTGGTAATGCTAAAGAATTAAGTAAATGGTTAAAAGCTGAATTGATTGAAGATTCTTGGAGACCAGTAAGATTAGATCATGGAGTTATTGTTAATGACACGATTTACTTTGAGAATAAATAGATTTTTCAGTGTAGTCAAACTTGTTTGATTACGCTATCGGACGCCTATGCCGAAAGCTGGCGATTAAGGAGTTATTGTTAATGACACGATTTACTTTGAAAAAAAATAAAATAAAAATAAAAAAATTAAGCCATTTTTTTGTATTGATATTTCTGTCCATAAAGTTTTTCATAAATTTCTTCAATTTTTTGTTTTAGTTCAAGTAACATTTTTTCTTCATTTAAGAAATTTCTATGTCCTAGTTTATGGAAGTTTTCATCTTGTTGGATGTATTTAACAAATTCATTAACTATTGCATCAAATCTTTCAGGATGTTTTTCTAATAATCCTATATCTTCTTTTTCTAAATCTCTAATTTTTTTATCAATTCTAACTTGATCCACTAAAATTCTAGAAACTTCTTCAAAATCTTTTTCTATTAATTTGCTTAAAGTAATGATATCTTCAGTATAATCATCTTTTTCAAGTTTTTTCTCCATTTCTTTTAAAATTGAATTTACACTTGAAATAAATTTTCCATCTCTAATATCCAATCTTAAAACCATTTTTAAATTTCCAAATAAATGTTTCATTACTGCAATTGCATCTTTTACTCCATGTTTTTGTCTAACATCAAGAATTTCTTTTTCCATTATTTCTAAATTTTTAAATGCTCCTGCTTCATTTGCATCTTCATTTCTTATAATTTTATATGCTCTTTCTAGTTCATCTAAAACTGTTACGATTGATTGTTTTGCATCAAATGCCATTTTATTTACCTCACAAAATAATTTTTTGTATGCTTAAATTTCTACTAATAGATATATAAAAGTTTCTTTTTGAAAGTAGTGAAGGAAATTATAAATTTTTTCCATTATTATACATTGTTTTAGAACTTCCCCATAAAATCATAACAACTACTATAAATACCATAAAACCAATTGCATATGCACTTAAATTCGCTATATAATTATATACTCTATTATCTACGAAGCAGTAAATTGTGATTACAGCTGAAAGTATAAATGCGAATCTTTTTGATTTAAATATGTGCTTTAAATGTGCTGTAAAAAGGAAGTATAAAAGTGAAAATATTAGTATGAATAAAGCTAAAAATATAACTGCATCTTCAATGCTATCAAAAACTCCTTCAATATCATTATTTGCAGCTGATTCAAATATTTTAAAAAATGCGTTTGTATCATCAAATGCTGAACGTGTTTCTTGGGATTGAGAAGTAAAAAAAGAAGTTGCAATTATAAATAGAACTATTACAATGAAAGTTATCCATCCTGATTTTGCGCTGTTTTCTTCTGTCATTTTAAACTTCTCTAAAACTTTCTATCGTTGAATATAATTGACTTACCATTAAACTTATTTTATCATTGTAACTTCTTGCTGTATTTATTAAATTCATTTGTTCGCCAACTAATTGATTGAATGAACTTTCTATTTTTAACAAACCATCAATATCCTCCGTTAAAACATCTAGGTAATGTATGTAATTATCCACAAATACAACTGGCTTGAATGGTTCTGCATTTAAGTCTGATGATAATTTTCCTTCAATAATGGAAAGTCGCTCTAATAACTTCAAAGTTTTATCGAAAATTTGAGTAAGCACTATTATTGTTGTTTGTTCGTGTTGATGAAATGTAGCATTCAGTTCAGATTCCATATTTATTAAATCTCTGTATTGTTTTGCATATTGGTCTCCTATTTGTTGAAGTCTTAAACCATCTTCTTGAGAACCATCGAATCCATTTAGAAAATCTCTCAATTGTTGTAAAATTGACGTCAAATAATTTAGATTTAAAGGTGGCAAACTTAATTCAGTCGTACTTACTCTTCTGTCTTGCATAACTTCTTTATGCCGTTCTACTAAATTTCTGAATTTACTTTTAAATGCATCTATGTTTGTTTTAACACTTTCCATAGGATATTTTTCTAAATTAGCAGATTTTAATTTGTTCAAAACTTCTTCATTATATTTTACTAACACCAGTAAATCATTTAGCAAGAATTTATCTCTCCCATCAACTCTTAATGAATCTTCCATTGTTTTTATTTTATTTTTTTCATCTGTTATGTTGTTATTTAATTCTTTTTTTAATTGGTTTAATTCATCTAATACTTTAGTTTTTTCTTTTTTGAAAAGCCCATGTCTTTTAAAAAAAGGAAGTTTTTCTGCTTTTTCTAATTCTGTTTTTATGCCTTCTTTTTTTGTTTCTTTTCCTTGTTTTTTTGCTTCTTTTAATTGTTTTTCATATAGTTTTTGTTCATCTCTTGCTCTTGATTTTATCTTACTTTCTGCTAATTCTTCTGGACTTCTATATCCACCTAAATATTTATTTTTCCATAATTTATCATCAATTTTTTTTACTGTATTTATTGCACCTTTTCCTACATCATAAGGAAATTTCAAGAAATCCCATGTGCCTTTTGCGCCATCTTTAATCCATTTAAAAGGATTCCAACTTATTCCTGAACCTCGGCTTCCAGAGCTTCCACTTGAAGAACTTCCTCCACCAATTCCAGACAACATATTTATTCCTAATACTGCTAAAACAACAAAAAGTAATGGTAACCATAAGTTTGAAGATAAAAGTCCATATGTAAGATTAAAAACATTTTGATTGAAAACTCCTAATAATGCTAAGGCTATTCCAAATCTATGTTCAAAAACAGCTTTATCTTCCATTTTGAAAAGAGCTGTTCTTACTACTAATTTTCCTAAGAGATAAAGTAATAAAAATATTGCGATTAAAGGTATTCCTGATACTGCGTAGTTTATGGCATTATCTGTATTTCCTTGAAGGAAATATCTTATTCCTAATATCCAAAATTTAAATAATTCAATAGGGGAATTTGCTTTAATCATGCTAACGGCAGAAACTACAGAAGAATTTAAATTAAATAAGGTTAAAACTAATAAAACTAGCAAAATCGGTTTCTTTTTGAAATTCATTAATTTCTACCTATGACTAAATGGTAAATATTCTAGAATAGTTATTTTTAAAGGTTTGGTTTTAGAATCAAGGCATTATTTTTGTTTCTTTTATAGCTTTTTTGTCTTGTTTTAATATTTTTCTATCTAATTTTTGTATTTCATTAAATTCTGCTTTAATTATTAAAAAATCTTGTTTATTTTCTTCTAAAATTTGTTTGTATTTTTTTAGTAAATATAATATTGAAGTTATTTTCGTTGTATCTTGTTTACATTCAGGAATTGTTTGTTGAAGATGTATTATTTCTTGTTGTAGTTGGTTTTTATCTTTAATGTAAGGCAGTATTTTATTATAAAGTGAATCTAATTTTAAATAAAATTTTTTCAAAATGTGTTCTGTTGTAGTTAAATAAGCTATTTCTTTTTCATCAACTTCTTCCATGTATTTTCCTACTTTTGTATCTGCTTTGGTATTTGGATGATGTTCTAAGTTTAAATCTAAATTTATTTCTTTTTTTAAAAGGTTTAATTCTTTTTCATCTAAATTATAATCTCTTACGCAAAGTTTTTTAGAATTATCAAGTATTTCTAAATCTCTTGAAAGTCTTTCTTTTGTTGCTATTTGAGATAAAATATTTAATGCTTCTTCTATATAATTACTTATTTTTGTTTGATCTAATAACCTTATTCTTCCAGATTTTTGTATTAATTCATTAATTAAATTTATAGCTTTATTTTCTGAAATCATTTTTAGTTACCTAACTCATTTACTTTTTGTTTTAAAACTTTTTCAAGTGCAGCTCTTTCTTTATCTGCTTCGTTTCGTGAAGCTGATGAATCTACATAATTTTTTTTAGATGTTACTGAACCTAAACCGGAAAAAGATACTTTTGATAAATTCCAAATTGTAAAAATTATTAATGCAATGAATAGTAGTGAAAGAAATATATCTCCTAATAAAAATTTTAAAAAATTTGAAATTGGACTTGTAAAAACACCTAATATTCCAAATGCTATTCCAAATATGTGTGCGAATCTTTTATGTTCTGGAGCTTTGAATAAAGTTATTTCTGATGCATATCTTGCTATTACATAAATTATCATAAATATTCCAAGAAGTGCTACTGAAGATAACATTTTATCAAAAAAACATTTAATATCTCTTTTTTGTATTAAACAAATAAAAGCTTCTTTTAAATTTGTTTTCATATCATCAATTGATGTTGATGGTGAAAAGAATTTTAATTTTGTATCTGTTAATTTTGTTGATGAACCTGAGTTTAATCCTGGTATTGTTTCTCCTGTGTAAACTAGTGCATCTCCAGGTGAACCTGTTGGAACTTCTCCTGTTTTAATATTTTCTTCACCAGATAATTCTCCACCTTCTTGAGTTGGATCATCTTCATCATTAGTTTTTGTTAAAGTTATTTTATTTGCTGTTGGATCTTCTGTTAGATATTCTATTTCTCCACCATAGTAATCTCTAAATGTATCTGGTTCATAATAATTGTTTCTCCATGTATTCTCTAAAGGAATAGTTCCATCTGTGTTGGATGTAATTTCTATTAATTCGTCATCTATAAATTTGTCTTTTTCATATTTATAATTATAATACTTAGTTACTTCATTTCCAGATTCATCTTTGATTGTCTTATAAAAATATTTTTGATCCCAAATATTATCTACACCATTTGGAGCTGCATTAATATCTTTAATTATTTCTTCGGCTGATTCTGATTCTATTTTTCCATCCGTACTCGGTGTTGTTTTTTTATAATCAATTAAAACTGAAGTCATTTCTGTATTCGTATCATAAAAAACAAATTCTTTATAATCCATCACACCATCTGAATTATAATCAATTTCTTTTATGTAATCTTCATTATTATTTTTTGAATAAGATATTGTAGTTGTATCATCTTTACCGTCATTGTTTAAATCATTTTTAATTATTTTTGTTAAGAATGATGTTGGTTGTTGATTTGAATTAGTATTAAATTCCCATGTATCCCACATTGAAGAATATGAATTTTGTAATTCTTCTTCGTTTGAATATGTTCTTTCTATTATTTTATCTGATTCTTCTGTTGTTTCTTTTATAGTTCCATCTTCTTTGTATTCAAACTTAACTTCTTTTATAGTTGTTTCATCATTGTTTATATAACGTAATAAGTTTAATTTTCCATCTGAACTAAAAACTGAAAATATTTCTCTATTTTTATTTCCTGTAGAATCGTATTCATAAAGATTTTGAGTTTTAAATGTAAAAAAATTATTTTCATAATTAGAAATAGTTTTTTTAGATTTTTGATTATTTGAATTGTATTCAAATTCTTCTATTTTTTTTCTTTCTTCTACTCCATTTTCTTTATAATAAATGTATGAACCTTTAATTAAATTTTCATTATTATATTCTTCTTCGGAACTAGATTGTAAACTTCCTTCTTTGAAAGTATCAACTTTCTTTGTTATTAATTTTTCATCTGATGAAAAATAAGAATATATTTTTTCAACTAATCCATCAGAAGTTTTTTCTTCAGATAATAAATAAGAGCCATCTTCATTTACAATTTTTACTGGTTCTGCAATGACAAAACTAGAAAGAACTATTAAAAACAACAGAACTAATAAAATCTTCTTTGAACTTGTCATACACACACCAAAAAATCATTTCATTCTTTCTTTGGTAAATTTAACGAATGTGTTAATTTCATCAAAGGTGTTCATAAGAACTGGAAAATAAATTACATTATTTCTGTTAAATAAATTTATTATTGCTTTAAATAAAACTGAATGTTTTTCATTTAATAACTTATGAAATGATTCTTTTTCTAGTTTAAAACAAATAACATGTTTTTTCATTAAACCACTTTTTGTTATGTAAACATTTTCAATTATATCAAAAGGTATTTCTGCGTAAACTATTTCTCTGAAGTTTTCTATTCCTCTTAGAATTCTTTTTGCGGTTTTGTATACAAAAATTCCTTCTTTTTGCATTACAAGTTCTCCTTTTTTGAAACCTTTATTTGTTGTCCAGTGTAAGCCAAGAATTTCCTTTGCCATATTAGCTTAATTTTCTACTTTTTAATTTATAAATGTATCGTTTAAA
>JBFXLI010000004.1:44477-67600 GCA_050187915.1 Candidatus Woesearchaeota archaeon
AAAAACCGCAAATTCTACGAAATTAAAGGGAACAAGTATATTAAACAAATAATTTAACTTTTTAGAATGGAAAAGTATATAAATAACCATATAATTGGTTTATATAAACCAATAAAGTGGTTTAAAATGATAACTGAAAAACAATTAAAAATATTTGAAGTTTTTGTAAAAAAACCTTTCTTAGAATACACTAGAAATGAAATTAAAAAAATTTCAAAAGAAAAATCCAACAATAAATTAAATTCAACTATAAATTTATTAAAAAAAGAACAAGTAATTTTAGAAAAGAATGTTGGAAAAAGTGGAATTTTAACTTTAAATTTAAATAATGATTTAACATATTACTACATTGCATTGTGTAATGAAAAATCAACTAGAAATTTAAAATCAACAATAGATGAAATTAAAAAAGAAATATCTCAAATAACTTCATTTTATTCTTTAGTTATTTTTGGATCTTATGCTGATGGAACTCAAACTAAATCATCTGATTTAGATATTGCAATATTTATAGAAGATGATAAAAAAATAAAAAATATTAAAGCAAACATAAACATGGCTAAATTAAAAATTTTAATTGATGTTGATTTTCAAATAATTTCAAAAAAAGAAATGATTGAAATGTTGATTAACAAAGAAGAAAATTTGGGAAAACAAATAGTAAAAAAACATGCGGCAATTTACAATCACAAAATATTTTATGATATTATAACTGAGGCTTTAAATTATGGATTCAGAATATAAAATATACTTGGAAAGAGCAAACAATGAATTAAATTTGGCAATAATTATTCAAAAATTAAGTAACAATAAAGAAATATAAATAAATGTTTTTGAAATTAAAGAAGATACTTATTATAGTGCAGTAATTTCACACACTTATTATTCTATTTTTTATGCAACTAAAGCTTATTTATTATCAAAAAATATTAAAACCAAAATGCCAAATGAACATAAAAAAACATATGAAGAATTTTCAAAATTTGTAGAAAGTGGAGAATTAGACATCGAATTATTAAAAATTTACAAAGAAATTTTAATTAGAGCAGATAATTTACTTGGAATTTTTAAGATAGAAAAAATAAAACGTGGAGACTTTACATATAAAAGAATTTCTCAAGCAAATAAAGAACCTGCAGAAAAATCTATAAAAAATGCAAAAATATTTTTTAAACATATTTTTTCAATTCTTGAAAATTAGTTGTTTTTTGCTGCTTTTTTAATTTGTGTTAAAATATTTCGTTTTCCATTCCAAATTAAAATGTGTTCTAAAACTTCAACAAAATTATCTACAGGAATTATTTTTATTTTATTTAATCTATCTTTATCAATTACAATGTCTTGTAGATTAGAACGTGGAACTATAACATTTTTTATTCCTGCGTCTATTGCAGCTTCAATTTTAGCTGATGCTCCTCCTATTGGTAAGGCTTCACCTCTGACGCTAACTGAACCTGTTATTGCAAATTCTTGATTTATTGGTATTTTCTTTAATGCACTAACTAATGCTGTTGCTACAGCAAGACTTGCACTATCTCCTTCTAAACCTTCATAAGTTTGTAAGAATTGAACGTATAAATCATAATTTCCTCTTATATCTTCACCAAAGTATTTTTTTATTAATGCGCTAACATTTATTATTGCTTCTTTTGCTATTTCTCCTAATTTTCCTGTTGCAATAATTTTATGTTCTTTTCCACCTAAAGTTACTTCTGCTTCTATTGGTTGTATTATTCCTGATAAACTTACTCCACTTCCAAGTACTGCAAGTCCATTTATTCTTCCTATTTTTGCGCCTTTTGTAACTATAACTTCATAATCTTTTTTGTTTTCAATATATTTATCTGCAAGTTGTTTTTCAAGTCCTCTTGCTATTTTTTTTGCTATAATTAAGTGTTCAACTGTTACTAAGTTTGCTTTCTCTTCTATTGCAATGTCACCTGCTGTTCTAACAAGTCCACCTAATTCTCTCAATCTTAATGTTAAATGATTTTTTCTGTTTGCTTTTTTTCTTGCTTCTTCAATTATGTATTCAACTGCTTCTTTTGTAAAGTGAGGTATTTTTCCATCTTTTTTAATTTCTTGTGCTACAAATTGTGCTATTTTAATTCTATTTTCTGTTGTATCTTTCATGGAATCTTGCATGTAAATTTCGTAACCATATCCTCTAATTCTACTTCTCAGAGCTGGATGTAAATCTTTTACTCCATCTAAGTTTCCTGCTGCAATTAAAATAAATTTACAAGGAACTGGTTCGGTTCTAACCATTGCTCCCGCACTTCTTTCTGATTGTCCTGTGATTGAAAATTTACCTTCTTGTATTGCAGTTAATAATTCTTGTTGAGATGTTTGATTAAGTATTGCAATTTCGTCTACAAATAAAACTCCCATATGGGCTTTATGTATCATTCCACCAACAACTCTTTCGTGTGCTGGAGTTCCAAGTCCACCTGATTGAAATGGATCATGTAATACATCTCCAAGTAATGCTCCTGCGTGAGCTCCCGTTGCGTCTATAAATGGTGCAGTTGTATTGTCATGATTATCTATTACTAGTTTTGGAACGCTGTTTTTAACTTCCATTTTTTTACTTAAATTCATCATTAAAATTACTCCGAATAGTAAACCCATACTTCCTAAAAATGTTGCTGCAAACATTATATTTGCTGCGATTATTCCATCTATTTCTGCATAATATGAACGCATCCACCATGGTGCAATTATTCCAATTAATGCAATTATTAAAAAGAAAATATTTGAACCTTTTGTTGAATTCATTGTTTCAAGTTTTGCTTTTAAAACAACATCTCTTCCTTTTTTTGCAGGAACTGTTCTAATTAATGGTTGATTTTCATCGTTTGGATTTGCAAATGAAAGTATATCTACTAATTTTTCTCTTGGTAGAAGTTCTGCTAATGCTATTCCTAAAAGAGATTTTCCTGTTCCTGGTTCTCCTATTAATAAAACATGTCTTCTTTGAACTGCTGCTTTTCTTATAACTTCAACTGCATGTTCTTGTCCTATTACTTGATCTATTATTTTTTTAGGAACTTCTATTTCTGCTGTTGATTTGAAATTTAGAAATTGATTTGATTTTAATTCTGATTTTGATAAAGTTGTATTTAATTTAGATTTAATATTTTTCTTAATTTTTTCATTTAATTTTTTCATAAACACATCCCTATATACAAAATATTATTTATTCATTTATAAGTGTTTTGAAGTATTTCTTGATAAATATGAGAAAGATTTATAAAAAAAGTAAATACTTTAATTTGTACAATTGATTGTGGGGGGTTAATTTGGTTAGAATAATTGGAATTACTGGTACTTTAGGTGCAGGTAAAGGTACTATTGTTGATTATTTAGTTAGTAAAAAGGGTTTTGTTCATTATTCTGTTAGAGATTATTTGTCCAATGAGTTGGAGAAAAAAGGTATTGAAGTTAACAGAGATAATTTAGTTAATTTAGGTAATGAATTGCGAGCTAAATATGGTTCAAGTTATATTGTTGAAGAATTATTTAAAGAAGCTGAAAAATCTGGGAAAGATGCTGTAATTGAAAGTATTAGAACTGTTGGAGAAATTGAAGCTTTACGTAAAAAAGGGAATTTTGATTTGTTTGCAGTTGATGCTAAACCTGAAGTTCGTTTTGAAAGAATTACTAAAAGAAAAAGTGCTACAGATAATGTAAGTTTTGAAAAATTTTTAGTTGATGAAGAAAAGGAAATGGAATCTGAAGATCCTAATAAACAAAATTTAAGAAAATGTATTTCCTTGGCTAACAATCAATTCATAAACAATGGAACTTTTGAGGATTTAGAAAAAGAAGTTGAAATAGTTTTGAAAAAAATTGAAGAAAATTCAACTAAACAAAAATATGTTCGTCCTAAATGGGATGATTATTTTCTAGAAATTTCTGATACTGTTGCAAAAAGAGCAACTTGTGATAGAGGTAGAAGTGGATGTGTTATTGTTAGAGATAGACAAATTCTAGTTAGTGGGTATGTTGGAAGTCCAGTTGGTTTGCCTCATTGTGATGAAGTAGGACATCAATTTAAAAAAATGATTCATGAAGATGGACATATAACTAATCATTGTGTGAGAACTGTTCACGCTGAACAAAATGCAATTTGTCAAGCAGCAAAACTTGGAATTGCTTTGAATGGAAGTACTCTTTATTGTAGAATGACTCCTTGCAGAACTTGTGCGATGTTAATTATTAATTGTGGCATAAAACGAGTTGTTTGTGAGAAAAAATATCATGCTGGCGCTGAATCTGAAGTTATGTTTAAAGATGCTGGTGTTGAATTGGTTTTCAAAACTGAAGACTTGATGCAGTACAAAAATCAATAAATTTTTTTAATTCTTTTTTGCAATTTTATAATCTAGTTTTAACATTTTTATAATTTCGGGAAATTCTTCTATTTTAAAATGTCCATTTTTATCTGTGTAGATTATTATTTCTGCAGATTTTAATTTTTCTTTATATTTTTCTGCATGCGATACAGGAACTACATCATCTGTTTTTGAGAAAAGTAATTTAAGATTTGGTGAATTTTTTTCTAATAAAGATAAATTTGATTTTAATTCGAATCCTCCAACTAAATCTTCTCCTGTTAGAGTATTATCAAATGGTGCAGCTATTAAATATGTTGCAGTTATTTTTTTTGGGAATTTATTTTCAGAAAGATATTTTGCTAAAAAAATTCCTCCTAAAGACCGACCAATTAAAATAACATTTTCATTTAACAAAGGAATATATCTTTCAAATATAATTTTCCAATCTTCGTATTGTGCGTTATCTGATAAAGGAAATCTTGGACGAATAATTTGAAACTTTCCACCTAATTTTTTATCTAAATAAGTATCATGCCATTTTGGAGTTTTTTCTAAAGTTATTTCTCTTGTTTTTAGATATTTAGTGTAATCTCTTTGATTTTTAAATGTCATTCCGCCATGTATTAAAAATAATTGTGGTTTTTGTTTCATTGTTACTTGTTAGAAAAATGAGTTTTTAAAGTTATTGATTAGAAGAATTTAGAAAGATAAATTAATTATTTTGTTAGTATTGCTAGGCGAAAGAAGATTATACTTAATATACACTGAAAAATTCTTGTAGAAAATAAAGTGAACAGCTTTCCATAGTTCCCGCACTTAAATGCAGTACAGTATGGAACGTAAATGTGCTTGACTTCCGAGTTCGAAAAGGGATCGGGTATAACCACATTGCTTTGACCGTTCAATATAGGAATAAATTATTCCTTTATAAATATTTTGGTTATTTCTCTAACTTCTCAAATTGTTCTTTTATGTTGTTTTTAAAGGTTTTAAGTTGTTTTTTTGTAGAAATGTATATATCTGATTGATTTAATTGCTGTTTTTTTTCTTCTATATATTTATCTATGTTTTCTCCTAATCCTCCAACATCTCCATTGGTTTTGACTTGTTTAAACTCATTTGTTTTTAAGTTTCCAAAATATAGTGTTGCAACATTATTTGAATCTATTTCTAACTTTGTTGTGTAGTTCCAAAAATCTCTTGGTGTTGTTTCTGAAGCTATTACATTGTGATATTTGAAGAAGTTTGAAATGTTTTCTATAGGTTTGTATTTTTCACCTATGTATGCTCCTGTTGATAAAGTTAAAATTGTAACTCCTGCAAGTATTTTTCCCATCATAAAAATCACCTGATAGAAATTATATTTAAGTTAGATTTATATTTGTTTAAAGAAAAACCGGAAAATATTCGGAATTATTTTATTGTAACTACAGGATTTACTATTTGTCCGCCACCGCCACCGCTTGTGATTAAATAATTATCTTTGTTACCTTCTTCATCAATCATATATAATCTGTTGTTTGGAGCTAAAGTTATTTGATTAAAGGGTATGCTTTCTTGTGTTGTTACAATTATTTCTCCCTGCGCGATTTTCATTAAAGCGTCTTCTTCATTTAATTTATAATAAATTGTTATGGGAATTTTTTCTTTTTCGTTTTTGAAAGTAAATAACGTTAAAGAATTACTTTGAACTTTTGGATAACTTCTAATTGTTCTACTTTCTCCTGGAAGTATTAAAGATTCATCTTTTTGACTGAAATTTAAAAATTGTTTTCTTCCGTCTTCAAGTTGAATTTGAATATATTCTAAAGTTACATCATCACCTAAAACATTTTTTAATTCTAGTAATAAATATCCATATTGATCTGCTGCTGCAGAACAAGAAAATTCTGTACCTACAAAGCAACTATCTGGTATTCTTGAAGCTGGGTTGAAACCAATAAAATAACTATAAAGTCCTATTGCGGTTAAAAGAATAAGAAAAGCCCAACCATATGTCATCAAAAATTCCGATGCTGCTTGAGCTTTTTTCATTGTAAAAAAAAATTAAAAATTTATTCTGCTGCTGCTTGTACTGTAGTTGTTATTTCACCAACAGATACTAATGGAATGTCTGAAGATGTAGTTGTGTACATAACTTTTACAATAAAAGTTTTCTTTTGATCTACATTATCAGTAATACCACAATTACCTCTATCATCTGAAGTAAAGTCTACTTTTATATCTTCAAATTTTCCAACTGGAATTTCAGTTGTTTCAGGTATTCCTCTACAAACTGTATCTACAGCAGTATCATATAAACTTTTTTCAATTAAAGTTATTTCACTTATTTCTATTCCTTGTGGATTATTGTTTTTTAATTCGAATTGTAAACTTTGAGTTGCTCCTACTTCTCCTGTGTCTGAACTATCGTCAATAATTGCGAAAGAAGTTCCACATTCTAATTTTGTATCAAATGAACACTTTGTTGGTAAATATTTACCAAAGCTGAAAACACCAAAATAACTTAATCCTGCAACTGCAACAATAATTATTAAGAATGCCCAACCATAAGTTGTTAAGAATTCCATTGCTGCTTGTCCTTTTTTATTAGCCATAATTATACACCTCATACATATTTTAAGTATGTTATGTTAATTTTTAATACTGGGTATTTTTAAATGTTTCGGAAATAAAGTTGTTTAAATTCAGATTATAAGCTAAAAAAAGAAAAGAAAAGAAAAAAATTATACCTTTACATTATTATCTTCCATACTAGCTCCGTCGTCATCTCCGTCGTCATCTTCAACTGCATCAATAACTATTGCAGTAACTTTTCCTTTAGAAACACTAACAATATCTGTTCCTTGAGCTTTATATTTAATTTCTACAATGAATGTTTTCTTTTGATTTGTATTTTCACTTAAACCACAAACATCATTAGGACTTGATCCTAAACCCATAACTCCTCTATGTAAATTAACTGTAATTTCAGCAAATTCTCCTGGAGAAATATCTGGTGAATCTGCTCCTGAAGTAAATGTATCAGTACAGTCAGCCATATCTTCAATTGAATCTTTCATATTTTCTTCATATATTGTTACTGAATCTAGGGTTATTTTTTTCATATTATTATTTTTTAATTGAACCATAAATATTCCATTATCCAATACTGCGAAAGAAGTTCCTGCTTGTAAATCTGCATCAAATGATGCTGAAATTTCTTTGTATTTTGATGTGTCAAAAACTCCAAAATAAAATAATCCTGCAACTGCAACAATAATTATTAAGAATGCCCAACCATAAGTTGTTAAGAATTCCATTGCTGCTTGTCCTTTTTTATTAGCCATTTTATTTACCTCTTATAAGTGTAATGGTATTTTTGTAAATTACTAGTTTTTAAATATTTCTATAAAATCTCATAAAAAAGTTTTTAAATGAGGGATTTAAACTTAAACCATGAAGAAATTTATTTTTTTGATTATGTTTTTGATTTTGACAAGTTTTGTTATTTCTATGCCTGTTGAAGATGTAAAATTAACTGAATTTGTAAACGATTATACTAATACTTTAACAAGTGAAGAAATTGGAAATTTAAATGTAATTTTATCTTCTTTATATAATTCTAATCAAGCTGAAGTTGCAATTGTGATTGTCGATAACTTTGAGGGTTTAACTAAAGAAGAATATGCTATGAAAATTGCTCATGAAAAATTAGGCGATACAAAAGAAGATAATGGTTTATTGATTTTAGTTGGAATGGAAGTTAGAGAATATAGAATTGAAGTTGGTTATGGGCTTGAAGGAATTCTTAATGATGCTAAAATTGGTAGATTTGCAAGAGATTATATGGTTCCTTATTTTCAACAAAATGAATATGGAATAGGTTTGATTGCTTTAAGTCAAGCTATTCACAAGGAAATTTTACCTGATAAAGAAATTCAAGGTGTTTCTTATGTTGTTAAAAACAACGAAACTGATGCTTTGATTTCAATTTTTTCTTATTTTATTTTTATATTTATATTTCTTTTAATTAGAGGTATTAGTGCATATAGATATGCTAAAGAAAATAAAGGTAAAAAACGTGATGATAATGGTGCGTTTACTGCTGCAGTTATTGCTAGTATGTTTCTTCGAGGTGGAGGCAGAGGAGGCTCTGGTGGCTTTGGAGGATTTGGTGGTGGTGGCTTTGGTGGCGGAGGAGCTGGAGGCGGATGGTAAAATGAAAATTCCAAAAAAAGGTGTAGGTTATTTTAAACAATTTATAACAAGATTATTAATTGGAAAAAGATTATTGCTTTCTAATGATAAAATATTATGTTGTCCTAGATGTAAAAGTAAAATGGATAAGTTAATAAAAGATAAAATTGAAATTGATGTTTGCCCATATTGTAATGGTATGTGGCTTGATGATGGTGAAATTAATAAATTAATAAAATTAAATGGTGAAAAAAATGGCAAAAAAAGAAAAAACTAATTATACACTTTGGATTGTATTAGGAGTTGTTGTTTTGTTCTTAATGATTTTCGTTGGAATGTATAACTCCTTAGTTAAAGTGGATACTTCTGTTGAAGAAGCGTGGGGAAATATTGAAACTCAATATCAAAGAAGAGCAGATTTAATACCTAATTTAGTTTCAACTGTAAAAGCTTATTCTGATTATGAAGGAGAAGTTTTAACTGAAGTTACTGCTGCAAGAAGTGCATGGGCTGGTGCAGGAACACAAGCAGAACAAATGGCTGCGGCAAATGGAATGGATTCAGCTTTAGCAAGACTTATGGTTGTTGTTGAAAATTATCCTGATTTAAAAGCAAACCAAAATTATTTAGCTTTACAAGATGAACTTGCTGGAACTGAAAATAGAATTTCAACTGCTAGAACTAGATTCAATGAAGTTGTTAAAGATTATAACAGAAAAGTTAGAATGTTTCCTAGTAACATTATAGCTGGTATGTTTGGATTTGAACAAAAAGAATCTTTTGAAGCTGACGAAGGTGCAGGAACTGTTCCTAAGGTTGAGTTTTAAGGATTTATTTTTTATTTTTTATTATTTTTTCTTACTTCTATAAACTCTAAATCCACTTTGTTTTCCTAAAACATCAACATTTCCAAATACTTCTTGCATTTTTAATTCAAGCATTTTTCCACCTTTTTGATGCCTTGCAACAAGTTGTAATTCTCCATCTTTATTTAGATGTTCAAAACTCTCAGTGATGAATTTAAAACAAGTTTCTCGTCCTGCAACATAGGGGGGATTTGTTAGAATTAAATCAAAAGTTTCATTTAATTTTGAAAATAAATCTGAAAGAAAAACTTTGACATCAACTTTATTTTTTTTGCAGTTTTTAATTGTATAATCTACTGCTCGTTGATTTGAATCGCATGCAAACATTTCAACATTATGTTCTCTGCAAATTGTTATTGCAACAATTCCATAACCGCACCCTAAATCTAAAACTTTTTTTGCTTTTCCAATTTCATAATTTTCAAGTAAACATTTTGTTCCTGTATCTAATTTAGTTTTGGAAAAAATTCCAGAAGCTGAAAGTAATTTAATTTCTTTGTTGTTTATTTTTACTTTTATTTCTTCTTGTCTTAAATCACTTGTTTGATTTTTATCAAAGTAATTACTCATTTCATAATACCTATTATTTTATATGAATATGTGTCTGCAAATTTAATTACTTCATCTGGTGTTTGTCCAAATATTTCTATGCAATTTGGATTTTCTTCATTTAGAAATACTCCTGAAATATTCATATGATCGTTTATGTAAATTATAGGTTTTAATTCTGTAGCATCTGAACAATCAACTATTTGATGAGAAAAATTATATTTGTATCTTTCTTCTTTTTTTATGTATAAAGCACTGCTTGTTGGAAGTTCATAAAATTTTCCAGTTATTCTTCCTATGTTTGCTCCTGCAATTACTGCTTTTGAAGTTGAATTTAAATCTATTGAAATTATTAAATCTGTATGTGGTTTTTCTATTGTTAGTATTGTAGCATTGTCATCATAAATTACATTTTCACAATCTAGTGGATGATTATAAAATACTGCATCAAATGGTTTATCATTTCTATAAATTAATGTTCTCCAATAATCTCCATCTTTTTGAAATTCAAATTTATTGTATGTTCTGTAATCTTGTTTTTCTTTTACATTATCTCCAAGAGTTGTAAATAAAAGTATTGCTACAATAAGCATTATGATTGCTGCTATAACTATTGAAAATATTTGTCCTTTTGAAGTTTCTTTTTTTGATTCTTTTTTATTGTGGGAAACCATTTTATCACCTTAATTTATTCCTAAAATGTTAAGTAATAATTTATCTCTAGCATATGCTATTTCTTCTTGTCTTAAATTTATTATTAAACAATTATTTTCAACTGTGAAATTTGTTGATGTGTTTGTATCTTTAAAATATATTACAGGTATTTCTTTTGTAGCATTATTACAATCTATAATTGGAAAATCTTCATACCCTTCATAATATGCATCTATTGCAGGATATATTTGTTTATCTATTAATTTTGAAAATTCATATCTGATTGCATCTGGAATTTGTGCTATTTTATCGTTTGGATTAACTGTAAAAATTAAATAATTTGAACTTAACAAATCTGTAACATTTCCTTCAGTTTTTATATTCATTGCAATATTTGGATTTGTGTAGAAAAAATATTCTTTATCGTTTATTTTTGATACTAAAATTGCGTTATTTGAATAATCACTGTTTTCTTTTAATTTGAATTTGTATCCAGAATATTCAATTATTTCATTTTGAGTATATGATGTTGCCCATATTCCAAATATTGAACCTAACATTATTATTGCTAGAAAAATACTCATGAATATTTGTAGTCTTCTTTTTTTTCTTGCTTCTTTCGATATTAATTTATGATTTCTTCCCATAACAGTTAGAACCTACTTTTTCCTTAAAAACTTTACTACTTTGTTTTGTTTTTAAACGAACCTAAGTTTTATATACTTTAAATTTTTACAATTATTACTTGAGGTGTTTAATATGGGATTTGAATTACCTAATAACATGGATGATTTAATTTATTTTACTAGAAGAACAATTGGCGAAAAAGGAAAAGTAATGGCTTGGGTTCCAAAGGAAATTTGCAAAAAATGTAATAAAGGATTGGTTGCAAAACCAAAAGATGAAAAAACTGGACGTCCTAAAATTAGAGCTACTGAATATGTCTGTAATGATTGTGGAGAATCTTATGAAAAAGAGTCATATGAAGAATCTTTGTATGCATATGTTATTTATACTTGTCCTCATTGTGGAAAATCTGGTGAAGTTAAAACTCCTTTTAAACGAAAATCTATTGCAGGAGTTAAAACTCTTAGAGTTCAATGTGAACATTGTGGTGGAAATATAGATATTACAAAAAAGATGGCTGAACCAAAGAAAAAGAAATCTAAAACTCCAATTGAGTTGGATGATTAATTTTTTTATTTTTTAAATATTCTATTAATTTTGAAACGTTTTGATTTGCTAATTCTTTTCTTAGCTGTTCTGTGTTGTATGGTTTATTTTTAAAGTAATTCAACAATGTTTCTTTACAAGGATTTTCTATGAAACCACACTCAGCTAGTTCAAATCGTAATTTCATATATTCTCCCTTTGATAATGTTTCTTTAGAAAGATTTATTTGTTTTTCAGTTAATACTTTTTCATGATATTCTGCTTCAATTTCTTTTCTAAAAATTTTATCTAATAAATTTTTTAATTTTTTGTTTTTCATTTTGGAGTTTATAAAATTTGCACAATAATAAGTTGTTAAATTTTCTATATTTTTTGTTTTGTGTTCTTTTAGATGGGATAATTCATAAAAATAATCTTTCATTTCTTCACTAAAGATATCTCCAACGAAATCTTTTGAAAATTTTCTTTTGAAAGAATAATATTTCTCAGGATAACCTACATAAAGCGCAATTCCTTGATTTAATGAATCTGTATCTAGGAATTTATTTTTTAGTTGTATTAAATTCCATAAATTTTTTCTTATTTCAAAATCAATTATAGATGGAGATTTTTGTAAATTGGAAATTATGCTAATTTCAAAAGTATTATCGAATTCTTCAATATTTTGATGTCTTAAAATTAAGCCAGGTATATTATCAATTGATTTATATTCTACTGCTTTTAAGGAAATATCTAAATCATACTTTTTCTTGAATGTTATTTTTTCTAAAATGCATGCCCAAATCCAATCTTCATATAATGGAATAAAACCTTGATTTATAGTTGATTTTACATCCTCTGTTAAATGTAATAAATTGTCATAGAAACTAATTTCTGGTTTGAAATCTATTTTAATTCCTTCTCGTTTAAATGAATATATGTTGTCTTTCAAAGATTGATTGGATCTTTGAATTAATTCTTCTTTTGATATTTTCATTTTTTTACATACCTTTTTGTTAAATCAAAATTTGCTTTTATAAAAATTAATTCAGAAACAATTAAAAATAGATAAAATATTATGTGTTCATATAAATATGAACAAATTAAAAAAATTATTACAAAAATTAAAATTAATGATGTTATTTTTAATTCTTTTATATTTTTATTAAATACTATGAACCAATAGGAATGTATTAAGTAAAATATTATTGAAATTAAAACTATTACAAATAAAATAAAAAATAATGTATGTTTAATTGGGTTTAAAATAAATTGCCAAAGTAAAAGTGTGTTTAAAGATAAAAATATAATTAAACCTGAACTTAATAATTTATTTTGTTCAAATTTTTCTGCTATGAATTTAATTAAATAAATAAAACTAACTAGAAAACTAATTATTGAAATTAATTTTATAACAATAAGATTAGTTTCAAAACTAATTAAAAAAATTATTAAAAATATTAATCCTGTAATTAAATCAAAATTCATTTTCACATTTTTTTATTAAATTGTTTTGGTATAACTTTTCCACTTTCAAAGTATTCACTTTTTAATTTTTGAGCTAGAGGTTTAGAAATAAAGTCATAATCTGTTCCTTGATACTTGAAATGTGTATCTGGAAAAGTACAATTTCCCCAATGATCTTGTACCATGCAAATTTTTTCAGCTTCTTCTCTTGCGTGAATTTCATCTAAACCCACAATAAATTTACCTTCTGAAAGTTCAACAATATGATTAATAGCATCTTCATCTAATGTGTCTCCCATTTTTTTTAAAGTATCTTCTATTCTTCTATACATTTTTAATCTAACAATTGAACTTTTTTCCTATTTATAAAGATTTCTCTACTAAATAGTAGTATAAAGTCTAAAAATGACATTTAACGTAATGTTTAAAAATACTCTAGTTTCTTTAAAAGGCATGAAAAGCAATAAATCTGAAGATAAATCAAAAGAAAATGCAAGAGAAGACTTAATATCTTATATTTCGGAAAAGGGTTTTGTTTATGGCCCTAGTCCTGAAATTTATGGAGGGGTTTCAGGTTTTTTTGATTTTGGACCTTTAGGTAAATTACTTAAAAATAATGTTGAAAATGAAATAAGAAAATTATTTTCAAGATTTCAATTTTATGAAATTGAGTGTCCTAATGTTATGCCTAGAGTGGTTTGGGAAGCATCTGGCCATCTTTCAGGATTTAGTGATCCGCTTGTTGGATGTCAGAAATGTAAGTCTATTTATCGTGTAGATAATTTGGTGGCAGAGCAAACTGAAGAAAATGTTGAAGGTTTATCTAATGAAGAATTAGAAACTTATCTTAAAGAAAATGAAATTAAATGTCCTAATTGTAAAGAAAGAATGCCTGCAAAAGTTTCAAATCATAATTTAATGATGAAAACTCAAGTTGGTTTAGATATTGAAATGTATAATCGTCCAGAAACTGCAACAACTTCTTATCTTCCTTTTTTAAATTATTTAAGATTTTTTAGAGATAAACTTCCGTTTGGTATTTTTCAAATTGGTAATGCATATAGAAACGAAATTTCTCCAAGACAACATTTGTTGAGAGGAAGGGAATTTACTCAAGCTGAAGCACAATTATTTTTATTTAAAGATCAAAAAGAAAATTTTGAAAAGTTTTCTGAAGTTGAAGATTTAGAAATGTTTTTTATTTCTGCAGATGGAAAAGAAAATAAATTAAGTTTGAAACAGGCAATTGAAAAAAAATTATTGAAAAATAAAGCTTATGGTTGGGCTTTGGGAATTAATTATTTATTGTTCAAGAAATTAGGTTTCTCAGATGATAAATTGAGATATAAACAACATGAAAAATTAGCGTTTTATGCTGAAGATGCATGGGATTTGGAAATTAATTTAAATTCTTTTGGTTGGACTGAATGTTGTGGAGTTCATGATAGAAAAGATTATGATTTGTCTGTTCATTCAAAAGCAAGTGGGAAGAATTTAGTCGCAGCAAAGGAAAATGGAGAAAAAGAAATTCCTTCAATAATAGAAATTGCAACTGGTCCTAATAGATTGTTATTTGCTGTACTTGATCAATGTTACAATAAAAAAGAAGAAGAAGAGGGAAAAACAAAATTACATTTACCAAAAAATATGGCTCCTATAAAAGCAGGAATTTTTCCTTTGATGAAAAAACCTGAACTTCAAAAAATTGCTAATGAAATTTTCTCAGATTTAATTTCTGATTTCATAGTTCAACTTGATGAAGGAGGAAGTATTGGAAAAAGATATTTAAGACAAGATTCTATTGGAACTCCTTATTGTATTACAATTGATTATGATTCTTTAGAAGATAAATCAGTGACTATTAGAGACAGAGATACTGAGAAACAAGAAAGAATTAAAATAAGTGAATTAAAGAATTGGTTAAAGAAAAGTTTGTAAATTATTTTTTCTTAAATTTTTCATAATTAAAAACATGTAAAATTCATTTCATGCTTTTTTTAGTCTTTCTTTTAAAATTTCTTTCAATTCATTTGAGAAATTTATACCTACATTTTCCAAAATGTTCTGTAAATCAAATTTATTCTTTTCTCTGTCCACTTTATTTCCTATACCAAAAATTTCTTCATTTTCAATAAGTATAGATTTTATGACTGCCATATACTCCAAAGAAGCTACTTTAACGTTCCCGTTTTCAAAATTTAATGTTACTTCAATTGGAAATTTTGTTGGAATTATTGGATTAAATCTATGATCTGAAGTGTTCTCCCACCCTTCTTTAGAAACATAGTTTACAAAAACATCTACTATATCTGTGGGCTTGTATTTATCTCTAACACTTCTATTTAATAAAACTGTCCTTACTGATGGTCTTCTTTGTAAAAATTGTTC
This sequence comes from Candidatus Woesearchaeota archaeon, assembly GCA_050187915.1. GTDB lineage: Archaea > Nanobdellota > Nanobdellia > Woesearchaeales > SKGA01 > JAQUYS01. The sequence continues at coordinate 60,073 of JBFXLI010000004.1, forward strand.
TGCAGATATTTCTTCAAAAATACAAGTTCTAATACCTGCTCTTAACTCTCGTTGGGCCAATCTACAAAAAGAATAATCTTTATCCATTGCAATTTTTACAATTTCTAAAAAATTATTTTCATCGATAGCAATATCTACATCAGCAATATATCTATTAATATTTATTTGAGAATAAATGGCAAGAGAACCACAAATCTTATATCCTTGATTAAACTCAAGAAACTTTCCCGTTTCTTCAATTAATTTTCTTGGAAGTTCTCCTATTTTGTTTGGATCAAAAATATTCTTATTATATGTAATTATATGAACTTTATTATTTTTATCCCATAGGCAATTGTAATCTAATCTCATAATGACTCAAATTTGCAATCATTTATAAATATATATTATTTCTCAAAAAATATGCAAAAAAGAACAAAGGAAATTGTTAAGGATTTAGCAAAACAACTAGTTAATTTGGAACCTCCTATTCATTTATTAGCGGTATGCTCTGGAGGAATAATTGTAGCTAAAACTATTGCAGCTTATTTAAATAAACAAAGAATTAAAGCAGAATATTATGAAGTGTGGACAAATGTTGTACAAGGAAAAAGTACATTGTGGAAAACAAATTTTACTAAAGAAAAATATATTGGAACCGCTGTGATGGTTGAGGATGTAGTGTGGAAAGGCAGACAACTTCCTCCGATTAGAAAAATGTTAAGAAAAATGAATTCACGAAAAAAATTTTATCTGGCATCTATTTTAGATTGTAACAACAAAGCCGATTTTTCCGTATTTAAATAAATCTTCGTTTAATTTATGAGAAATTCGGCAAAATAAATATTATCAAAACTATTTTAAACAATACACTCCTCACGGAAATTATTGGTTGAAAATGATGAAAGAATTAAAATAAGTGAATTAAAGAATTGGTTAAAAATTAATTTGTAAATAAAAATAAAAAATTAAATATTTCCAGTTTGATTATATTTTTCCATGAATTTTTCTACAACAACACCAGGAGCAAAACCTTTTTTAGAACATGCTTTAACAAATTCATCGTAAATTTGTTTGTCTATTGCATACTTTATTTCAAATTTTTGTTGTTTTTTTAAACTTGCAGCCATATTTTTCACCATTAATAAAATTTAATTGATTTTTTATAAATTAGTTTAGTTTATTAAATTATCTAAAAAATAAAAAAATAATTATAATTCAGTATTATTTCTAACTAATCTATTACTTGAATCTAATTTTCTTTCATGAAATCTATTTCCACCACAATATGGACATTTTTCAATTGTTAAATCTTTTCTTCTAGAAAATTTAAATTTACATTTGTCGCAAACATAATCTATTTTGTCTGATGAAGATTGTTCCGGTTTTGGTTTTTCTTGAAACTTAGGTTTACTTGTTGTAGGTTTTAAATTACCTTCAAATTTATAACATTCTCCACATAAGTATCCTTTAGAATCTGGAGACATTCTCATTTCAGTTGGATACATATTTTTTCCACATTTTACACATTTTGGTCTTAAGTCCATATTTTCAACCTCCTTTGAGTTGAATTATTGACATATAATCATGTTAATTCTATTTATAAATCTGTTTAATCAAGAAACGCTTATAAACAAACTTAAATCAACAAATAATATGGAAATGATTAATGAAACTGACAAGGAAGAACTAATTAAACAACAATATAGAATTATAGGTAGTCATTCTACTGTAAAAATTTGTGGTTGGACAAAACATTCTTTACAAAATGTTGGAGTTTGTTACAAACAAAAATTTTATGGTATTAAATCTCATCAATGTCTTCAAATGTCAACTTCTTTGTCTTGTGCTAATCGTTGTGTTTTTTGTTGGCGTGGGAAAAAAGCTGTTGTTTCAAAAGAGTGGAAGTGGGATGTAGATGAACCTGAATTTATTTTCAAAGAATCTTTGCATGCTCAAAAGAAATTGTTAGAAGGTTATGGTGGTAATGATAAAGTTAATAAAAAATTATTTGAAGAATCTAAAACTCCAAAACATGTTGCTTTATCTTTAACAGGTGAACCTATAATCTATCCAAGAATAAATGAATTTATTGATTTATGTAATAAAAATCACATATCTACTTTTGTTGTAACTAATGGAACTTATCCTGAAGCTATTGAAAATTTAAATCCTGTTACTCAAATTTATTTATCTGTTGATTCTCCAAATAAAGAATTGGCTAAATTAGTTGGAAAGCCTTTGTTTTCAGATTCATGGGAAAGATTTCAACGAAGTGTTAAGGCAATGTCTGAAAAAAAATCTAGAACTGCAATAAGAATTACTGCAATAAAAAATCTTAATATGGTTGAACCAGAAAATTATGCTAAAATAATTAATGATGCTAATGTTGATTTTGTTGAAGTTAAAGCTTACATGCATGTTGGTGAGAGTCAATTGAGATTAAAGCGAGAACAAATGCCATATCACATTGAAGTTTTAGAATTTGCTAAAGAAATATTAAAATTTTTACCTAATTATGAATTTGTTATGGAGCATATTCCTAGTAGAGTTGTTTTGTTGGTGAAAAAAGATTTTAAAATAAATGGAAAATGGAATACTCTTATTGATTTTGAAAAATATAATCTATTAGTAAACTCTGGAAATGAATTTTCTAAATTTGATTTCTTAAAAGAAACTCCTATTGAAAATTTAAATATTATTGGTAAAAATTCTTGGGATGGAAAATACGAAGAAATGGAAATAAAATAAAAATAAAAATTATCTGAAATATCTTGCGTAAACTTCAAATCCTGCTACTGTTAATCCTAATGCAGCAACTAGACTTCCAACCCAAATCCATCCATCTAAATTTCCTTCACCATCGCCAATAACTGCTCCTGTGATTAAATTTTTTGAATTTTCATCGTCAATTGAAGCTTCGTCTATTAAATCATCATCGTTGATTTCTTTTAAATTATCATCAATATTATTTTCTGTAGATAGAATTACTTCAGCTGTATTAGTTTTACAAGTTTGAGTTAGAGTTGGTTTGTAAGCTTCAGTGCCACAATTACTTAAATCTTTACAAGTTCTTACTTGCATACCGAAGTTACACAAACTCCATTCATCACAATTCCAATTTTCTACACAAACATCACTATCGCTAGAACTACTGCCACCACTTCCGCCACCACCAGCAGGTTTTGCTCCTGTAGTTATGTTTTTTGTTTCGCTTGTGTTACAGTTTCCAACTAAATCACAACTTGTAACGTTATAATAATAAGTTGTTGAATAATCTTTTGCATCTGTATAAGTTAATAATGTACCAACATCATAATTAATTCCATTTATTTTAACGATGTTATTTGAAACTTCACTAACATTCCAATTAATTGTAATTTGTTTACCGCTTGCAGTTGCAGTTAAATCTGTGATTGTTGGAATTATGTCATCTACACTTATGTTAAATGTTGAAAAGTTACTATTTCCTAATGTGTCGTTTGCATATATTGTTATAGAATTATCACTTGAGTTTAATGTATTTGAATTTATTGTGAAATAAACCCAACCATATTGATTGTAAATAACATTTGTGGTTAAATTATTAACGCTATAAATTTTACTTACGTTGTTGTAATCTTTAATTCTAAATATTATGTTTGTGTTGTTGTTTACAATTGCGTTGTTTGAATGTGAATCTAATTCAATAATTGGTGCTTTTGTATCTAAATTAAAATATTTTGTTTCACTTTGATTATTCCAACCTGCTTTATCTTCGCAAGAAACATACCAAGGATATTTTCCATCATCTAAATATGTTAAATCCATAGATAACGTTTTATTCCCTATTGAATTAATAAATGTTGAACTATTTTTATAAATACTATCAATAAATAAACTACAATTTAAACTTGGATTAAAATTTGAACTTATTGTTAAAGAATTGTCGCTTACTGTGAAATTAAATTCTTCTATGTTTTTGTTTGTGAAGAAAATTCCATCTGTTGGTAAGTTGGAACTAACTTTTGGAACATCGTTGTCTAAATAAATCCAATTATAATTAGTATTATTTGAATTTCCTGCTATGTCTATTAGATTGTAATAATATTTGAAGTAAGGTAAATATTCTCCCCATATACCTTTATCGATTATTAAGTCATGACTAGAATTTACAGTTCCTGCAAATAAGTTTATTATTGAAAAATTTAAGGGAGTATCAACACTTGAAGATGAAAGATTATCAAAATATTCATAAAACATTGTAACATTTTTTAATCCAGAACCAACTTCGTTGTAATTAATTTCAAAATTATAATTTGTTCCGTTTTTTAAAATTGTGTGATCACTAATTGGACTAACTAATGTGTATGTTGGTGCAGATACATCATTTTTGACATCGATGGTTAAATTAGATGTTAAAGGAAATCCTTTATCATCTGTTGTATTTATAGTTACATTGAAAGATTTATCTGCTAAAACTGAAGGTGCTTCCAATTTAAATAAATAAGCTTGTCCATCTATAGCAACAATTTCTCTAGTACAAGTCATTATGTTTCCGAGAATAACACAACCAGATGGAGCATTAGATATGTTTAGTGGATTTGCATCGATTACAACTGTTTTAATAGTATCTATACCATTATTTTCTATATATAATCTAAAAGAACTATTAGTATATTCGTAAAGTGAATTTGTACCCATCCAATAAATGTTTGATAAATTATGAACTTTTGTATCATCTACATTTATATCTTGAATATTGTTTTCGTCACTTGCGAAAGCCATTGAAGAAAAAACAACTGTAATTAAAAACATGATTAAAAATAATTTATTTCTCATTTTAACACCACACAACTATACTGATTTGTATAAAAGCCCATATATAAATTTAACTATTAGTATACACTTTTCCACTAAAAATTTTAAGCAGAAAGTTTCTTATTTATAAATAAAAACTTATAAAAATTTCAAGGCTTTTGTTACAACTTTTTCAATCTCTAATTTTCTTTTGTTGTTTAAATTAAGAGCTGAACCAATTACAAATCCTTTTGCTTTGATGCCACAATATCTTAAAACATCATCCGTAATTAATTTTACAGCACGATTTCCTTTTATTATTGTAGACACAAATTTAGGAGCGCCACAAGTAGAAATAACTATTGCTTTTCCAGAAAGTAAACCTTTGGGCATTCCTTTAACATATTTGAAAGCAAAATCTGAAATAAAAACTCTATCTATAAATCCTTTTAATATTGCAGGTATATTTTGCCACCAATTTGGATAAATAAATATAAATTTTTCAAATTGTTTTATTTTTTCTTGCAATAATTTAGTTTCTTTTGCAACTTTTCTATTATTCCTAGAATATAATTCATCATTTTTTAAAATAATATCATACTTCATTGAATATAAATCTAAAACTTCACAATTTTTGTTTTGTTTTAAAATTTGTTTTAAAACTTCACCACAAAATCCATTTTTATTTGGATGTGCATATATTATTAATATTTTTGAATTCATGTTAAATTTTAAAATTAATCTATTTATCTAATCTTCGATTTAAATTTCAGAATTGTTTTTTCATAGAGAAATGAAAGGAAAACAAATTGTTCTAAGTTAGAATGTTTAGGGTATTGAGAAAACTTGTTTTTGAAAATACACTCACAAACGCCAAATTGTAGTTGGCAAATAAAAATAAAAAATAAAAAAAATTTATTCAGATTTGTCTTCTAAAAGCTCTTCTTCTTTAACTTCTGTTTCTATTAATTTTTCTTCTTCTTTAGGTTCAGCTTTTTTAGTTTCTTTCTTTTCTGTTTTTGGTTTTGCTTCTGTTTTTGGTTTTTTTAATTCTCCTTCAGCATCTCTAACCGGACCTTTTACTTTTTCTTGAAGTTTTTCTTTTAGATTTTTAGGTTCTTCATCTGATATTGGTTTGAAATCAACATAATCAAATCCAGCTAATTCAACTTTAACTAAATTATCTTTATCTTTGATTGCAACTACACTTACTTTACAAGGTGGATTTTGAATTCCGTTTTTCCACATAAATTCATTTAATCTTTTTCCAAGTTTTATGTTATCAGATTTCATATTTTTAATTAAAAATTCTTTTAAAACTCTGATTGCTTTATGTGTTCTCTTGTATCTAGGAGTGTTTGCAAAACCTCTTCTTAATGGAACGTTATATTCTCTTTTAATTTCAGTCATCATAATCACCTTTATGCATTAGTCTTAGTTCGTTTCCAATGTCTTTTCACTTCTGTGTGTCTTGATGGATGAACTTTTTTACCTGCACCATAAATTTTAGGAATTATCCAGTAAGGTGCCCATTTAGTTTGTCTACCTAATTTAGCTAATCTTCCTTTTCTACTTGGATGTTTAACTGTTGCCATTTTATTCAGCCTCCGGTACTTCTACTTCTGCTTTTACTTCAGCTGGTTGTTCTTCTTTAGTTTCTTTTTTCTTAGGTACTGGTTGTTCTTTTAATTCAGCTTTTTCTGTTTTTGGTTTTTCTGAAAGAAGTTTTTTAGCAACTTTGATAAGTAATGAATTTCCTTTTGGAGTTGTTATTCTTCCTTTTCTTGTGCCAATTGTATGTTCTTTAATTAATTCTGCTGCTTGTAATTGTTGTAAGATAACTCTTATTACTTTTCCTGATGCTTCTTGAAATGCATCTGGTTTCATTCCTCTATTTTTTCTTCCACCATATTTAGTTCTAAGTTTATTTACACCAATAGGGCCTATTTTATTAGCTAATCTTAATATTGAAGCTGCTCTTATATACCACCAATCAGCATTTTTTGGCATTGTTTCTCTATGGCTTCCTGTTTTTACAAACATAGCCCATTCAGGCATTTTAATCATACCTTTCAATTCTTGTGCTGTTTCTAGCACTAATTTTTGTTGCGATACATCTTTTAACAAAGTTTTCACCTTTTATTTGCTGTCTGGAGAATTTCTCTTATCAGCTTTTTAATGTTTTTTACGTTCTTGCGAACTACAATGAGTATTTCTTTGAAATTACTCAGATATTATGTAGAAGTTATGTTTTATTTATAAATGTTTTTAATAAAAACTAATTTTAAAGTTAGTAGAATTTTTAAATAAAAGCCAATATCTCTGTAATATGTTTATAAAAAGAGTTGCAATAGCTGAAAATCGTCGAAAATATTATATTAAAGATAAAAATGTTTCTTTCAATGCCAATGAAGGAGAAATTTCTCGTCTAGATATGGATAAAGAGTTTGTTAAAACAAAAAATGGAGAAATTTTACATTTATATGAACCAAGTTTCAAAGATAATTTTCAAAATATAAAAAAATCTGCAGCTATAATAAATCCAAAAGATGTTGGAATGATTATGGCTTATGTTGCTGTAACGAGAGATTTTATTGTTATTGATGCTGGTGCAGGTAGTGGTGCATTGTGTTGTTCCTTAGCAGCTATTTGTAAAAAAGTTTATAGTTATGATGTTAATCAAGGACATGTTGATATTGTAAATGAAAATATTAAAAAATTAAAATTAAATAATATTACTTGTGAACTTAAAGATATTTATACTTTGGAG
>JBFXLI010000005.1:0-5991 GCA_050187915.1 Candidatus Woesearchaeota archaeon
GAAAATGATGCTAAAATACAAACATGATGTGCATTTTTTTTATCAGAACTTAAAGGACGTCTAAATAAAACTTCAACATCAATTCTAGTACTATCAAAAGCACCAACAAGCTCAGCACTATTAAGATGACTTGAACGTGCAGTTAATCGTTTACTTGCCTTTAAATATGGTTTAATCCAAGTCATATACAAACGAATTGTATTCCAATGTTGTCTTAAATATTGAATTTGAAACTTTCTTCTTGCAGTAAATTCTTTTTCTGTTTTTTCTTTCCAATTTATGTATGCAAATAATTTTCTTTTAAGAACAGTTTTTAGTACATTGTTAAATTCTTTAGCAGCACCATGTTCAATTTCTTCATCAATCTCATCTAATGAATAAACATGAGTGTTGAAAAATAAATCAGGTAAAACAGTAAATCCAACTTTTGCTGCCAATGAATAAATAGAATCAGGATTATTACCACCTTGTTCAACTAAACTTGCAAACAAACTTTTTAAAGTTATATCTGCACTCTTACTATCCTTCCATCTAGCATAAGGTTCTAATCTTTCATCAAGAATTCTAAGTTCTCTTACAATTTGAAATAAAGTTCTAACAAGCTCACCAATACCTCTTAAATATTGTGAAGCTCTGTCTTGTTGAATTGATTGTCTTTGTCCAATATTTCCCCATAATGCACTAGACTCAGATGCACTAAAAACATCATAAATTTTATCAACTCTTGGAAAGCCCAAATCAACTCTTAAAAAATTTAAAAACCAATAATAAATTTCTTCAAGACTTTGATTTTGTCTATCTAATTGCATCATATATTTACAAAAAGGTTCAGGATAAGCATCTTCTTCAATAGTATCTGCAGTTTCATACCTACCAACACCATCAATCATATTAGGAATTTCAATTTCTTCAATTTTCCATCCCAACTCTTTTCCATATTTAAGAATAGCATCAGTCTTTTTTTTGTCATCCTTTGTCTCAGTATAAAAACTCATTGTTATTATATATAAAATATTTATTTATAAACATTGCTCTTTTATAGTTGACGAAAATGTAATTATTAGTTCTAAATTAAAGAAGCGAAATCGTCAACGCATAGTGTGTGAAATCTAATTTAAACATATTAAATGTATTTCACAGATTATTTAAACTATTGTCCACATTTGAATTTTAGTATATATTTTAGTATATTGCACAGGAAATGAAGGGGTGTAAAATAGCAGGTTGACAGTGGTTAGAATTCAGAATCTGGATTCAGATTGCAGAAATAAGTATTCAGAAGCCGATAAATTAAAAATATAAAAAATAAAAATAAATTTACTCTGTTTTTGAAGCTTCTTCAGCAGGAGCTTCAGCTACTGGAACTATAGGTTTTTCTCCCCATTTAGTAACTTTCAAATTAATTTGAGCAGTTTTTTCATAAATAGTATTCCCAGCAACAGATTTTCTAACTTTTCTTCCATCTCTTTTGTTAGTTCTAAGTCCAACACCACCAACAATTAAAATTTTTCTTCTTGCATAACCAGAAACATCTTTTCTCATAGGAAAACCACTACTATCGCTTCCACCAGTTATTTGCATTTCATAACCAGGTAAATCTATTAATTCCCCTTTGAAAGATTCACCAATTTTTTTACCTTTTAACAAAGATAAACTTGCTTCATCTATCACTTTAGTGTATGTTTTCTTACTTTTACTATCTCCAATATTTAATTTTATTTCAGCCATTTTATATTCCTCCGAACAAGCACCAACCACAAACCAAGAATGTTGTATCAGTATTTAGCCGTTCAGCAAATTTAATTAATATAAGGATTATTTATTCATTTATAAAGCTTATTCTAATTTTAATGCACCGTGTTTACATGCTTCAACACAAGCCCCACAATCAATACATTTAGTTTCATCAAAAACAAGCTTATCTTTTCTTTCTAAAGCTCCAACAGGACATATTTCAACACATCCATTACAAGCTCCGCCACAAGAACATTTTGAACATTTTCCATCCTTAAAACAACATTTAGCATAATTTATTTTTAAAACCATAATTTCACAACAAAACAAATTTTCAAGTATTTATAAATTATAAACAAAAATAAACTAAATTTCAAAAAAACATAAAATAAAGCTTTGTAAAGTAAATAAAGGTTAATTTAACCTTATTTTAAACAATTTTCAACTCATTTTAACACAAAATGAAGCTTTCATAAAGTATTTTGAAAGTATCTTTATAAAGAAAACTCCCCATATATTTAATATGAAGTTCAAAATTGGAGGAAAAACCATGAAAAAATTAAGTTTAATATTATTGTCAATTATTGTTTTGAGTATTTTTTCATCAAACATAGTATTGGCTGCAAATCAAAATATTCCAACTGCAAAAGCAATTGAAATTCCAAATACATCTAATAAAGATAACAATGTAGATTCTATTGGCTCAAAAGATATATCTACTCAAAATCAAGAAAATTCAAACAAAGAAAATACAAATCAAATAACAAAAAAAAGAGAAGTAAGTGAACAAAATTTAAATCAAATAAGAAATGATTATAAAAAATCAACTGAAAATTATCAAAATTTAAACAAAGAATTAAACAATCAAAAACAAAATTTACAAACAGCAATAAAAGAAGAAAAAAAATGTATGAATAATTGTGAAGAATTACAACAACAAACAAATAATATTGTAAAAAACCATTTATCAACAACAATAAATATGATAAAAGAAACAATAAATAGAGTACAAAATAAAGTGATGGAGTCTGAGGGAATTTCTCAAGAAAACGTCGATACCATAACACACCTAAATCAACAAAAGATTTCAGATTTAATTGAATTTGAAACTCAAATAAATCAACTTGAAACAAAAGACGAAATCAAATCATTATGGAAAAACGTTTTAACTTACTGGAACAGAGAAAAAAATACATTCAAAGAACAAGTAAATAAAATTCAATCCTCCCAACTTAATTCCATTGTAGTAAGAATGGAAGTTATGCAAACAAAATTATTGAATTTAGAAAACTTGTTAGTTGAAACAACTGGAGAAGTTCCTTCAGATATCCAAACTTCAATAAATAATTTCTTTAAATTAACTGATGAAGCAAAATTAATTTTAGAATCAAGCGAATCAAAAGAAATTTCAAAACAAAACGAATTACACAAAGAAGCTAATGATAAATTAAAACAAGCAAATGAAATATTAATAAAAGAAATATTACCAACTGCAAGAAATTATTTATCATCAGATAAAATAGAAGAAATATTAGAAAATAATATTCAAGAAGAAATAAATTTAGAAGCAGAAGAAGAAAATAATATTCAAGAAGATTCAGAAACTATTGTTGAAAACAATACATCTGAAACTATTATGAATGCTATAAATCCAACACTTGGTAAAAAAGCGGTTGGAGTTGTAGTAACAAAATAAATTTAAAAAATAAAACGAGGTAACCAAAATGAAAAACGCAAAAATTTTAGTATTTGCCGTTATGGCAATGTTATTGGTTTCATCTGTTTTTGCAGCTGTAAGTCCAGTATCATATGAACCAGAAATGGGAAAAAAAGATATTGATGGTGGAGCTAAACCAGTTGTAGATGAAGAAATAGAAACAGAACTTGAAGTAGAAGATGAAGAAATAGAAACAGAACTTGAAGTAGAAGAAGAAGGAAACAGAGAAAGAGTTAAAGAAAGAGTTAAAGAAAAAGTAAAATTAGGACAAGACGAAGTTGAAACAGAACTTGAAGTAGAAGTTGATGAAGAAGGAAAAATAAAAGCAAAAATGAGTAATGGTAATGAAAGAACTGTGAAAGTTATGCCAAGTACTGCTTCAGAAAATGCAATCAAAGCATTAAGTTTACACAATTGTGTAGAAGCTGAAGGTTGTGTTATTGAACTTAAAGAAGTTGGAAATGGAAACGAAACTAAATTAGCTTATGAAGTAAAAACTGAAAAAGAAGCAAAATTATTTGGTTTCATAAAAACAAAAATGAAAGTTCAAGCACAAGTTGATGCTGAAAACGGAGAAGTTATAAAAACTAAAAAAGCTTGGTGGGCATTTATGGCTTCAGAAGAAACTGAAGAAGTAGAAACTGAAGAAGTAGAAACTGAAGAAGTAGAAACTGAAGAAGTAGAAGATGAACAACCATTAGTTGGAGTTCCTCCAAGTGATGATCCAGTAATTGAAGAAGTTGAAGATTCAAGAGAAGCTTTAGTTTAATTTTATTTTTTTATTTTTATTTTTTAAAAAATGAGGTAACCAAAATGAAAAAAATATTAAGTTTAATTGTAATGAGTTTGTTATTAGTTTCAATGGCATTTGCAACTAGTGAAACTCAAGCTAAAGGAGAAATCTCCGTAATGTTCAAAGAAGGAGTTTCAGAAGAAGAAGCCATTAATCTAATTACTTCAAATGAATTAGAATTTAGAAATAATCCTGTTTTTGATTCTCAGAGTTATTTATTGGTATTGGTTCCAGAAGGAAAGGAGTCTGAATGGGTATCTAAATTTGAAATGGAAGAGATTGTTGAAAATGCGAAGCTTCTTTATATGGAATCCCGTTCAATGATTTCTGCAGAATCTTCTAATGAAAACAGCCCTGAAGTTACAGGAAACGAAGAATCTAACGGAATTGTAGAACCAATACAAATAATGGAACAAGTTCAACAAAGACTTCGTGATGGGACATATGCAATGGAAGGTGGACAACAACTTCAAATAAGAGAACATATGGGTGAAATGCAATTTCAAGTTGGAAATATGGTTGCAAACACAAAAATGCAAATGATGCAAGAAATGGTTGGTAATGCAACTCAATTAAGAGCACAATTAAGTAATGGAAGAAATGCAGAAATAAAAATAATGCCTGCACAAGCTTCAGAAAATGCTCTTAGACAATTAAGAATGAGAGTATGTCTTGAAGAAGAAGGATGTCAAATTCAACTTAAAGAAATGGTTCAAAATGGAGAACCAAGAGCAGCATATCAAATTCAAGCTGAAAAAGAAGCAAGAGTTTTAGGATTATTTAAAACTAGAATGAGAGTTAATGCTGATGTTGATGCAGAAACTGGTGAAGTTATAAATACAGGAAAACCTTGGTGGGCATTCTTAGCATCTGAAAAAGATGAAGAACCTATAACTGAATAATTTTTTTATTTTTTATTTTTTTATCCATTATTCGCAACATATATAAATAATAAATTTCTTCAAACCATTATGACAAACAATGATTCAATGCCGGAAATGGAAATACTTGAAGGACAAAAATGTCCTATGTGTGGAAACGACACTTTAACATTAACAGAAGCAGAAAGAGATATACCTTTCTTTGGCGAAGTAGCATTATTTTCAATGGATTGTTCAAGTTGTGGTTATCATAAAGCAGATGTTGAAGCAAGCGAACAACATGAACCAGTAAAATACTCCATTGAAGTAAGTTCAGAAGAAGATTTGAAAATAAGAGTTGTTAAATCAAGTTTTGCAACAGTAAAAATAGCACATGTAGGTTCTATAGAACCAGGTGAAGCTGCAAATGGATATGTAACTAACATAGAAGGAATTCTAAATAGAATGAAACACCAAGTAGAATCAATACGAGATAATTCTGATGAATCTGAAGACGTTAAAAAAGCAAAAAATATTCTAAAAAAATTAAACAAAGTTCTTTTGGGACAGGAAAAATTAAAAATTACTCTTGAAGATCCAACTGGAAATTCTGCAATAATTTCAGACAAAGCTGAAAAAACTAAATTAAAGAAATAATTTAGTGACTTAAACGAAGTTTAATGTCGCTGTGTACGCCTATGACATGTCTGGCGGTGGACAGGAAAAATTAAAAATTACTCTTGAAGATCCATCTGGAAACTCTGCAATAATTTCAGACAAAGCTGAAAAAACTAAATTAAAGAAATAATTTAGTGACTTAAACGAAGTTTAATGTCGCTGTGTACGCCTATGACATGTCTGGCGGTGGACAGGAAAAATTAAAAATT
>JBFXLI010000005.1:6091-7679 GCA_050187915.1 Candidatus Woesearchaeota archaeon
TCTGCAATAATTTCAGACAAAGCTGAAAAAACTAAATTAAAGAAATAATTTAGTGACTTAAACGAAGTTTAATGTCGCTGTGTACGCCTATGACATGTCTGGCGGTGGACAGGAAAAATTAAAAATTACTCTTGAAGATCCATCTGGAAACTCTGCAATAATTTCAGACAAAGCAGAGAAGAGTAAACTGAAGAAATAATTTAGTTATTAATTTATATTAATAAAATAATCAATTTTTATTTTCTTAAAAGTCTTTTAAGAAGACTTTTTTTCACAGGTTTAGTAATTTTTTTTACTACTTTAGCTACTTTAGTTTTTTTCTTAACAATTTTAGCTGTTTTTTTAACAATTTTTTGTTTTTTAGAATTAGATTTTACATTTTTTGGTTTAGAAGAAGGTTTTTTAATTTGTTTTTTAACAACAACCTTCTTTTTAACAATTTTTTTATCTGGTTTTTTAGTAACCTTCTTAACTATCTTCTTTTTAACAGGAGCTTTCTTCACAATTTTCTTAACTATCTTCTTTTTAACAGGAGATTTTTTAACAATCTTTTTAACAATTTTTTTCTTTTTAGCTAATTCCTTTTCCTTTCGTTTTTTCTCTTTTTCTTTTTCCTTTAATTTCTTTTCTTCTTCTCTTTTTTTAAGAATTAACTTTCTTTCTTCTTCTTTCTTCTTTTCTAATATTTTTCTTTCTGCAATTTTTTTCTTTTCAATTTCTAATCGTTCTTTTTCTTTCTTTTTAATTTCTGCTTGCTTCATTTTTTCAATTTTTTCCTTTTCCTTTCGTTTTTTCTCTTCTTCTCTCTCGTGTTTAAGTCTTTCTTTTTCCTCAGCTTCTATTTTTTCTCTTGCAATTCTTTCTATTTCTTCTTGCTTTTCCTTTGCAATTTTAGCTTTTCGTTCTTCTATAACTAATCTTGTTAATTTATTATCTTCTTCAATTTCTTTTTCCAATTTTTCAATCTGTTCTTTTAAGAAATCTAAAGTTCTTTTATTATCAACTTGATTCATTAACTCTCCACACTCAGGACATTTAAAATCTTCCTCAAAAGCATCATCGAAAGTTAATCTTGCATGTGCAAATCTACACATATAATAAAAATTATTGCTTTCTTTTTCCAATCTTTCTTTCATCTTTGTTAAATTAGTTTCTCTTACTTTTCTTTCAAGTATTGGAATACTTTCTTCATTAAAATCCCAGTAGCAAATATACCATCCTTTAATCTTGTCTTTTTTTCTTTTAAAAGAAACAATATTATTGTCATGTAATTTGTAAAGAATTTTTCTAGTTCTATGAATATCTAAGTCTAACTCTTCAGTTATTATAAATTCAGAAATGTTTGATTTTCCTCTTAAATAAAATATAATGTCTTCCGCTTCAGGTTCTCCAATAACCTGTTTTAATATTTCTTTGATTCTTTCCTGTGTAATATGCATAAAATAACAACCTTTTTATAAGATAAAATGTAATTATTGGAAATTGAGTTTATAAATGTTTCGTTTCAATTCTTGAATTAGTTTTACCCTTTTGACAAAAAAGAAGTTTATTTATAAATGTTTTGATTTAAAAAAAGAAATAAAAAATT
>JBFXLI010000005.1:7779-40525 GCA_050187915.1 Candidatus Woesearchaeota archaeon
TTTCAGGTACACTTCCATCATCAGTCATAGCATAAGCTTTTCCAGCCACATCTTCACCAGAATAATTAAAATTCATAAAAGGATAAATCATAGCAAAAATTGCAACAACTGCTACAATTCCAACAATAAGCACTTCATAATTAGTATTATTTTTTTGTTTCATATTAAACCTCAAATACACTCAATACATATAATTCAGAAGTTTTTATTTATAAAAGTTTTCATATCTTTACTCATCTCAGCACAAATTTTTACAATTTCTTTAGTAACAGGATGAACAAATTCAATCTCAAAACAATGAAGCAAATGATTTAATGTTAAAACTTTCTTTAAAATTTCTTCATCACTAATATTTTCTTTTGAAAATCTAGAAAAGATACTTTCATCAATTCCATATTGTTTGTCACCAACAATTGGATGTTCAATATAAGCTAAATGAACTCTAATTTGATGACTTCTACCTGTTTTAGGTTTAACTTCAACTAATGAAAATTTATCGTTTGATTTTAAAACATTAAATTCAGTCTCACATTTTTTACCTTCTACATCAACGACAACATGATTTCTAATTTCTTTAAATTCTTTTTTAAGTAAAGGTTCATCAACAACAAAATTTTTTTCTTTCATTTTTCCAAAACAAACAGCTAAATATTTCTTCTTAACATTATTTTTAGAAAATAAATTTCCAAGTTTTGTTGCCATTTCCTTATTTTTAGCAAAAATAACAATACCTGTAGTTTCTCTATCAAGCCTATTAACAGGATAAAAATCACCCACACCTTTTTCAATTAATAAATTTGTTAAAGTATTAAAATAATACTTACCCGCTGGATGAACAGGTAAAGGTGCAGATTTATTCACAGCAAAAAACCATTCATCTTCATAAATAATTTCAAATTCAGTATTAACTTTTGGTTCAAGTTCTCTTGGTGTTACAATAATAATAAAATCACCCACACTCAATTCAACATCTTCAAAAACAAATTTACCATTAACTTTAATTCTATTTTCTTTAAATAAATCTAAAAATTTATTTTCTAAATAAGGACAATGTTGAGATAAAAAATTAACTAATTTAATATTCTCGTTTACAACGAATTTATTTTCTCTATTCAATTTCATTTTCATCAGAAGTTTCAACAAGTTTTTTAAGATGATTGTTACAAGAATTACATATTTTAAAATCAGAGAAAAACATAGAATCCGCAAACTCAATTTTTTTTACACATTTATATTGATCACACAAAGAACATATGTCTTTGATTTCATCGGTAAAACTTATTTCTTGTTCTAAAATTTCAAAACAATCCCTACAACTAGAGAAAACACTATTAAAATCTCCAAAAACAAAACAAGTTTTATTTTTACCACATAAAGAACATATATGGTTGTGAACAACTTTCATAATAATTCATTATTTCTCAATTATATAAATCTTTTCAAGAACATATTGGAAAATAACAAGAAAAATTAATTATTTTTACTTTTAAAAGCAGTTTTTAAGAGTATTTTATTCTCTTTTTGTAAATCATCTATTAATTTATCTCTTTTAGCCAATTCCAAGGCATAAATTTCCTTTAATTCATCAATATTATGTATTTTAGTAAATTCTTCATCAAACTGTTTTTTAAATTCTTCAAGTTGATTTTTAGCCATACTATAATTACAAAGAACTAATATATAAAATTGTTTATATCGTAGAAAACAATTAATAAAAATAAATAAATAAAAAATAAAATAATTTAATTTTAACGGCTAGAATCACACTGTCTTTCAACTTCTAATTTTTTAGAAATCGCAACACTACTTTGACTCATTTGAAATGCTGCTATAATTTCATCAGCCAAAGCTTTTGCCATACTAGTCTTAGAATTGAAAGTTTTTTTGTAAGGTCCTTGAGTCATATATTTTAATGCTCTATCAATTCTTCTTTGAGGAGCACATTCTACAGCTTTAGGATATCTTGCACCACCATATTCAATAGTTAAAATTTCTTCTCTTGGAGCTGCATTTTCAACTGCCTTAACAAATACTTCAACAGGATTCTTTTTTAATTTTTGTTCAATTATTTCAAATGCTTGTAAAACAACATTATAATTTGTTAAAGATTTTCCTGTACATTGTCCAGATGAAACAGTATGTTTTTTACTTCCAACTCTTCCAGGAATCATCATTTTATTCATTAATCTTTCAACAATAAATACTTTTGATTTATGGAATCTATTTCCAGCATATCTTGCTCCAGTTCTTGGAACGATAGTTGGTTTAATAGTTATATATCTTTTAAGTCCAGGATCTTCAACTCTAATTTCTGAACAATCCCATTTATTGAATGCTAATATTTCTGTCATTTTCATTCACCTATTTACGTGCTTTTTCAACTTTTCCACTTAATAAAGCAGAAAGTGATTGATCGTTGACTTTGATAACTTGCCATCTAACTCCAGGTAAATCTCCTTTTGCTCTACCCATCTTACCACCAATTTCTTCCACAACAACTTCGTCGTGTTCATCAACTAATTTAGTTGCTCCATCTCCTGGTAAGAATGCAGTAATTTGTTTACCATTCTTAATTAATTGTACTCTTGCACATTTTCTCATAGCAGAGTTTGGCTGTTTTGCTTCTACTTGTACTTTTTGAAGTACAATTGCTGAAGCTTGTGAAGCTCCTTCTAAAGGATCTGCTTTTCTTGCGAAAGGTAAATTTTTCTTGATGAACCATTTGCTCATCCATCTACCTACTTTTCTTCTTGCAGCTAATTTTTTACCTGCGTTTAAACCTGATGATTTTTTTGCCATTTTAATTCAACCTCATATAACTTTTATTTCTTTTAAATTTGGAAAATATTTTTGTATTACACCTTCAAACATTCTTAGATTTTGTGCTCTTGCACCAATCATTAAACCTTTTGTTTTTTGATCTGGTCCTGTTATAGTCACAATATCATTTTCATTTTTAATGTCAACAACTTTTAATGGAGCCATAACATTAACTACGAATTTTAACATATCTTCAGAATATTCTATTATTTTAACTTTTTTTGCTAATAATTCTTCTAATCTAGTTACATTTTTTTTATTTTCACCAAGAGCTTTATGTAATTGTCCAGGATGCACAATAAAATGAATTTTTTCATTGTGAACAAAACAATCTTTTACTCTTGCTTTAGTAACTTTTTCAAACAAATTCATCCATTGAATAGTTTGCATATCATATTTAAATTTCATTGTAACTATTTTAAAACTCCAATAACTGTTATTGGAAATGGTTTTTTACAAAACAAACCCAAATCATCACAAGCCATATCTAACTTTTCGATTTTCAAGTCTGCAAATTTACCATAATATTCGATGTCTTCTTCAAATCCTTCTGGGCAATCTTTTGCCAAAAAGACTTTCTCTACCTTGGATTTCTTAAGATTCTTTAAAGTTCTCTTAAGTCCAATTATTAACTTATCGCTATCTAATAGTTTTTTTATCTCTTCCATTGTTAGTCACTCTCCAAAAACTGCTAAGAAGCCGTATAAACTCGGTTTAAGCTGTTTTCTTCGCCAAAAGCGCTTTCCGCACTTGAGTAGACTGGACAATTTGTCCGATTTACAAATATAAGAGAACTTTTATCTATTTATAAATGTTACTTCAAACAAATTTTTATAAATAATGCTTTTTCACCTTATCTTATGAAAATAATTTCAATAGCAGATTTACATTATGGCGAACCACATAAAGACATTCTTAGAAATATTTTCAAATCTCACACGGTGTTAGAAGATTTAGAAAAATTATTTATTCAATTACAAAATGAAAAAGAAAAAACAGATTTAGTAATCTTTCTCGGTGATCAAATTTATAGAAAAACAAAAGAAAAAGATACAAAGCACATACAAGAATTAAAAGATTTATTAAAAAAATATAATTTAAATTCAATATTATTAATAGGTAATCACGAAATATATAACTTTACTAAAGAAGAAATAATAAATTTATATGATTTAGAAAATAATTATTTTGAAAAAATAATTGACAACAACCAACTAATATTTTTAGACGTTATAAATCAAATAGTTTTAAATCAAGAACAAAAAGAAAATTTAGAAAAATCTCAAAACAAAAAAGTACAATATGACTATACTATAAATATTGATAAAAAACAAATATCTTGGTTAAAACAAAAATTAAAACAAAGTAAAAACTACAAATCAACATTGATATTTTCTCATGCACCCTTAAATTATTTTGACATTTCAAAAACACCTTGGTTTAAAGGTTGGAAAGACAAAATAAATATTGCAGAACACAAACAAGTTTTAGAAATTTTAAAAAAACAAAACAAAAGAATTTATTGTTTCAACGGACATGTTCACAAAAACAAACAAACACAAGATGAAAATATTAAATTAATATCCTTAGATGCTTTTTCAAGATTTTTAGAAGAATCAAAAAATTGTTTTATCAAACCACAATATTTAGAAATAAATATAAATGATGAAGTTGATTTTAAATACAAAGAGGTTAAATGATTTAAAATGAGATTACCAATTCAAACACAAATCTATATTTACAGAAAAGCAGAAAATAAAATTGAGTTTCTTTTGTTGAAACGAATTTCTTCTAGAGGAGGATTTTGGCAAGGCATAACTGGAGGACTTGATGAAGGAGAAAGTATTAAAGAATGCGCCTTAAGAGAAGTTGCTGAAGAAACAGGAATAACAGGAGTTGAAAATATTTTTGGACCTTATTATGTATTTCAATTTGAAGATGAAGGATTTTATAATTCAACTGCAAAAGATAAAAATCTTGATATGTCTACAATACCAATAAATAAATTTGTAGTGAGTGAATATGTTTTTGCAATTGAAGTTGATGAAAATACGAACATAGATTTAAACAATAACATCTATCAAGAGCACGAAGAATTTAAATGGTGCACTTTTGAAGAAGCATTATCTTTATTGAAATATGATTCTGGAAAACAAGCATTAAAAATATTAAATGAAAAATTAAATAAAGAATAAAAAATAAAAATTAAAATTTTCAAATTTAATAGAACTGAATTAAATTTTTTCAAAATTAATTTTAAATTCTACATCTTTAACTTTAAAAGTATCTTTTGAATTTTCACAATTTAAAATTATTTCTTTTGCTCCAACTTTATTTTTAATATCAGTTTCAAAATTCATAATATTTTCTAAAAGTTTTTTATCCGAACAATCAACAAATAATTTTATTTCATCAATTTTTTCAAGTCCTTCATTCTTTCGAAGATTTTGAATTCTTCTTGTAACTTCTCTAGAATAGCCTTCTGCAAGTAAATTTTCATCTGTGTCTAAATTTAGTTTAACTTTTCCACCATCAAAAATTATTGAACATTCACCTTCATTAGTTAAAACTTCAACAACAAACATATCTTTAGAAAATTCTTTTCCATTTATTTCAAATTTATCTTTGTCAGCTTCAAGCTCCTTTATGTATTGAATTTTATTAGTCATAATATGTGGAATTATATCTCCAGTCTCAGTTCCAAACTTAGCACCAATTGCTTTGTAGTTAGGTTTAATATCATATCTAACAGGAATTTTTTCATAAGTTATATGTTTAACATTTAATTGAGATTTAATTAAATCTTCATATTGAATTAAAGTAGATTTAATTTTATCACTTACATCAACAATTAATTCTTTTAATGGCCATCTAACTCCAATTTTAGCTTTATCTCTAGCAGATAAAGTATAAGTAATTATTTTTTGCGCTTCAATCATTCCTTTTTCTAAATCTTCATCAATTAAATCTTCTTCAAATATTGGCCAAGTGTTTTCATGAACACTTTCAAGTTTAAAATCTTCTAAATTAGTTTGTTTTAAATTAAAATACATTTGTTCAGTAATGAAAGGTGCAGTTATCGCATACATTGTAATTATTTCTTTAATACATTTAACTAAAGTTGCAAACACCACTTGTTTTTCTTCTTTTGTTCCCATAGATGCTTTATCTCTAATTAATTGAATATATGTTCTAGATAATTCTAAATAAACATCTTCAATTATGTAAGGAAATTCATTCAAATCATAATTTTCCATAACTTTTGTTGCTTTATGAATTGCTGAATGAAGTTTTGAAAACATGAATTTTTCTTCCAAACTCAAATTTTCAATTCCAGATCTAACATCAACATCTGTAAATGAATTTGTTTTTTGCATATCAATTACAAATTTATGTAAATTCCAAAGAACATGTTGATTTCTACTTCTTAATTCACAATCATCAAAATTATAAAATGCATCTAAACCAGGATTTGCACATCCAACAAAATAAGTTCTAGAAGCATCTGTTCCATATTTACTGATTACTTCTTCCGGAAGAATATAATTGCCAACAGATTTTGACATCTTTCTTCCCTGAGAATCATTTATGTAACCATGCATATAACAAGTATTAAAACATTTTTTATCAAAAGCAATTAATGAAACTAAATGTAACAAATTAAACCATCCACGAATTTGATCCTTTCCTTCTAAAATAAATTCAGCTGGAAATAAATTTTCAAAATGTTCTTTTTCTTGAGGATAATTTAAACAAGCAAAACTAGCAACTCCTGCATCTACCCAAACATCTGCAACATCAGGAATTCTTCTATATTTTTTCCCATCTATTTCAAATTCAACAGAATCAATCATAGGTTTGTGTAAATCTTTAACTTCATAACCACATAATTTTTCTAATTCTTCTGAACTACCAACAACAATGTAGTCATCTTCATCTTCCACATTTTTCCAAATAGGTAAAGGTGTTCCCCAAAATCTTTGTTTACTAATAGAATTATCTCTTATGTTTTCAAGCCAAGAATTAAAAGCATTATAAGCAGCTTTTGGTTTCCAATTTATACCATTATTTTCAGAAATTAATTTTTCTTTTATATCTTCAACTTTTAAAAACCATTGCTTTGTAGTTCTAAAAATAACAGGTTCCTTACTTCTTTGATCAAAAGGATAATCATGTACATACAAATGTGTAAAAATTAAATGTCCATGTTTTTCAAGTTCTTCAATAAATTTAAAATCATCTTTTTTAGCAACAAGTCCATTAAATCTTCCAGCATGTTCAAAAATTCCATTTTCATTTACAGTGTTAAAAGCAGGCAAACCATTTCTATAACCAACTTCATAATCTTCAGGACCACAACCAGGAGCACAATGAACTAATCCACTTCCTGCGCTAGTATCAACATATTCCTTTGAAAGTAAAACTGTATGAAGTTTAGGATATTCTTCTTTCATCATAGGATAATTCATATCAACTGCAAAAGGATGTTCATATTCCCAACCTTCTAATTTTTCTCCTTTAATAGTTTCCTCAATACTATATTTAACATCTTTTAATTTTGTTAAAAAGTTATCAACTAAATCTTCACATATCCACCAAAATTCTTTCTTTCCATTTCTGTCAACTTCAACTTTACAATAATTTAATTCAGGATTAACCATTACAGCTAAATTAAATGGAATAGTCCAAGGAGTAGTAGTCCAAATAACAAGAAATTCGTTGTCTGCGTTCTGCGTTCTGCGTTCAGAGTCTGCATGCTGATTCTGTTCCCTGTTCCCTGTTCCCTGTTCACTAGTTAGTTTGAATTTTACAAAAATTGCTGTATCTTCAACTTCTTTATATTCCAATTCATGTTTAGCAACAGCAGTAGCAGCAGGAATATCCCAAGTCATAGTTCTTAAACCTTGATATAATCTTTGTTTTTCATGAGCAGTTTTAATAAACCACCAAACAGAATTTGTCCATTCTTTAGATAAAGTCATATATGGTTTTTCAAAATCCATCCATATTCCCATATTTTCAAAAGTTGTTGTCATAATATCTTTCATTTCATGACAAAATTTTTCACATTCTTTAATGAATTTTTCACTTCCAAATTCTTTAACTTCTACAGAATCCTTTAAATTAAATTTTTTTTGAACAGCCCATTCAGTAGGAAGCCCATGATTATCCCATCCAGCTCTGTCCCAAACATCAAACCCTTTCATTCTTTTATATCTTATTAAAGAATCTTTTAAAGATTTATTCCAAGCAGTACCTAAGTGAACTTTACCATTAGTATATGGCGGTCCATCTAAGAAATAATATTTTTTCTTTCCAATATTTCTAGCTTTAATTTTATTGTAAATTTTATTTTCTGTCCAAAAATTTTTTACATTATTTTCTACTTTTATAAAATCAAAGTCTTTTATTATTTCCATTTTATACTACCTTATATATTGTTATTACATCTCGAAACAGAAATTCATTTAAAAATGTTACTAACCTATTTAAATCAACAAATCAACAAAAATCAATTTTTCAATGTTTAAAAATTCTACCAAACATTTGTCTTAATGCATTTTCTTTTTTATTATCTAAATTTGAATTTCTTTCATAATTAATATTTATATCAGAATTATTTAATAAATTATATTCATTTATTGTTTCCTTGTAATGTTTAGATTTAGTATAATTTCTTACATTGTCAGATAATTCTTTAACTAATTTAGGACACCATAAACTTGCTAAAGGTATGTAAAAATTTTCACATTCATTTATTTTTTCAATTATACTTTTAGGTTCTAAATTATGTAAATCCTTTGTATTATGAATTAAATCTGCAATTTTAACTCTTTTAACAGTATCTCTTGCTGCTAAAATTCTTAATTTATATGCTTGTGGAGTTAGCAATAAATCATCTCTTTTTTTGTATATATATTCTACACCTAAACTTCTATACAAATTAATGACTTTTTGCATATTTTCTTCTTCTTCGCTATTGCTATTTCTACCAATAGTATTTCTTGATAAATCAAATACTGCTTGATAAACATCTCCACCAAAAATTTCTCTTATAATTTGTTCATTTTTTATACTTGTTTCTTCAATAGAATCATGTAAAAGAGCTACAATTTGAGTTAATCCATTATCATAACCATATTTAACAAGAATATCTCTAACAGCGAAAGGATGAGTATAATAAGGTTCTTTATTTATTGATTTTCTTTTTTGTCCTTCATGAAATAAAATACAATAATCTTCAGCTAAATCAACCAATTCAAGTAATTCATCCATAAATAGAGAGTTATTTTTTTATTTATAAATAGCACTATATATAATATATAAATAAAATAAAAAATAAAATTATTTGTCTTTTTCAATAACATTAATTGCTTCTTGCACATTACAATCACAATCATTGCTCCAATAATCTGCAATTGCTCCTGGACACCAACAACCTTTAGCGTATGCCATTGTATCATTAGTTTCATTATCAGAAGTTATATTATCCTCAATAATATCTTCTTTTTCTTCTTCTAAATCAACAATAGTTATTGTAGTATCTAATTCTTCATTTTCAGAAACCACTGGAGTATTCATTATTTTTAATGTTAAAATAAATATAATTACAATAAGAATCATTATTATAAAATATAAATAAATTGAATTATCTTTGTTTTTTTGTTTTGCCATTTTTCACACCAAACTACCATTATTAAATAAAATAAATAAAAACAATAAATTTAATCTAGTTTTAATTCAGCTTCAATATTTTTCATAGCATCATCTAGCGCTATAAACAAATTGAAATCTACAACTTCAGTAACATAAATTTTACCCTTCACAATTAATTTAACATGAAGTTCATATTTAAAATTACTATCTTCAGTTGTTTGATGCACAGGTTTAACTGTAACAGTTAAATTATCAATTGCACCAACTTTATCAGAAATTTTTCTTGCATAGTTGCCAACAATTTTTTTAACAACCACTCTTTCAGAAAAACCAACTTCTTTAAAACCCACAAGGGTAATATTTCCACCTAATTCTATCATATTAAAAACCTCTGTTACTATTTAATAAATTTTAAACATACAAGTATTTAAAGATTACGAAACAAAGGGGTGTGTCTTAAAATTCATGAACTTAATGTCAAAATGTCTTCTAAGAAATAAATAAAAATACGAAAAGGGGTTGTTCCTTACGGGAATGAGTATATATAAAATAAATTCAGCGAACATTTTGAAGTTCATGAAGTCGAACAAAGTGAGACTTAGAACACACCCGAAACAAAGAAGAAAATTATAAAAAATAAATAAAATTTAAACTAATTCTACTTTTTTAGCTCGAATTCCACTAGATTGCATGTGTTGTTTTTTGCAAACTGAACATTCGTATCTAAAATCAGTTTTTTTAGTAACTTTTTTACCAGTAGATTTCCATTTAGCAATTGGAGGTTTAGAGAATTTACCTAAATTACCAGCACCTCTTCTTAATCCTCTAGCTTTAATTCTTGAATCTGAAAATGCACTTAATGGTCTAGTTTGATTTCTAGCTCTACGCTTAGCTTGCATAACTTTATGTTCTGTATGTTTTTTACAATAAGGACAATGTCTATTCATTAATTTTGGTACTTTCATAGATTTGAAGGAAATTAATTTCCTTTTTAAAGGTTACGGAAAGCACTCAATTAAATTTAATCGTAGAAATAAGATAAAGTAAACTAATTCCAACAATAAACATAATAAAACTAATTTTAATAATGAGTTTTTCTTCCATGTAAACTTACAAAGTATTCAAGTTTTAAATATTTAATCAAGAAAAAACCGAAAAAACAAATATAAAAAATAATAAATTAAATTTATTCAACTAAAACAGCGTTTACAACTGTGTTTTGTCCAGGACGAGAAGTTATCTTTGCTTTTCCTTTTGCTGTTTCAATTACAGTTCCTTTAGTTAAGATGTTTCTTCTTACAAATTGAACATTAGCTTTGTTTTCAACAGCTGTTTTAATATCTAAAACTTCATAAGTTTTAGTTTTAGCATCATAAACATTAGCTTTATTTGCCATTAATAGCTTGTTTTTAACATTTCCACCAATAGTTTTTATTGTTTTTGATTTTGTTTCGCCTATTTTAGGATTTGTTGATAATCTTCCAAATCTAGCCATTCTTTTAACTTTTGGTTTTTTATATCTACCGCCAGTTGCTTTTCTATTTGATCTTAATTTCAAAATTGCCATTTTTATAACCTTATTACACTTTTTCAATAATAATTAGAATTTAAAGGAAAATATATTGCTTTTTAAAGGTTTGGAAAATTAAAATATATTAAATTATAAAACACATCTATTATACAAACAACGATTTAATTATAATTTACTTATATTCGCGCCAAGTATGCTTACATTTCTCACATTTAAAGAATCTAGTTTCAGGCTCATCACCAGCTCTTGTTTGTTGAGTCCAATAAAATGCCTTTTTATGCCCACATTTTGGACAAGTTTCATTTATTAAAGGATAAACTGCTTCATCTTCTTTGACAACTTCAATCTTTTTTTCTGATTCTTCTATAGTCTCTTTTATAGTTAATTCACTTTCTTTACTAGTATATCCACAAGAACAACCCATAACAGTTTTATTTTTAACTTGTTGAGCGGTTAGCAAACTTCCACATTTTGGACAAAACATCATTTCAACTGAAATTTTAAATCTTATATTTAAATATTTTTTGTTTATTACATACTAATTTAAAAACATATATAAATGAAGTTAATTAATTTTTAAACAATTAACACTTATAGAGGTTTATAATATGACATTAGGCACAATTTTTACAATAATCGTAGCAATTCTTCTATTTTACTTGTTTTTTAAAATTCTTAAAAGCATAGTAAAAGCAATACTTTCAGTAATTGTAATAGGAATAGTTGTTATTATGTTTTTTGGAGCATTTATTTTAATGGATGCAAGTGATTTTAAAAACGATTTAGTTAATGAAAACTCAATTTTTGTTTTAAAAGAAGGAGAAAATATATTAACAGCGTTCCAATCAAAAGGTTTTGATTTTTCTGAACTTTCAAATTTAGAAATGAATGAAGTTGATGAAAATTCCGCAGGAACTGGACGATTGTTCGTTTTTGAAGAAGAAGCTTTAAACTCAAATGAAATACCATTAGGTGAAAAATCTGAAAGTTGGACAAACATATTAGATAAAATAAAAACTTCAAATGATTCAACAGAAAAAAATACATTATTTGCAGCTTCAATAGCTAATAAAGTTAAAGAAGAAGGACCATTTTTTGTATTTAAAAAAATGAAAGATGGAATAGTATATATTTATGAAACAACACCATTTGTAAAGTTCATGGTTAAATCTCCAGCATTTTTATTTAACTTCTTTACAAATAAAATAAACAATGAATCAAATATTTAAGGTGAGATAAATGGGATTTTTTGATAAATTTAAAAAAAATGATGAAAAAAAGGAACCAGATTTTAACTTTGATGATGATCCTTTCAAATCACAAAGTGCAGATGATCCTTTCGCGCCAGAACAAAATAATTTAAACGACAATTCTTCAAATCATTCAGAATTTGATAATCAAAGTTTTGAAGATATGCACTTAAATCAACATGAAGAAGATGAATTTATGACTCATACATCTGATGAATTAACAGGACAAACAAAACCATTTCAAGAAACAAACAATCAATTTTCATCTAACAATGAAATGAGAAATAATCAAAATAATTATGCAGAGCCAGAACAACAAGCGCCAGTAAGAACAATGGGACAACAACTAGCTCATGATTATGTTAATTCAAATCAAAAAATAAATGAAATAGAAAAAAAAGCTCATGATCCAATGGAATTAATAAATTTAAAATTAGATGCAGTACGAAATTCTCTTGAAAATATTGATTTAAGATTGAGAAAAATGGAACTTCAATTAGAAAAAAATCAAAGAAGAGGATGGTAATGAAAAAAAACATTTTTATTTCTTCAATTATTTTAATTTCTATTTTAATCTTGGATTTGATTTCAAAATCAATTGTAAAAATAAATAATATTCAAACAAACAATGGACTTGTAGATATAACTTATAGAACAAATGTTGGAAGCTTATTTAATTTATTTGCAAATTTAAATTACATAAATATAATTTTTATTTTTTTAAGTTTAATTGCATTAGGATTCTTATTTTATCTTTGGAAAAAAGAAAAAAACTATTTTATTTCAATAACATTAATTTCAGCAGGAATATTAGGTAATTTAATAGATAGAATTTTTTATGGATTTGTAGTTGATTGGATAAATTTTCATTTTTGGCCAGTATTTAATGTAGCAGATTCAGCAATAGTAATAGGATTAATTTATTTTGGATATTTATTATTAAAAGAAAATTATTCAACTAAAAAAATTAAAAATCATTAGCAGTTTCTAAATCTTCAAGATAACCTTTATTTCTAAGCCACTTAACTTGAACTGGTTTATATTTAAAAATAATATCTCCTTTTTCATCGCCACCAAATTCCCAAGGTTCAATTAAAACAACATCATTTTCTCTAACCCATAAATTTCTTTTTAATCTTCCAGGAATTCTGCAAACTCTTTCTTTACCATCAAGACATCTAACTCTACATCTACTTCCACCAAGTCTTGCAGTTAATAAACCAATAGTTTCAGTATTTTTTGGCATACGAACTCTTCTTATATCTTCAGCTTCTTGCTGAGCTCGTAATTCTGCTTCATCTACTCTTGCCATGTATATATAGAAATAAAGGCTTTATTTATAAAGTTGTTGGTACTCACATTTCTTCAGGAACTTTAATATTTATCAAATTTGTTGAAATTTTTATAACTTCAGAAATTTTTTCAATTAAAAATAATCTAGAATTTTTTATTTCTTCATTTTCTTCCTTTAAAATAGGAACTTTAACATAATAACTATTCGCTAACTGACAAAGTTCAATTAAAAATTTACAAAGAACAGAAGGTTTATTTTGTTTTACAACAGTTTCTAAAACTTCTTTTAATAAACTTATTTTTTTAAGAATAGTATATTCTAATTCATCATTTAATTTTTCAACATCATATTCTTTTGATTTTTCCTTTCTCAAAATTGATTTAAGTCTAGCATAAGTATATTGAATATAAGGAGCAGTTTCACCTTGGAAGTCTAAAATTTTATCCCACTCAAAAACAATATTATGTAATCTATCATGAATTAAATCTCCAAAAATAATTGCACCAACACCAACAATTTCAGCAACATCTTCTTTAGTTTCCAAATCAGGATTTTTTTCTTTTATAATTTCTAAAACTTTTTCTTTAGATTTATCTAAAACTTCTTTCAATGGGACAATGTTACCTTTTCTAGTCGACATACTTGCATCTGCAAAACTTAATCTACCAAAAATAATGTGTTCAAGTTTTTCTTTTGTTGTTTCATCAAACATTTCCATAACTTTAAACACTTGTTTAAAATGAAGTTCTTGAGAAATATCAACAACATACAATAATTTATCAGCATGAAAATGTTTTAATCTATACATAATTGCAGCAATATCTCGTGTACCATACAACGTAGCACCATCACTTTTTGTTAAAAGACAAGGAGGCATTTTTTCATTTTCATCAAATTCAACAACCAAAGCACCTTCACTTATTGAAGTTAATTTTTTATCCTCTAATTTTTTTAAAGTTTCTTCTAAAAATTTTATATAAAATGATTCGCCAGTTGTGTAATCAAATTTTACATTTAATCTTTTATAAATCTCATCATAGTCTTTCAAAGAAATTTTAACAAAAAGTTCCCACCATTTTTTTGCAATAGGATCATTATTTTCAATTTTTTTAAACCATTCTCTTGCTTCAGATTCCATCTTTTCCAAATTTTCTTTTTCAGCAATTTCATGAAATCTTACATACATTTCATTCAAAAATAAAATTCCCTTTTCTTCCAATTCTTCAAAAGAACTCCAATGTTCTAACGCCCAAATTAATTTTCCAAATTGAGTTCCCCAATCACCTAAATGATTAACTCCAATTACATTGTAACCAAGATATTTATAGACATTGTATAAACACTGTCCAATAACAGTTGAACGAAGATTATGTAAACCCATATTTTTTGCTACATTTGGAGAAGAATAATCAATTACAATATTCTTTTTAACTTCATCTTTAGCAAAATTTTCATCAATAGAATCTATTACATTTTTCATAAAATTTTTTTTATTTAAATAAATATTAACATAAGCTCCTACTTGTCTAAATTCAGAAATTAAATCTCCTTTATTTTTTTCAATAAATAAATTAGTTAATTGATGTGATGCTTCTTGTGGATTTTTAAATTGTTTATATGCAAAACAAGGAACAGCAAAATCACCCATCTCAGAATTAGGAGGAATAGAAATAGAAGATTCAATAAACTCAGGAAAAACTTCTTTTATTTGTTTTACAACTTCTAATTTATAGTTCTTCATTTTAATTAATAAGAAATAAATAATTATTCCTCATCGTCATCACTATCACGTCTGATAACTTTAACAGCATCAATTCGTAATGTGATTGGAATAGGAACAGCACCTTCAAGCAATTCAACAACAACTTCTTCTTTTTGTTTATCAATTCTTGTTATTTTTGCTTTTTCTCTTTTGAAAGCACCAGATATAATTTCAACAATATCATTTTTCTTAATATTCATATCTTTAGTTACTTGCTCAAGCATGTGCTCAATTTCTTTAAATTCAATAGGTTCTGCTAATATTCCTCGTGCATAAGGAACTCCAAATGCAGCTTGTTCAGCATCTGCTCTTGTCTTAGCTTCAATAAAAACATATCCTCTCATACCATGAGGACTTATAATTGAATAAACTTCAAGTTTTTTTCTTGCAGCATTACTACTAACAAAACTTAAAACTTGCTCTTCTCTGTTTGCTGTCACTCTTAACGCAAAAATTTCTGATTTTTTTTCTTCTGTTTCTGACATCTAAGACACCTTTAAATAAATTGATCAATCATGTGTATTAAAAACCCAATAAAACCAATCAAAAGTATTCCAAGCCCTGAAATCTTTACAATAGCCTTGAATTCCTCTTTAGTAGGTTTCTTTGTTATTTTAAAAACTCTTACACATTCAGTATAAAATGATTTTAATCCTGTTAAATTCATAGTAGTTCACCTCACGGAAACAAAAGATTGCTTTTAAAGCTATCGAAAGAGAAATTTAACTCTTTCAACATATTTCAATCAACAAAATCAATGCCTAAATCAGCTTCTTTTGGACGTTTATTGTTGAATTTACCTGTTTTAACTCCTGTTATTTGTTCGCTTTGAACACCAGTAATTATAAGCATAACTCTTAATAACCCTTCTAAATCATCACTCATTTGAGCTCCCCAAATTATAGGAGCTTCAGCATCTAATTGATTACTTATAGTCTCAACAACAATTTTAGCTTCTTCCAATTTTAAATCAGGTCCACCTATAACATTAATTAAAGCACCTTTAGCCCCACCTATTTTAACATCAAGTAAAGGATTATTTATTGCTTTTTCAACAGCTTCAACAGCTCTATTTTCAGTATCCGATTCTCCAACACCAATTAAAGAAACTCCACCACCACCCATTACAGTTCTAACATCTGCGAAATCTAAATTTACCAAACCTGCTTTAGTCACAAGTTCAGCAATACCTTTTACAGCATTTGTTAAAATTTCATCAGCTACTTTAAAAGCAGTATGTAAAGGTAATCCATGAGCTACATCCATTAATTTATCGTTTGGAATAACAATTAAAGTATCAACATTTTTTTCTAATAATTCTAATCCTAAAAGAGCATTTTCGATTCTTCTGCCACCTTCCATTTTAAAAGGCAAAGTAACAATTCCAACAGTTAAAGCCCCTGTTTGTTTAGATAATTCAGCAACAACAGGTGCAGAACCAGTACCAGTACCCCCGCCAAGTCCACAAGTAATAAAAATCATATCGCTTCCTTGAATTGCAGTTCTTATTTCTTTTTCAGATTCTTTAGCTGCTTCTTTACCTACTGAAGGTTGCCCACCTGCACCAAGTCCTTTAGCTAAATCTCTTCCAATCAATAATTTCCTATCTGCAGTAGTATATAATAAATCTTGAGCATCAGTATTTATAGCAATAGTTTCAGTTCCCAAAATACCAACTTCTGAAATTCTATTAATAGTATTACATCCACCACCGCCACAACCAATAACTTTGATGTTTGCTTTATGACTTGAAAGAAGTTCTTCTAATTCCATATCATCTATATTGTCAAGTTTTTTATTAAAATTTTGTTTTTCAAGATTGTTTTGAGCTTTCTCAATTAAAGAATCCATATTTTACACACCCTGTGATTTTATAGAATTTATACACTTCGATTTCTTTATAAAATTTGCTATTTCTAGAGATTTTATTATTAAATATTTAAATTTTAAAGTACAATTACAACAACCTTTATAAATGGGAAAAAACTTCTTAAAAAAGTCTGAATGTAGGTAGTAGCTTATCTGAACGGACAAAAATAAACCGCTAATCAGTGTATTTATTCAGTTCACTGGTAGCAAAAATTTTGGAGGCTAAAAAATGGGTTATTTAAAATATATTAGAAATTTGTGGAAAAAACCTAAAGAAAGTTTAGGAGATATCTGGAAAGAAAGATTAATGGAGTTCCGTAGAGAACCTGCAACAATTAGAGTTCTAAAACCAACAAGAATTGATAGAGCTAGATCCTTAGGATATAGAGCTAAACAAGGAATTATTGTAGTAAGACAAAGAGTTACTCGTGGTGGATTTTTAGACAATAAAATAACAGGTGGAAGACGTCCAAAACACAACAGTCCACACAAAGTTGTAAACAAATCTCATCAAAGAATTGCAGAAGAAAGAGTTGCAAAAGATTATACTAATTGTGAAGTTTTAAATTCATATTACGTAGCTGAAGATGGAAAACATTTATGGTATGAAGTAATATTAATAGATAAAACTCATCCTCAAATAGTTAAAGATGAACAATTAAGTGCTGTTGCAAAACAAACAGGAAGAGTTTTCCGTGGTTTAACATCTGTTGGTAAAAGAAGCAGAGGTTTAAGAAACAAAGGAAAAGGTTCCGAAAAAGTAAGACCAACACAAAAAGCACACGGAAATAGATTACACTAAAAATTTTTTTATTTTTTTTATTTTATTCTAACTTCTCTTTGATTGTAAATATATATTGGTGAAAAATGATGATATTTTTTTTCAATAAGTTTATATATTTATAAATTAATTTTTTCAATATGGTAAAAGCACTTATTGTAATTGATATGATTAAAGGTTGGATGAATAACACATATGATTCTAAAAAAATAATACAAAATCAAGTTAAATTAATTAAATATTTTAAAAGTAAAAAACACAAAGTCATTTTAGCAATTCCCAAATTTAACTCGAAAGAAAAAAATCCAGTTATGATAAAACTTTGGGGAGAAGAATTCAAAGGAGAATCCGAAAATCAAAAACTTGTTGAAGAGTTATCTCAATTTAAATTCGATAAAGTTATTAAAAAATCAGAATATAGTGCATTCTTTAAAACAAGTCTAGAAAAATATTGTAAAGAAAATAAAATAACTGAATTATATTTTACAGGTGTTTTTTCAGGATGTTGTGTTTATTTTTCAGCTGTTGATGCTGCTTATAGAAAAATACAACCTTATTTGATAATAGATGCATCTTCAACAACAAATAAAGAAAGACATAATAAAAATTGTGATGATTTTAAAACTATGATTGGACCAATATTAAAAACAAGTGAAGTTTTAAAGAAAATTTAAATTTTATTTCGACTTTTGATATTGAGAACCTAATTCTTTACTACCATATCCCTTTTCAACACCATTAGGATAATATATAACTTTTCCATAACCAACAATATCTCCAGGACTAATTATTTGAGGACTAAACCATTTAGGTTGTCTTGAAAAATTACCAGCGTAACAAGGATCTATCCAACCATCAATAACATTAATCATACTTAAATTATTTGAATTTGTTTTTATTCCATTTTTATTGAATTCTTTCATAAATTTAGCCATAGGATTACTATAAAAATGAATTCCAACATGTTCAGAAAGTTTAAAAGATTCAACAGTTTCAATATCGATATGTTCATTTGGTTTTAAAATGTAATTTTTACTTAATTTTATTTTTTCAAAAATTTTATCAACATACTTTTCTCTTTGAGAGAAAATTACTACTTCATCTAATTTTTTAATTTTATTTGCAACTTCACTAGCATGTACTAAAATTAAACCATTTTCAAATTTCAATTTTGGAAAAACTTGCAAATATTCTTTTTGTTCAAGCCATTCTAATTGTTCATTTGTTGTAATTTCAATACCCATATCTAAACTTCTTGCTTTTTCAAAAGTTTCATTTAATTTTTTTAAAACTTCTTCTGGATTTTTCACATTCATATCTTTTAAATTTTGTAAAGAATATCCCATATCCCATTTATCTTTAAAAGGATCAATTCTAAAAAATATTTGAGCAAATCTTTCTCCCTCATTAATATAAATATCATTATAAGAATAATTATTTAATTCAACTTCAACTCCTTTAGGAGTATTGAAAAAAACTCCCCCTCCATTTGGAACAAAAACTCCAAGTCTTCTAAAACTACTTCTAGCTTCAATTGAAGGAAAAATAAAATTAACAGGCAATTCTTTAACTTGTCTATCATGATGTATTTGTTCTGTAAGAAAAACATCATTTTCGCTTCTTGATTTTATAATATTTAAATCAGAAAAATACAATGAATTTTTATCAATATCACTACTAGAATCAATTTTTTTTAATTCAATATCTAAAGTCGCAGGTTGTAATCTTTTTGTATTTTTAGTTAAATCAAGATTTGGAGAAATTTTAATAAATCCATAATTTATTGCTTGCTTTATTCCTCTATCATTTAAAAAACGTTTTCCGCGAAGATGTATATCTAAAGGATTCAAATTCATAAAAAAGCAAAATGAAATTTAGTTTATAAATGTTGTTTTAAATTTCTTTATACATCATCACAGCAGTATTGTTAAAACCTTTTCCAAAACCATAATAATTAGGAAATTTATTTATTAATTTATAACCACATTTTTTATAGAATTTTTGAGCACCAATCATATCTTCATCAGTATAAAGACAAACTTTTCTGAAACCTTTTTTCTTAGCAAAACTTTCAACAAATTCCATTAACTTTTTTCCAATTCCTTGTTTTTGAAATTTTTTCTTTACAGCAAGCCAATAAAGTTCACAATGTTTGTATCCAGGAAAAAATAATTTCAAAGTTGCATAACCAACAATTTCAGAATTGATTTTATATCCAAAAAATATTTCTTGCTTTTTATCAAATCTTTCAGAAATATATTTTTTCATTTTAACTTTAGTTAATTTTCTTTGCGTATCGTTAGGATGCTCGCAACTAAAATCAACTTCTGCTAATTGATCTAAATATTTTTTATTTAATTTAATAATTTTTTCCATTTTAATGTTCAATTATTTTTAGTTCTACTTGTGTATTTACTTTCAAACTAACTTTTCCTCCAATAGGAAAAGTGATTAAAGGAGTTGTATGTCCAAAATCAACATTTGCAATTATAGGAATATTATCTAATTCCTTTTTTGATTTCACAATTTTAGTTAAAATTTCTTTTGTCATTTTTGTTTCTTTTTCAAATCTTCCAAAAACAATACCTTTCACTTTATTAAAATTTTTTTGATGAATTAAAGATTGTAAATCTCTATCAACACTAACTATTGTTCCTTCATTATCTTCTTCAATAAATAAAATTGAATTTTTAATATCAGGCATATATTCAGTTCCATGAAGTAATTGTAAAGTACATAAATTTCCACCAACTAATTTTCCATTTGCTTTTCCTTCATTTAAAATCCAATAACCTTCATTTTTTAAAATGTTTCGATTATTTTGATTTCTACTCCATCTATCATTACTCCAAAATTTTGCAGGCTCAACTTTAAAAGATTCATTTGAAATCAAACATTTTTTAAAATAATCTAACGTATATTCAAAATTTTTTTCTTCACCAAAATTAAAAAAGTGAGGACCTGAATAAGTAACAATACCTGTTTTAGCATAAATTGCATTACATAAAGCAGTAATATCTGAAAAACCACAAATAATTTTAGGATTATTTTTAATTAAATTATAATTTAAATATTTTAAAATTTGATTTGAATTAAATCCACCTATAACTGTTATAATCATTTTAACATTTTTATCTTTAAATGCATCATGTAAATCTTCAACTCTATGTTCTATTGAAGAAGAATCAAATTCATCAATTTCATTTACATATTTTCCAAAAGTTAAATTGAATCCCAATTCTTTAAATCTGTTTTTTGCAATTTTTTGCAATTCTTTTGTTATCCAAGGAGTACTTAAACTTCTAGCAGGAGTTACAACTCGTATTTCATCATTTTTTTTGAGTTTTTTTGGAAATATTGTTTTATTCATTTTTTAATCCTCTTTTAAATAGTTTATTATTAAAAATAATAAATATTAAACTTAAAGAATTATAAATCTTTCTGAAAAAATTTAGAAAAATTAGTGAACAAATAACTTATGCTTTTCTTCTCCTTCAAGTTCTTTTAGAACTCTTTTTAAAATTAAACCTTCAGGATCAGGAATTAAGTGAACTCTTTTTTTCAAGTCTGCAAAACTAGCAAAAGGTTCTCCACGTCTTTCTTCAACAATTTCCCACATGTGTTTTTTACCTAAACCAGGAAGTAATTCAAGAGAGTGCATACGAGTGCTTAAAGGTTGAGATTTATTAAAGAAATTAACAAACTCCATTTCTCTTTCTTTTATTATTTGCTTTAAAACGTGTTGTAATTCTCCTTTAGCTGTAACTGTTAATTTATCAATTGAAATTTTTCCAACAACATGATGAATTTTATCTCTTTTTCCATCGCCAACATATACTTCTTCATAAGGTTGAAGGAAAATATCTTTTCTGGGAATTAATTCTAGCAAAGCTAAATTATTTTTTCCTATAGCTTGAGCTATAGATGTCTTAAGATGACTCGGCCTACTATCATTTGAATATCCATTTGGAAGAAAATCTAGCACTATTGCTTCTTCTTCTCTTTTAATTTGTTCGGTCATTTTATTCCCTCAACTAACGTAATCTATATTTTATTTTCATAGATATATTTATATCTTTGTATTTTAAAATCTAAAAATTAATAGAAATAGAACTAACAAAATCTATTTTGCATCTCTGAACTCGTCAAGAGTTTCAATGATTTTTGTTAAGTCTTCTTTTTTCAAAGTTAAATTAAATCCACTTAGTATTACCTTCAAATGCTCAGCACTTTCTGGCATAATATCAAGTATTTTAATGATGTGAAAATCTTTCAATCTTGAAATGTCAATTTCACTAAGCTTTTTTGTAGCTTCTTTCAATTGCTTGCTATTTAACTTTGCAGCTTCATTCACATAATCTTCTGTTTTTCCACCACGGAAAGTTAATTCTTCATCTCTCTTGTGAATTTTCTTTAAAGTTTCTTTAACTTCAGTCAAACTTAAAGGTCTTTTATCTATAATTTCAGGATGTGACATTTTAGCATTTTACCAAGTGTACAGGATGTACAACAACAATTTTTTCTTTAGTGAAATCTTTAATAGCTACTTCGTAACATTTTCCAACAACTTTTGTTACAACTCCAACTTTTCCGTAAAATCTTGGATGATACATACCTTTTTGATATGCTGGTTCAGCCCCTAATTTAACAGTATCGCCTTCATTGAAAGTTTGTAGGAATTTTCGTAAACTTAATTTACCTTTGTTCGAAACAGCTTTTTTCATCTTGCTTCGAGTCTTTCTCCTTAAACCGCCTACTCTATCTACCATAGTAATCTGAGAACTCCTAATTTGTTTATAAAGATTTTGTTTGTAAATTCTTTAGAAAAACATCGAAATCATTGTTTAAAAGCACTTTTCTTATATATGCTTGCCAAATATTAATTTGTTTATTAGCAGAAATATAATTATCAGATGTGTCAACTGGTTTTCTGTGAGGAAAATCATAATAAAATTTATGAACTTTTCTTAATTCTTCTTTCATATCAGTAAATTCTTTATAATTTCCATGAAAAACAGCTAGAGAAATTAATTTATCTTGATAATCTTTAATCATTTCAGAATAATATTCTCTTCCTTCTTTACCAATTCTTCCTTTGTGTTCAATATAATGTTCTGCCCATTCAATTCTTCCAGGTATTGTTTGTATGATTCCTGTTTTTAAATCTCCAATACCTTTAAAAGAACTCATTATACTATTAGTAAAACAAGTATAATGTGGTTTAACAATTGTTAATATATATCCTTCGTTTGGTAAAATTATTTTTTCTTCAGCCATAAGAATTCAAATTTTAAGTTGATTTAAAAGTTTTGTGTAAAAATTAGTAAAATAAGAAAATAAAAAATCTATTTTAAATAATGTTTTTCAATTTCGCCATCAAGACATTTGGAATTTAGTTTAGCATAATAGTTTGCCGTTGAGTTATTAAGTTTATTTATCAAACCATTTACAAAACCACCCATTGTACCTAAAATTGTGAAAGTTGTAAGAAGAGGAATAAATAAATCTGAATTATAATTTGTATAATCAGTACTTGTTAATAAACCTGTAGGAACAGAAATAATTGCTCCAGCAACCCCCCAATAAACTGCATTCATAAAAGGAGTAGTACAAGATAATCTTCCTTTAGTTTTCATATGATTTAAATTCGGAATTAATTGTTGCATTTCACTTACATTTTTATTGTGTTCTAAATCTAATTTTTGAGGAAAGAAAAATCTTTGACCATCATTTATTTCTAATAAATCAAAAACAGTCTCATAAAGTGATTTTTCATCATTTTTTGCTTGATTAAAATATTTATTATCTTCATGTGCTTTAAAAGTTAATTCTTTTATTTTAGCATTGTGTTTCAAATATTCCTCAGAAATTTCAGGCATTAATTTAGGAATTTCTAAATTTGAATCATTTATGTTTTTTATTCTTTGATTTAATGTTGTCATTTTTATTAACCTCTTAAAAAGTATAAAAAACACAAATACAATTTAATTTATAAAATTAACTTAAAAATGCAAAATCGCTGTAATATCAAAATTCTTCAAAATGAGAATAGAGTAGTCCTTGAGTTGGGTGTGACAGGTAAATCCCCCCACCCATATGAATAGTTATGTCACCTCCTCAGAGAGTTGCTCTTGAAAACAAAACATTTATATACAGGTGTTAAAATATATTAACACATGTTAAAAATAATTAACACATTAACACCATTCTTTGAAGATTGTTATAGAAGAATAAATGTAAGAGAATTTGCCAGAATTCAAAAAATTAGTCCTCCAACAGCTTCAAAAGAATTAGAAGAATTATTTAAGAAAAATATTCTAAAAAAAGAATTAGATAAACAATATATTTATTATTATGCAAATAAAGATTCAGATATATTCGTAGATCTTTCGAGAATTTATTGGAAAAGTATTTTAAACCCTGTAGTTGATTTTTTAGAGAAAGAGTTGTTAAATCCAATTGTTATATTATTTGGTTCTCTTTCAAAAGCAGAAGTTACAACAAATTCAGATATTGATTTAGCGATAATTACAAAATCGAATAAAGACTTAAATTTGGAGAAATTTGAAAGAAAATTAAAAAGAAACATACAAACTTTTGTGTTTAAAGAATTGGATAAAAAAAATAATTTACATAATAATATATTAAATGGCTGCAAATTAAGAGGTGAATTTTAATAGATTGGAGAGAATGTATTAATAAACAAATAGTGAAGGATGCAAAACAAGATAATAATTTAATAAATTCATTGAAAGAAGTTTCTGAAAAGAAAATTCGTTCTGCTAAAATTCTTCCTTCAGATTTACATGTAGTAAAGATTTCTTTATTATATGATGCTTTAAGAGAAATATTGGAAGCAATTTCTTTGAAAAATGGTTACAAAGTATATAATCATGAATGTTACACTAGTTTTATTAAAGAGATATTAGGCTTTTCTTCAGAAGCAGATGAATTTGATAAGTTAAGAAAAACCAGAAATGCAATAAATTATTATGGTAAAGATATTAGTGAAGAAGAGTCTAAAGATATAATTTCTAAGTTGGAGAAAAGTATTAAGTTTTTTAAAAATAAACTTTGAAATAACTTCAAATCGATTTCCCCTTCTTTGAGACTTCTTGAGAATCAAACAATTTCTCTCGCACGGATGCTCTCATCAGCCCATCTTGGCATGTATTGAAAATAGAAAGATTTATATATTAAAGTATCATTTTATATACATATGTATCAAAATAGAAACGATTTGAAAATAATTTCTTTATACAAAGGAAACTATAAACTAAGATTTTATTTAAGAGAAATAAGTAAACTTTCAAAAATTCCTTTGAAAACCTGTCAAGATTCTTTAAAAATTTTAGAAAAAGAAAATATTTTAAAAAGTAAAGTTGAAGGAAAAAATAAATATTTTTTCTTAAATTTAGAAAATATTCAAACAAAATTTATTTTATTAGAAACAGAAATTTATCAAACAAATTTATTTATAGAAAAATATCCACAATTTAAAATATTTCTTAAAGAATTAAATACAAATATTCCTATTATTGTTTTTGGAAGTTTTGCAAAATTTACAAATAATAAAAATTCTGATTTAGATTTGTTAATAATTTCTGATAAAAAAATAGACTTACCATTTCATTTAGTTTCCTTTAAACCGCATGAAATAAAAATGTCTGAAGAAACATTTACTAAAGCATTAAAACAACAAGAGAATTTAATAAAAGAAATAGAAGAAAACCACATAATTTTAAATAATCATTCTTTCTACATAAATATAATTTGGAGTCAAATATGAAAAAATTAGATTGGTGTCTTAAATTAAAAGATGGTTTAAAAATTGTTGAACCTAACGATAGATTATCTAAATCATATATTAAAGAAGCAAAATCATCTTTACTTAGAGCAAATAAAAATTTTCAAGACAAAGATTTACTTTGGACTACAGTTACAATTTATTATGCTGAATATTATGCACTTTATTCCTTCTTACAAAAAATAGGAATAAAATGTGAAAATCATACTTGTTCAATTCTTGCTATTGAAGTTATTTTAGGTAAAGAAAAAACAAAAATAATTAATGAACATAAAGATAAAAGAATAGATGCTCAATATTATATGAAAGTTGATCAAGAAAAAAATGTTGAAATTATGCTTAATGAAGCAAAAGATTTTATTTCTGAATTTGATGAATTAGTATCAAATATAACTGAAGATGATGTTAAGAAATATAGAAATATAATTAATTAACTTAACTTCAAATCGATTTCCCCTTGAGAACTTCTTGAGAATCAACAAACTTAAGAATTTGTTTTATTACTTTTATAATTCTCTATTGCCTTCTTAAGTGCTTGATCTCCCAACACAGAACAATGAATTTTCTTAGCAGGTAAACCCCCCAACTCATCCAAAATATCTTTTGCAGTTATTTTTTCTGCTTCATCAAGAGACATTCCAATAACCATCTCAGACATCATTGAAGTAGAAGCAATAGCAGAAGCACAACCAAAAGTTTTCCAAAGACACTTTTTTATAATTCCATCTTCGACTTTAATCCAAACCTGCATAATATCTCCACAAGCAGGACTTCCAACTTCACCAACTGCATCCATATCTTTAACTTGAGAATCATGTAATACAACATTTCTCGGCCTAACAAAGTGATCTTTTACAGTGTCAGTATAAAACCAATCATTTCCATTTGAATTTCCATCTGCCATTAATAACCCAACTCCTTTAAACTTTGATGCATAGGTGACATCTTCCTTAATTGTTCTACAATTTCTTTAATTTTTTCAACTACAATTTTTACTTCTTCAATAGTATTAAATTTATTTAAAGTAAATCTTATTGAACTATGTGCCAACTCATGAGGTAAACCCAACGCTAACAAAACATGAGAAGGTTCTAAACTTTTAGAACTACAAGCACTTCCAGTTGAAACATAAATTTCTTCTTCATTTAACATTAAAATAATAGATTCTCCTTCAACATTTAAAAAAGAAATATTAACATTATTAGGTAATCTTTTTTCTAATGAACCATTTAATTTAGTTTCAGGAATTTTCAACAAATCATCAATTAATTTTTTTTGTAATTCTTTAACATGTTTAAAATTTTCTTCTTTTTCATTTGTTACAATTTCCAAAGCCTTTGCAAAACCAACAATTAAAGGAACATTTTCAGTACCACTTCTTAAGTTATTTTCTTGTCCACCACCATAAATTATAGATTCCAATAAAATACCTTTTTTTACAAACAAACATCCAATACCTTTAGGTCCATTAATTTTACTTCCATTTAAACTCATCATATCCACATCAAGATTTTTGACATCAATATCTAAATATTGTGGAGCTTGACAAGCATCAGTATGAAAAACAACATTTTTTTCATGACAGATTTTTGAAATCTCTTTTAAATCTTGAACAACACCAATTTCATTATTAGCATAAATAATAGAAACTAAAATAGTATCATTACGAATTAAATTTTTTAACTCATTTAAATCAACCAAACCATCTTTATCAACATTAACAAATGACACTTCAAAACCTTCTTCAATTAAATGAAGTGCACTTTCCTTCACGGCAGGATGTTCAATTGTTGAAATAATAATATGATTTCCTTTATTCTTATTTTTTCTAGCAAAACCCAAAATAGCTAAATTATCAGATTCAGTACCACTACCAGTAAAAATAATTTCTTTTGTATCACAATTTAAAATTTCAGCAACTTTTTTTCTAGAATCATAAATTGCATTCAAAGCAATTAAACCTTTGTTATGCATAGAACCAGGATTACCATAATATAAATTAAAATAAGGTAACATAATATCAATTACTTTTTTATCAACAGGAGTTGTAGATGCATTATCAAAATAAATCATTTTAAACCACACTTCCCAACACAATTTTTTTCAACATGCTTTTCAACAAGTCTAAGCATAGGTTCAATAGTTTCCTTGTTTAAAGAATAAATTCTATTTTTACCATCTTTTTTTATTTCTACAACATTACATTGAGATAAAATTTTCAAATTATGACTTATTTTAGATTGTTCTTCTTTAGTTACAAAACAAATTTGTCCAACATTCAAAGCCCCATCAATTAAACTTTCAATAATCTTAAATCTAGTTTCATTCGCAATAACCTCAAAAAATTTATAATATGATTTACATTTCATATGAAAAGATATTCATATATAGTTTATAAACATTATGATTTTTTTCAAAAATTAAAGTAACATTTAAAAATAAACACTTGTAACTTATATGGGGAAATG
Organism: Candidatus Woesearchaeota archaeon; assembly: GCA_050187915.1. Taxonomy (GTDB): domain Archaea; phylum Nanobdellota; class Nanobdellia; order Woesearchaeales; family SKGA01; genus JAQUYS01. Next base: position 36,019 of record JBFXLI010000005.1, read on the forward strand.
TAATTAATATTATCTTAATTGCATTAAATAAGTATTGCTACGAAAATGGATATTCACATAACATACGAAACATTATTTGACTTGTTAAGAAAAGAACGCTCACTAACAGAGCTTCAACCATTAAATAAAGATTTCTGGACACACGTATTAGAATACTTAGCTGAAAGACAATTAGAATCAAAAAACAAAAAAGGATTAAGTGAAACAGAAAAAATGCGTCTTCAAATAGAAAATGTAAAAAGAATAGTAAAAGAAATATACGAAAGACGAGAAAAGAAAATAACAAACATAGCACTAAATGTAATAAGAACAGATGCTTCATCATTTGTAGATACGCAGAATATGTTAAATGAAGAAAAATTATTATTTAATGAATTATTAATTATTTTAAAATCATACAAACAAAATATTCTTTCAAATGTTTTTGAAGGAAAAGAAATAAATTTAGAGTCTTTAGAACAAACAAAAAAAAATCTAGCTTCTTCTCTAAATGTAGAAATAAAACATTATTCTAAAATTCAAGAGAAAAAAATACCAACACCTAAAACAGAAGAAAAACAAGAACTTGTTGAAGAGGAAAAAGAAGAAATAGAATTAAATGAAGAGGGAGAAGAAGTTCTAGGAAATAAAACAGTGAACTTTGAAGAGCTAGAAAATCCAGAAAAATTAAAAATAAAATTTTTAGTTGATGTTCCTAAATTTCTTGGACAAAACAAAGATGTTTTTGGACCTTTCAAAAAAGATGATGAAGCAACACTTCCTGAAAAAATAGCATCAATACTAATAAAAAAAGGAAAAGTAGAAGCAGTATAAAATGGCAACGCTAGAATTTGAAAATTTTAAATTTCTTAAAAAAGAAAATATAGTTGAAGTTGAATTTGCAAAATATTTTTTCTTTGAAATTGATTATTCTAATTTAACTTCAATAGATTCACAAGTTGAAATAGAAGAAAAAAAATTAATTTTTCCAAATACATCAGAAAAATCTGCAGACAACAAAATAAATAAAATAATAGATATAGGATTAAAAAATTTAAAAAGTAAAATATCAGGAAAAAATGTTTTATACATAGATGAATACTCAGAAATTCCATTGATAGGTTCAAGTGAATTTGGCATTGTAGATAGAAACACAAACATAATTGAATTAAAACCAATAACAGGATGTAATTTAAATTGCATTTATTGTAGCGTTAATGAAGGAAACAACGACAACACAATAGATATTTTAGTTGATCCATTTTATCTAGCAAAAATAGCATCGCAATTAGCATCCCAAAAAAAACATCCAGTAGAATTCAACATAAATCCACAAGGAGAACCCTTACTTTATAATTTTCTTGAAGAATTAATCATACAATTAAAACAAATTCCAAATTGCAAAGTAATTTCAATAAATACAAACGGAACATTACTTTCAAAGAAAAAAATAGATTCATTAATTTCAGCAGGATTAACAAGAATAAATTTATCTTTAAACACACTTGACGAAGAAACTGCAAATAAAATGTCAGGAAAAGCATATCCACTAAAACACGTTTTAGAAATGATAAAATATGCACAAGAAAAAAATTTACCAGTATTAATTGCGCCAGTAATAGTTCCAACATTCAATGATTCAAATATTAAAGACATTGAACCATTAATCAAATTAGCAACAAGTTTAAAAAGTGAATTTCCAAAAATAGGATTTCAAAAATTTCTTTGTAATAAAGGTGGAAGAAATCCAGTTGATGAAATTTCATTTGAAGAATTTTTTGAAAATCTACAACCCTTTGAAGAAAAATATAAAATAACTTTAACACCAAAATCAAATTACAATCCATTTGAAATTTACGAAGATAAAACTTTAGAAAAACCATTTGAAAAAAATCAAACAATAAAAGTTGAAATAATTGGATCATCTAGACACCAAGGAGAAACTTTAGCAAAATCTCAAAATAGAATTGTTACAATTCGTGGCGCTAAAAAAATAAAAGGTTCTTTAAATGTTAAATTAGTAAGAGATAAACACAATATATTTATTGGAATCCCTCTTAATTTAACTTGAATAAAATTTTTCTTCAACAACATGTGAAAACAAAACTTTCTCTTGTTGATTTTTTGAAATAAATATTTTGTATTCAATTCCAAGATTAGTTAATTGTTTTGCCAACTTTCCAAGTTCATAATAATCATTTAAACCAGGATTTGGAAAAAAAGATTTCATTAACTTTCCATCTTCAATAAAAAATCTTCCTAAAGTAGGATGTGAAAAAATACCAAAAGATTTACCATCTTTTTTTATTAATATTAAAGGAAATTTATTGTAATCTAAATAATTTAAAAGTTTACTTAATTTATTTTTAATTTCTATTATTAATTCTTGAGAATTCATTAACTCACCTTTAATTGATTTCCATTTCTCTGAATGTTTCCCATTCTTTGTACAATTTTTGTTGGTGTTCTATATCTCCAGCTTCAAATTGCCATCTTGTTAATAATTCCAATTCTTTGTTTATGATATCTTTAATCTTCATTTTCTCACCTGTTACCATTTTCAAGTGATATCTATTTATAAATCTTTCTATTTGTAGTCACTTAAAAGTAGTAATATTTATAAATAACACAAAAAATTCTTTAGTATGATTAACAAAAAACAAGCATCCTATCAAGTTGGAAGATTGATAAACAATAATTGTGATGTTGTTTTTTCAGCTTTAGCTTTAGAATTAGCTTATTTTACAATACATGATTTTCTAAATTCAGAAACATTAAAACTAAACATTAAAGATATTTTTTCAGGTATTTTAGTTGCATATTGTGCAAATATGGCTTTTAAAACATTTAAACGTAGAAAAAAACTTAATTTAAATTTAAAAGAAATACAACAAGATAAAGAAAGTTATCCTTTGGAATTTTCTCAAAGAATAATTATAGATGATTTGAAAGGATTGGATTTACTTTTATCAAAAACTGCTAATGAAGAATCAAAAGAATGGGGAACATTATTAAAAATATATGATGATAAAGATAATGCAGTAATATCAACAATTCTTGACATTGCTTCAGCAAAGAAAATGAATTTAGTTGAAGAAGGAACACGTACTCACGTATGCTTTGATTATGGTAAATCAATTGAAGAAGGTTATAATGGAATACATCATTATCATCCAAATGTTGGACCAAAATGGTTTAGCGGAAGAAATTATGCCCTTAATTTAATAGATAAATCAATTAATTTAGATGGTATAAATTTATTAACATTTAATATGCCAGAAGGACCAGAAATAATTGCATTTAATAGACAAAATGTTTACATTCCAACAAATTCTTCTAAAAAAGAATTGGTAATGGCAACACCTAAAGATATAATGAAATATTTAAAATAAAATTATTTTTTCTTAACAACTTTTCTTTTAGTTGTTGTTTTTTTCTTAGCAGAAGTTTTCTTAACAACTTTCTTTTTAACAACAGGTTTTTTAGTTACTTTCTTAGCAGTTTTTTTCTTAGTTGCTTTTTTAATTTCTTTTTCAGCTTTAACCAATGCTTTAGCTTCTTGAATTATTTTATATAATTCTTCTTCTGGTTTTTTCACAGTTGTTATTGTACTTTTAATTTCAGGTGCAGGTTTTCTTGGAACAATTAATACTCTTTTATTATTTTCTTTGTATATACTACTTATCAATAATCCAAATAAACTCAGTGCAGTAATATTAACTAAAATATCATAATAAAAAATTCCTTTATAACCAGAACTATATAATGTAAAAATAAACATAACAGCAACAAATAAATAATTAAATTCTTTTATTCCAGTTCTTGAATATTTTTCACTTGTAATATAATAAATACAATAAGAAAATGCAATAACTAAAATTAACTTTATTATTTTTAAAACATTGTTAGATTCAAAAAATAAACTCAATAATGTTAAGAAAGTAAGAACATAGCAAATTGTTAAATGTTTTATTTTCATAAAAAGTCAAAATATGTTGTTATTTTTAAAAGTTTTCATCTTAGAGTAGTTTCTTTATAAATAAAAGTCTAAATTTATAAATTAAATAAATTATCTTAAAGTATGACAAAATGCGATTTATGCGGACAAAAAATTCCAACAACATTTCTAAACAAATTAATTGGAACGGTAATTAAAGATAAAAACAGCAAAAAAAGAACAATTTGTGCAGATTGTCAAAGAAAACATTCTTCCGAAGAAATTAAGAATTTGCTTTAATGCCCTCTTGGCTTAGTGGCTATAGCAACTGCTTCGTAAGCAGTGGATCCTGGGTTCGACTCCCAGAGAGGGCTTTCTTGTTAAATTGATAAACTTATATTTATCGATTGGAGTTGAACGTAGTTCCTCGTTAAGAGGTGCCAATGTTTGAAAAAGATTGAGCACGACTCCCAGAGAGGGCTTATTATTTAGAATTAAAATTAAATTCTTTTTTATCACTAACACCTTTCAACAACCAAGCTAAATTTCTTTTAACAACTTCATCACTTAATCCTTCTTTCTTACAAAGTT
>JBFXLI010000005.1:40625-49679 GCA_050187915.1 Candidatus Woesearchaeota archaeon
CGACTCCCAGAGAGGGCTTATTATTTAGAATTAAAATTAAATTCTTTTTTATCACTAACACCTTTCAACAACCAAGCTAAATTTCTTTTAACAACTTCATCACTTAATCCTTCTTTCTTACAAAGTTCAACAAACTCAGAAATAACTTTTTTCTTTTCATCAGATAATTTAATCAAACCCTTTTCTTTAATCAAAGAAGAATCATTTAAAGTAAAATCATAACGTTCAACTTTTCCATTTATTTTTTGTTTAATCTGAGAAAAAATCAAAGGATTAGATAAAGCTGCCCTTCCAATCATGTAGCCATCATAACCAACACACTTATTATAACAATCAACATCACCATTGTAAATTAATTCCATATTTGGAAACTTCAACTTTAAATTCTCAATTTTCAAAACTGGTTTAGTGTAATTATATATTAAAGGACGAAAATGAATATAAACTTTTTTTACACCATTATTTAAACAAACTTTCAAATATTCTTCAATTTTAATATCTTTCAAAGAAGTTCCCAACCTTAACTTAACAGAAGCAATAAAATTTCCATATGAACTTAATTTTTTACACAATTCACCCATTAATTTCAAATCAAATAAAATTCCAGAACAAATTTTCTTTTTTTGCATAGTTGAATGAGGACAACCCATATTAATGTTAATTTCATGAACTTTTCCAAACTTTTCAAATAATTTAGAAACAGCATTTTCCACATCTTCAACAGAACTCACACCAATTTGAAAAATAGTTTTATCTAAATCTTCAGAAAATATTTTAAATTTTCTTTCTGAACTCAAGTCATTTGGCATTATAAGCTCTGAAAACACATAATCTGCACCTTTTAGCAATAAAAAATGTCTATAAACATAGTGTCCAAAAACATTTATTGGTGCAAAATACAATTTTTTCATGTTTTTTACAAAATTACTCCTATTTTTAAATATATTTTCACAACGTTTATATACTAGTTAAACTCATAAAATGGTAGTAGAAGCCTTATACTAGGGGAATAGGGCTATATTGGTATAGTTTTTGTTGATATTTATTACCTTAATTGTCTTTGTTTCAAGACCACACACACCGAAAAAATATCTCACAAAACACACAACACTGAATCGACTCATTTGAGGTGATTTGGGGGGTTGGCATTTGTCAACCCTTATTTTTTCTAACAATAAATTTTTTCCTACACTACCAGTATACAAAAACCTATACAAAACACAACATTTATATACTAGTTGTGCTAAAATATTGTCATGGTAGTATTATTTGATCAATTCAATTTACCGAACGACATATTCGAAATAATTTTCGCTACCACTCAACAAGTTGAAGTTGCAAAGATGTTAATCATTGAAATGAAACTTAAAGGTGGAGAAATAGGAAAAACAGAAATGAGTATGTTCGCAACAGCCCTTCACGATGGAAAAGATGTCGAGACAACAACTGGTGAAGGTCCTTTCCGGAAGAAAAAGCAGGTGAAGATATCATACAACAAAAGACAGTTTTATGATAGAATTTTAACTCCAATGAAAACAATGGGATTAATCGATTATGATTTGTATAAAAAAACATACAAAATAAGCGAAAAATTCAATAAAAATATGATGAGAATTGGCCTTATGTGGCTACAAGAATTAAGGAAACCTCCAATAAAATTTTAAAGAAAGGCTCTCTATGAAACTTTCTTGTTAAACCACCCTCCCCTAACAACCCCTCATAGAGAGCTGTTCCTTTTTCTAAATATTTAAATATTAAACTTTAATTTCTTAAACCAATGTCAAAAGAATATTATTTCATAAGTGACTTACACATAGGCTTAGGAGAATTCGAAAAAGTTTGTGCTTTCGAAAATGAATTAATAAAATTTCTTAAATCTTTAGAAGAAAAAACCACAGCAGAATTAATAATAGTCGGAGATTTATTTGGATTCTGGGAATTAAATAAAGATTTAGAAAAAGATAAATTAATAGAATTAATAAAAGTTCATAAAAATTTATTTAATCAATTTAAAACAACAGGAAGCAAAATAAAAATATTTCTAGTTCCAGGAAATCATGATTATGAAGTAAAAACAAATAAATACAAAGAAATTTTAAAAAAATATAATATCTTAGTTTCAGAAGATATTCTAATTAAAGAAATACAAAATAAAAAAATATGGATAGAACATGGACACGCACAAGATGAATACAATCGAACATTAAATTCAGAATCTGAAAAACCAATGAGTTATTATGCTACAAAAGAAATAGTTTCCAGCATTCATAACAAAAACAATTCAAAAAATGATTGGATTCTAGACATACAATCAGTACAACCAAGAGAAGATACTTTAAACTGGCTTTTTTCAAATTATTTTTACAAAGAATTAAATCCAGTTTTTAGATTTATTGCTCTTCCATTTTTATTATTTTTTATGTTTAGTTTTTTTGTTTTAATTGGAGGATACTTAAAAAAATTAGGAATAATCACAATACCAATTCTCACAACAAAATTTTCAACATATTTTGGTTTATTTGGAAGTATGCTTGATTTCATAATATTTTTAGATACATTAATAGTTTTAGTAATAATAATTGCGTATTTACCATTTATAATTTTATACAAAGATTTAAAGAAAAAATTTACTAAGTTTTTTTCATTTACTCAAAATTTCAGAGAAGTAAAAATTGAAGAATATATTAATCATGCTAAAAAATTATTTAAAGAAAATAAAGACGTTAAAATTTTCATTTTTGGACACATACACAAAAATTTTATTTCTAAAATAGAAGAAGGAATAATAATAAATACAGGAACTTGGATTAAAAGTTTAAAAAAAATAAAAGCATTCAAATTATTTCTTTTACCAGCAGTTTATTATCCACATTATAAATTATCCATAGTACACATATTTGAAGAAAATAATAAAATAATAATAGAAAATAAAATTATAAGAAAAGAAATAAATACACATTTAACTTGGTTACAAAAATTAGCCATACTTTTAGTTCCTTATAAAAAGAAAAGCGAAGTAACTAAAACAACGTTAGATTAAATAAACTATAAATTTATAAACAATTTAATCTCTCTTTAATAACGATTAAAATGACACCAGAAGAAAAATTCAATCTCATAACAAGAAATCTACAAGAAGTTGTAGATGAAGAAAAATTAAAAGAAATTCTTAAAACCAGAGATTTAAAACTTTATTGGGGAACAGCACCAACAGGAAAACCACATGTAGGTTATTTTGTTCCAATGTTTAAAATAAGAGATTTTCTTAATGCAGGTTGTCATGTAACAATATTATTTGCAGATATTCACGCTTTTTTAGATAATATGAAATCAAATTGGGAACAATTAAAATATAGAACTCAATATTATGAATTTATAATAAAAGAAATGCTTAAAGCAATAGGTGCAGATATAACAAAATTATCATTTGTAACAGGAAGTTCTTATCAATTCAAAGAAGATTACACTACAGATATATATAAACTTACAGCAATCACAACATATGGAGATTCAAAAAGAGCAGGAGCTGAAGTTGTAAAACAAATGGACAATCCAAAAATGTCAAGTTTACTTTATCCATTACTTCAAGCATTAGATGAAGAATATTTAAAAGTTGACGCACAATTTGGAGGTGTAGATCAAAGAAAAATATTTATGCTAGCAAGAGAATTCTTACCAAAAATAAATTATCAAAAAAGAATTCACTTAATGAATCCAATGGTTGGAGGATTAGGTGGAGGAAAAATGAGTTCAAGCGATCCAAACAGCAAAATAGATATTTTAGACACTGCAAAAGAAGTAACTAAAAAATTAAACAAAGCATTTTGTGAAGAAGGAAATGTTGAAGAAAATTGGTTTATGGATTTTTCAAGATTAGTTATGTTTCCACATTTAATTGATGAAAACAAAGAATTCATAATAGATAGACCTGAACAATATGGAGGAAAAATAATTTTCAAATCATATCAAGAAATGGAAGAATCTTTTAAAAACAAACAACTTCATCCAATTGATTTAAAAATGGGCGTATCACAATACTTAAATTCCTTACTTGAAAAAATAAGAGAATCAGCAAAATCAATTAATGTTGAAGATTTATTAAAAAAATCTTACTAAAAATGATTTTAAAAAAATTAAAATTAAAAAATATTCGTTCTTTTGAATCTTTAACTATAAATTTTAATCAAGGAATAACTCTATTGTCAGGAGATATTGGAAGCGGAAAAACAACAATTCTAATGGCAATAGAATTTGCTTTATTTGGAATTCTAAGAGGAAAAACTTCACCTTCTGAAATATTAAGAAACGGAGAAGAAGAAGCATATGTTAATCTAGAGTTTGACATAAACGAAAACAACGTTTCAATAACTAGATTTTTAAAAAAATCTACATCAGGAATAAACCAACTTCCAGGAACCATAATAATCAACGGCATTTCAGAAGAATTAGTTGCAACAGAATTAAAGTCAAAAGTTCTAGAATTATTAGGTTATCCATCTTCTTTAATAAACAAATCAACAAACTTATTTCGCTACACAGTTTACACACCACAAGAACAAGTTAAATTAATTTTATTTGAAAGCGAAGAAGAAAGAAAAGATATAATTAGAAAAATATTCGCGCTAGATAAATATAAAAATATAATTTCAAACATAAATCCTTATCAAACATATTTAAGAAGTGAAATTGAAAAAAATACAGGTAGATTAGAAGATTTACAAACTTTAAAAGAACAAAAAGTTGTAAAAGAAAATGAAATATTTAATTTAAACAATTCTTTTAAAAAAATAGAAGAAGATTTATTACAAATTTTAGAAATAAAAAATAAATTAAAACAAACTTTAGAAAATTTAGAAAAACAACAAAAAGAATTTTTACAACAAAAACAAAAAATAGAACTTTCAAATCAAAATATAAAAAACATAGAAACCACAATATTAATGCTGAAAAAACAAAAACAACAACTAGAAGAAAAATTAAATAAAATTGAATTAAAAGAAATTATTTTTGATAAAACAAAAAAATTAGAATTGGAAAATAAAATAAAAGAATTAGAAGAAAAAAATTTAAAATATTCTCAAATGCAAGGAGAAATAAACGCTAAAAAATCGAATATAAATGAATTAATAGAATCAATAACTAATTTAGATAAATGTCCTACTTGTAGACAAACAGTAACTGAAGAACACAAATCTAAAATGAATGAAATTCAAAATCAGTCACAATCTAAACTTGATGAAAAAGAAAAAAAATTAGAAGAATTAAAAAATAAATTAATTATAGAATTAAACCAAGAAAAAATAAAATTAAAAGAATTATTAAACCAAGAAAAAATATATGAAAATTATTTGTCAACAAATAAACTCATTAAATCATATCAAGAACAAATAAATTTATCAGTAAATAACATCGATAAACACGAAGAATTATTAAAAATTGAAATTGAAAAAAAATCAAATTTAGAAAAAAATACAATCAAAGAAATTAACATAGATAAAGAACAAAAAGAATTCCAAGATTTATTATTAAAAGAAAGAAAAATAGAATTAGAAAAACAATCCATTCAAACAAGATTAGAAGTTTCTGAAAAATTATTAAATGAAATAATAAAAGAAATCAGCGAAAAAGAACAACTAAAGAAAACAAATGAAAATCTTTCAAAAATTAAAAATTGGATAAACGATTTATTTATTCCATTAATGTCAGTGATTGAAAGAAAAATAATGCTTAAAGTTTATCAAGAATTTAATTCATTATTTCAAAATTGGTTTGCAATTTTAATTGATGATAATTCAATACAAGTAAAACTAGATGAAAACTTTACACCAATAATAGAACAAAATGGATTTAATACAAATCTAGAAAATTTATCAGGCGGAGAAAAAACATCAGTTGCATTAGCATACAGACTTGCATTAAACAAAGTTCTTAACGATTACTTCAGCAAAATAAACACAAAAGATTTATTAATTTTAGATGAACCAACAGATGGATTTTCAACAGAACAATTAGATAAATTAAATTTAGTTTTAAACGAAGTAAAAGCAAAACAAATAATTATAGTTTCACATGAACAAAAATTAGAATCTCTTTCTCAAAATCTTGTGCGAGTTGAAAAAAATAATCACACAAGCAAAATTAGCAACCAGTGAAATTATAATCAACGAACGAAATGAATGAATATAAAAAAACGAATATATTTGTTCAATTTTGAATTAAAAAATATACTAATATACATTTTACACCACTTTATATAATTACTACAATTTAAATAAAAAAGTAACATTTATAAATTAATGATTTCACAAAATAATTATTGTTAGGGTGTGTATGTAGTGGGTTTAGACTTTAAATTTAATTTTTTAAAAATAGTTGTATTTTTATTAGTTTTAACATTTAGTTTTACTCAGGTTTCTGCAATAAATGACCCTGGTCACGATTCACTTTATGTTGAATTAACAGGAGACACAATGACAGGTCCACTTAACGTTTCTAATTATTTAAATCTTAACACAGCTAATGCAAAATTACTTTTCAATTCAGGTGGAAATAATATTATTATTGGAACAGATGATACTTCTGTTAGAGGTGCACCATACTCAAATCAAATTGCAATAGGTGCTTTTGCAAAAACATATAATTCTCAATCCATTGCAATAGGGTACAATTCAAATTCAACAGGATATAGCGCAATTTCAATTGGTGAAGAAACTGATGCAACAAATAATTATGCAATTGCTTTAGGTTATGGAGCACAAGCTACTGGTGAAAATTCAATTGCAATAGGAAAAAATACTTTTAATAATGAAGCTAATCTTTTCAAAGTTGGAGGAAGTATAACTAAAACATATTTACAAACTAATTTGAATGTAAGTGGTTACATAAATGCAGGAGGTATGATATATACTCCTGATGTTATTGAATCCTCTGATTCAGAAGGAGAATCTTGGATATCTACTTATGGTATGGGAGTTGGTTCTGATATATATGATCCTTATATTGTTCTTTATAGTGACTATGTTGGTGATAATGAATATTATATAGGGCTTGATTTAAATGATGATGAAAAATTTAAAATGAGTTTTGATGGAAATACTTGGACAGATTCTTTTGTAATGGATCAATCAGGAAATATTTTACTGCCACAAAATGTTTCAATAGGTGGAGTTCTTGATATGACTTCTGGTAAAATTACAAATCTAGCAAATGGTTCATCATCACAAGACGCAGTAACACTTTCACAATTACAAGCAGTTGAAGGAAGTATAATTGACACAGATACATGGTGGAGTATTTCAGGAAGTCAATACTTAGAAAATAGAAGTGGAATTTTAGATGTAAACGAAATTGAGTTAAATGCAACAATTCAAGATTTAGTTGACACATCAGTTACAGATGTTTGGGTAAACACATCTGGAGATACTATGTCTGGAAATCTTTCCATGGGAAATTATTATATTCATAATTTAGCAAACGGAACTTCAGGACAAGACGCAGTAACAAAATCACAACTTGATGCAGTAAACGCATCATTCTCAGGAGATTTATCTGATTACGTTCCATATACAGATGCAACAAATAATGTTGATTTAGGAAATCATAATTTAACAACAACAGGAATTATAGATGCAGATATAGTTCGTGGAGGGGTAATAACTTGTACAGTTGGAACTGCAGCTGCAACAGCTGCAAAAACATGTACTATTTCAAATTATACTTTAACTGCAGGAGATTTCTTTGCAGTCACTTACACTTTAGGCTCTACTGTTTCTTCTCCAACTTTAAACATAAATGGAGTTGGTGCGAAATCAATTAGATTAGGAAATACTGCAGCTTCAACAACAACTCATTATTTTGGAGCAAATTCAGTAGCAATGTATTATTATGATGGAACTTATTTTCAATTAACAGGAAGTATGAGAACAAGCGATTCAACTGTAACCTCTTCAGTACTTTATGGAGGTTATTTAGTTGCGGGAGAAACTATCACAAGATATAAAACAGTTATGGAAGGAAGTGATGGTAGATTCTATCCTTTAACAATTGGAGATAGTACAGGTACAACAAAAACTGTTTCGCAAGTTCCATTTAAATTAAAAGGTTTATTGGCAACATATGCCAGTACAACTACTTTAAATGAAAATAGTGGTTCATCAAGTTTTTATACAGGACTTGCACAAAGTTCAACAACTTATGTTCCGTATGGTTGGAACGGAATAACTCATTTAACAAATTACAGACCAATTTATTTGGTTGGAACTTTAGATGAAGATGGCTATTTTATTTTAGATGATTCAACCTATACAAGTTTTTATACATCAAATTTACCAACTACTGAAGATGGTAAATTGTATGTTGAAATAGGAGATAAAGTTTCTACTACATTATATTTAAGACCTATGCAAAAAGCCATATATCAATTTAAGGATGGACGAATTAGAGAATACAATGATGATACTGATGATGTTTGGAACATCACAACAAGTCAATACCTAGAAAATAGAAGTGGAATTTTAGATGTAAATGAAAGTGAGTTAAATGCAACAATAGATTCAAGAGTTGTTGCAGGTTCAGGAAATGTTTCATCAATAACATCCTCAACAAATAATCAAGTAGCAAGATTCAATGGAACAACAGGTTTGTTAATTCAAAATTCTTCAGTCGTAATAACTGATGCTGGGGGAATACAAACTCCAAATGGAATTTGGAATTATAATTCTGCAGATTCTGAATCTTGGATGTCATTATCAAATTTAGGAACTGGCTCAGAAACTGAAACTCCTTACTTTCATCTTTATTCAGATTTATATGATTATTATATGGTTGTTGATCAAAGTGATGGAGATAAATTAAAAATTGTTCAAGGCTATCAAAATTGGAGTGGAAATCAATTTGTAATGACTCCTTCAGGAGACATAGGAATTGGAACATCAACACCTTCAAGTAAATTAGAAATAAATGGTAGTGCATTAATTGGAAAATCAAATGTAGTTAACACAGAGTATAGTTTAGAAACTGGTGCTTGGGTTTTAATTGATGGCGTTACAGGACAAA
>JBFXLI010000006.1:0-28995 GCA_050187915.1 Candidatus Woesearchaeota archaeon
TTAAACTCAATAAAATTTCCATTTCTTTTTTTTTAGTTTGGGGAGTTCCGTGCTACGCACATATTCACTCACTTCGTTCGATATTTTATTAGTAGAAGGGGGAGTTCTTTAATTTAAGGGGGAGTTCCTAGTCCTAACGGACATCTACACTTTTACTTCGTAAAAGAAATTTATAATATAGAGAGGGCGAGAAAACTAACTGTATCTATGATATAACCAGATAAAGAATCCTATCAATGCTATCGCACTTGCTATGCTTCCGGCGAGAAAATAACCATTAGTTAAAAGAGATAAAGATTCTTTTGTTTCTTGAATAGTCTTATTTGCCTGTTCATTCTCAGCTAAAGGACTGTCTTGTATTCCATCAAGCATCATCAGAGAATAACTATAACAAAAACAAATGATATTGTTGCAATTATGCCCTTTGGATTTAAAATTTTATCAATCATTAACAATATCCTTCCCAATGTACTTCTTTTGGATTTATTTTAAAGTTCCTGATAAACTCAGTATCATCTTCTGCAATATTAATTCCTTCGGGACTTATTTTCTTTAAAATAAAATGTTGTACTCCTTGATGATTACCTAATGTTAAGATAATATCAATTAAATATTTGTCTTTAAGATATTTTATTGCTCTATCGATATCTTTTCCGTCCATTTTTGTTATTTCCAATAATCTTTGAGGATTTATTGATTCATCTTTTAGATACATTTGATACATAAGATAAAATATCTTTCCTGCATTTTCTTGAATTCCCATTTTAACTTGAACCTCCATTATAATAACTAATAATAAATGTGATGACAGAAATGATTATTGCCGTAATAGAAATCCAAAAAGTTTTTTGATTTAGTTTTATTCCTTCAAGAGTTCTTAATTGTTCTAATCCTATAGGAGTTATACCCATTTTTAACCTTGTATCTCCATCAGCATATTTATTCTCAAAAATATGCGTCTCAATATGTTTAGGAATAATCTTTTTATATTTTTTAGAATTATTTTTTCTAAGTTTATTAATTTCAATAAGTTCAGTATTAGCAAAATAGTCCAATGCCTTGAATATATCTTTATCAAATCGATTCATTTTTCGTTAAACTCCTCAACAATCTTAATCTCTTCAGGAGTAAGTTCATATAACTCATAAACCAACTTATTAATTTCCTTTTCCAACTTCCTAACTTTAGATTGTTTATCAGGATTTTTTAGATAATCCTCATCTTTAGTAATTGAAAGAATCTGATCAACTAATTGGATGAAAGGTTTTTGTTGTTCTGGAGATATTTTTTTTATTGGAAGTTCTTTAATTCCCTTAGCCCTTATTTGGGGTTGTTTTTTATGACCTGTAATTATGGTTTCTGATTTAATCCCATAATAAGTATATAATTTTGAATTAATTAAAGCCAATAAATATTTAAGGCTAATATCTGCGTCCAATTGATTAATAATAAATAAACCATACATACAATAAAAAGACTTATTATCAAAAGTAGCTTCAAATTGACTTGATGATTGACGAATTATCAATTTTTCTTTTTCATATCTTTTATCAATATGACCATCGCCCAATTTAACTAAATTTATTTTTTTATTGGTACCTATATTTTTTTGTGCTTCATCATTTATTTTATATTGTAATTCATGATCATATAGGATATATAGTGGCTCATCCCATGTTAACCGATATTTTCGTATATTTTTACTTCCTTTTAGAACTGGTTTATACTTATTATTGATGGGCTTTTCAGAAAGAAACTTTTCTTTGTGTCCACCAATATTCGCACCTGATTTTAAAGTGGCTACTTTTTTTAGTTTTTCGGTTCCCTTAAATATTTTAAAAAAATCAATATCTAAACTCAACAAGTCTGCTTTGATTTCATATCCAATATTTGATATTACTTTGTCAATATTAAAATTAAGTAATTTTAAATCATTATTTATAATTTCATTTTCTATTATTTTAAAAGAATATTCTTTCAAAATTTCTTTTTTCGTAATTAATATCATTGGATCTACTGTTGCATCAAAAACATTTTTTAGGAAAGGACTTATAATCAATAATCTGGAATTGTTTAATAAATATTTTCTAATAGAAATATTTGCTTTTTCATTTAAAAAAGTTTTATCAATTATGTAAGCCAATATCCCTTTGTTTTGCAATAATTTGTTTCCTTTTTCTATAAATAATTGGATTGCATTAATCCTGCTTCTTGCATTATCAACACATTCAAAATTATCCAAAAAAGATTTTCTTATTTCATTTGGTAGATGATTTGATTGTCTACTATAATAACTAATATATGGAGGATTTCCAATCACAACATCAAACCCAGGATTCTCCCTCTGAAAGACTTCTGAAAAGTATAATTTCCATAAAAAGAATGGCTTACTCTTGCTTTTCATTATTGAGTTCAGCTTATTTATTGCTTCGTCATTTCCTTGTTGTTTTAATGTAGCTTCAATTAATTCCCATTCTAATTTTTCAATTTCTTGTTTTAATTGCTTTTTTGTATCTCTATCAAATGAGTTAAAGAATTCTTTTTGTTTTGATTTTAATTTCTTTAATTTAATCTTTGCTTCGTCTCTTGTTACTTTATCAAAATTAGTTAAAGTAGCATTAACTGTTGTTTTTTTTGGTTTTTCAGTTAATTTTTTCTTTTCTCGTTCTAATTTCTTAATAGATTTCTTAATGTCATCAATGCTTCCTTTTAATTTTCCTAAGATTATCTCTCCTGCTTTAAGATTTAATTCTTTAATTTCTTTCTCAATCCTTTCAAGTTCAGGACGAATATCTTTAACTTCTTCTCCAAGAAGCGAATCATCAAATAATTTTACTCCTTCAAACTCTTCTAACAAACTATTTCCACACATTATTTTATTATCTAAATTAGGAAGTGGCTTTATCTTCTTTCTATCGAGTTCATCAACAACTAGAGAAAGCCAAAATCGTAATTGACAAATATCTACTGCTGAAGGCATAATATCTACACCATAAAGTGAATTATCAATACATTCTCTTTTAATTTCAGAAACATCTCTATCCCCCTCAAAATAAATAGATAATATTGAACGAGCTTTTACTATTTCGTTCATCATTCCAACAGGAAATGCTCCTGAACCAACAGCAGGATCAACAACTTTAATATTTTTCAATAACTCATCAATTTTTTCATAATTATCCTCAATTGATTTAGGAATAGTATATTCAGAATCAACACCATAAACATTTCCATGATATTTTTTCTTGTGTTCTTGTGCTTTAATTGTTTGGTCTAAATACTTATCTCCTTCTTGAATAAACTTCTCAATATCTTTTCTAGGAACTGAAGAATTAGTTTCTAAATAATTTATCAAAGATTGCTGACACATATAATGAACAATCTCTCTAGGAGTATAAAACGCACCTTTGGATTTTCTATCAGTTACTTCTAGCAAATTCTCAAATACTTTACCAAGCATTTCAGGGTCTACTGCAACTTCTTTTTCTAAAGGTTCATCTTCTTTAATTGTGAAGTTAAACTCATCAAAAGTTCTAAAAATATCTTCAAATATCGAATTTTCAATGTAAATATTAGTGTTCATCCAATCATAACCATCAAGTGGTTCAAACAATCCTCCATTTAAGAAGGGAATTTTACAATCAAACTTATCTGAAAAATCATCATTTCTTTTTATTGCAAGAGTATTATAAAATAATGGCTCTAAAACATCATTAAAGAAATTATTATAAGAGCAATATTCTCTATTAAATAATCGCTTCATAAAATCTTTAGGACCAGTTCCCCAATCCTTAAATCTTCCAGAATCATCTTTTCTTACACCCAGCCAACCTTTTTTCTGTAAAAAATACAAGAAAACAATCTGACCAAGTAGTTTTTTAGAAAATTCTACAACAAATCTTTCAAGATTTTCTTCTCCAGCAATATTGACAAATTCAGCTTTAACAACGGCATCATTTTTAATTACTTTTTCAAGAGATTCTTTTAAGTCCAAAAATCTCTTTTTGTATTCTTCAAAAAATTCCTTTGTAACTTTTTCAATTCCAAAAGACCGTTCAATTTCTTCAAATAAAGGGTCATGGTCGCTTGATAATAATTCAACAAATTGTTTTTTACAAGTATGATTAGGTTCATTTGGACCTACAAGATATGAATATCTTTTTGCAGGAGTAAGCTCTTTTTTTGCCTTAAGATTTCCTTTTTCATCTTTAATAAGATTATATTCTAGTTTTACAAATGAGAATCTCCAGTCTTTTTCATCATCATAAAATCCAACAATTGCACCTTCAGGTTCATCAGGATTTTTTGCAAGCCATTTAGCAATAAAATTTCTCTGCATTGTCCTTGCTCTTTCAAGGGAAGAGTGTTTTGCAAGTTTTATAGCAAGAAGTTCCATTGATTTTCCAGCTTTATCTTTGT
Source organism: Candidatus Woesearchaeota archaeon (assembly GCA_050187915.1). Taxonomy (GTDB): domain Archaea; phylum Nanobdellota; class Nanobdellia; order Woesearchaeales; family SKGA01; genus JAQUYS01. The sequence continues at coordinate 4,420 of JBFXLI010000006.1, forward strand.
ACTGTCCTAATTTTTCAACCTTTAAGATATAATCTCTAAATTCTTTTGCTACAAATTGAGTTTTATCTTGACTATAAAGATTTGAATTATTTACTAATTCTTTTAGAAAGTTTGAAAACTTTAAAACATCAAATTCTTGATTAAATGTTTCATCTAATAACCATTTTGCTTGTTGTTGATTCATTTTATGAACATCTCCGATAATATGACTTCTTTAGGTCCTTCAATATTTCCTGAGAAACTTGCATATGTCTCTTTGAAAAATTCTGAATTTTCAGGGATAACCATTCTTATCTTAGCAAGAATCTTTAATGGATTAATATCTTCTTTCTTAATTGCATTATTTAATTTTTGAAGTGTTTTTTTAGTTATTGAACCTTCTTGAATTAAGTTTAATATACTTCTTAAATACTCTTCGTCATCATCAGTTAAGCCAATTGGTTTTTTTAATACTGCCTTTATTATTGCTTTAATTTTTCCTTCATGCCCTCTACTTCCTGAAGTTTGAGCATCAACTTCTTTAACAAAGAAATCTGAAAATTCTTTTTTGTTTTGTTCTAGTAATTTATAGAAATCTTCACTTAATTTCATTTTCTTATCAGATTTTATTGCATTAAGTAAACCAACTGCCTCAGAAAAATCAATTTCGTTGATGAAACCTTCATTATTATGATATAATTTTCTTAATTTACCTTTTCTAAAGAAAGTAAATAATCCTACTGTACCTTCTTTTTTTCTTGCAGTTCTTGATTTTTTAGGAAGTCTTTTTATTTTTTCAAATAAATCAGAATTATTGTCTCGTATATCTCTTAATTTTAAGAGCCATTCTAATTCTGTATCTTCTGTTTCATCTTCTCCTGTTACGATTTCTTTAGAATTTAATCTTCTAAATAATTCATGAGATTTAATATCTTCATCAGTTAATAATTTTGCATCATTTCCGAGCATTTCTATAAATGATTGAATTTTTACTTCTGCGGCTTCAGTTAACCCCATCTGATCGTTTATCGGTCCTGCTGGGAAAAAGTTATATGTATAAATTTCATCAAAAGGAAGATTCTTTCCTACTCTGTTGATACGACCTACTCTTTGCATCATTCTTATTGGATTCCATGGAATATCATAATTTACTACAATATTTGACCTGTTTAGGTTTACACCTTCAGATAATATTTCGGTAGTTACTAAAATTCGTACATCATTTTTCTTTGTTCTTGAAGCAGGATCAAAGTTTTCAATTATTCTTTCTCTTGTTGATTCTCCTGAAATACTTGAATAAGCTAAAACCTTATTGTTGAAAATCGGATTTAATTTTGATTCAAGATATTCTGCTGTTTCTTTAGATTCAGTAAATACAATTAATTTATTTTCTTTAAGATGTTTATTCTTCTTTAAAAGTTTAATAAACTCTTCTAGTTTTGGGTCTGTTTCAACATTTCGCCACATTGCTTCAATTTCATTTAATATTTTCATATCTGATTTTAAGTCATCAACGAAATTATCATTAAATTTGTTTGCAGGTTCTTTTTTTGCTTTTTCTGCTTCTATTAATTTATCAACTGCATCAATATCATCATCTTCTAATAATTCAAAGACTTTAGAAGTGTATTTCTCACTTATGAAAACATATCCTTTTTCATATTCTTCTAAGAATCGTTTATATGAATAAATAAATCTTGAAATTGATTTTTTAAAAGCATAAAAACTACTTTCTAATCTTTTCAATAAAAGAATCTTCATCCAACGACCCATGTTTCTTTGTGGCGTCTGTTGATTTTCTGGAAGCTCCTCCTTTAGATAAAGTAATGGAGTATAACGAGAATACTTGAAATCCTTTGCAACTAATTTTAAAGTCTTATTGAAGATATTATCCACATCATCTGAAAAATTATAGATAATCGCTTCAGGTTCTTTTACTTTAGGAAAAACTAATTTTTGTTTCTGTAAATCTTTACCATAATACTTATCAATAATTGTTCTTGTTCTTCTGACCATTAAGTATTGTAAAACATTATCCCTAATATCTTCAGCATTCTCCTTTACAATTTTAAGATAATCTTCTTTATTTTCTTGCCTATGTAAGTTCTTTAATTTTGCTTGTAATGATTTGAAGTATTTCTCTAAATCTCTTACTTTTGGATTTGGAAGAGTTGATTTATGAGAATTTTGGAATAATTTAATTAAAGCTAAAATATCCATAGGAGTGTTATTTAATGGCGTTGCAGTAACTAGAATAACTCTTTTACCTCTACAAATTTTATACAATTGTTCATACATTTGTGTTGATTCTGTTCTAAATCTATGAGCTTCATCAATAATTACATTTTGATATCTATCTGTCCCTCTTTTCAATACTTGATCTAATTTACCAATTGATTCAAATTCTGCTCTATTTACTCCAAATTCAAAAAAAGCATTTCTCCAAGAACCGGGATTATTTTTATCTAACAATATGGGAGGTGCAAGAACTAAAGTTCCACCATCTAATTGTTGAGCAAGCATAGTAGTCATAAAAGTTTTTCCAAGACCAACAACATCAGAAATAAAAACTCCACCATACTCTTCAAGTTTCATCTTTGCATCTCTAACAGCATCTTTTTGATATTCTAATTCCATAAAATTTTCAGGCTTATACTCGTTTTTGATTTCTTCTTGATCTAGTTGAATTTTCTCTTTAAGAAATTCATATAAAAATTTTAAAAATAATTCATAAGGGGTAATTTCATCATTAAGCCATGTATTTGTATTAATAGTTTCAACATATTTTTCTGAAACATCAGTAGAATTAGCCCAAAGTTCATTAAATTTATTTAATGCGTAATCATAATCTCTACTATCTTTTAGCTCTACATTTAATTCTAAATTATCTCTTAATCCTGCTTGAGTAAAATTACTTGAACCTGTGATAACTCTTCCTTTATCCCCAAAACCGCCACCGCTTGAAGTCATAATATATAATTTTGCATGAATTCTTTCAGCAGGATAAACACGAATCTCTAGTTTTCCAGACCTAAGCCACTCAATAAATTTCATAATGCCCTCTTCGACATTTCTTGAATCTTTAGAATTATTCATCTCTTCAACGACTTTATCAGAAAAATGAACTTTTGCTTCTTTACTGGAAAAACCTAATTGTTGTTGAGCATCAGAATCTTCTGCTTCTTGAATTAAATCAAACGTTTTTTTATCTGTGCTTATACCTATAAGAATTCTAATTTTTTCAGTATTCTCAAATGATTTATACATTGCATGAAAACCACTTGAATAAAAATATCCAACTAAGCAATCAAAAAACTTAGTGCCTTTTGTAAGAGTATTAAAACGATCTATAAGTTTATGACCTTCCTCATTTGTAATAAAAGTTAAATCGTTATCACTCATTTTCTCGCCTCTCTTTTTCTTAACTCTTCTTCCATACATTTTTCAAATTGACGAGATACTATCCAACCTTCTTGCTTACAAATTTCTCTATACTTATCATAAAGTTCAGAATTTACTTTTAATGTGATATTTTTTGATTCCATTTAACCCACCTAAACATAAATAATTACACATACTTATAAATATTGCTGTTTTTGTGTTTTCTCGCCCCTTTCTTCTTGTTCTCGATGGCTCACTTTGTTCGCATTGATTGGACGGAACTCCCCCTTGATGTATTTAGTTGATGAGCCTTCGGCTTTGATGAAAAAAGAACTCCCCTCGAGACTTGTTTTCTAAGGCTCTTACGAGCTTGAAGGAACGGAACTCCCCAGTGCTTCGCACATCTACACTCCCTGCGGTCGAATTTATTGGAAATGGAAATTTTACTCTTCGGGATTTTTTTGCTTCGCAAAAAACCACTTGCAGTTATCCCTCGTTCCTATCGGAAGTATTTAACAAGGATTAATCTGAAATTTTTGCTCACTTTAACCAATAATTAAAACTTATTTTTTCTTATTTGTTCGCAAAAACTCGATAATTCTTACGAATTATCGCCCTTCGGGTCGCTTAACGTGGATTAAATGAAATTTTAATTTTGGCCTCAATGACCTTTTTTGTGATAATTTTATATACTACTAAGAAGTTACTAAAGATATGTCAGAATTAATTCTTTTTTGTAATCCAAGGCAAGTTTACCAAGGAAAACTAGAACAAGATGTTGCTAGAGATTACACCAAAATGGCAATTGAAGATTATGATAGATTAATTTCTTTTGATGAAAAATATATGCCTTTTGTAGAAACTCCTGATTATGAAACAATTGTTGGACAAAAAAATGGAAGAAATCTATTACTTACATTATTTGCAAATCAACCAATGATTAGAGTTGGAACTATAGATAATAGATTTCAATCTTCAAGTTATTTATTTAATCCAGAATCAGAAAGTGAAGATTTACTTCTTCCTGATTTAGATATTGTCCAAATTGATGGAGTTTCTCAAGTTCGAGATGCAGCAAATACTATCAAACAATTTTATGATAAATTTGGATGGCAAACATATATTTTTGATGGAAAAATTTCAGATAAAAAAGAAATTAATCCAACTTCTGATAGATACAATCATTCAATTCAAATAATTAATCCTGAACTTCTTAGAGATATCGCAAAAGAAAAAGTAGGTTATAATCCTAAAGACTTATCCTTCTAACGGCCAAAATTAAAACTCAAGGGACGTTGCACTTTCGTCGCCATCGCTCCTCACCTCATTTAACAAGAATTAATCTGAAATTAAGAACTTGCCCTACTTAGATATATAGAACTTTTTTGCTTTAAAGTTTTCAAGAACTTTTGCACTTGGAAAATAGATTGGATTTGGTAATTCATTTAAATCAAACCAACACCACTCAGTTATTTCATCTGGCTCTAATACTTGGGGCTCTCCTTCAAAATCATCAGAAAATAATCCTATTGTTATAAAGTGTGCAGTCTCAACCATATCGTTATTTACGCAAATTACATTAGCATTTTTTAATTTGATTCCGGTTTCTTCCATAGTTTCTCTTTTTGCACCTTCTTCAAATGTTTCTCCAAAATGTAATTTGCCTCCAGGCATAGTCCATGTTCCTGCACCATTCAATAAACTTGATGCTTTTTCAGGATCTTCGTGGCGTTTTCCAAGTAAGACTTGATTGTCTTTTAGAATCATTACACCAAATCCAACTCCCACTTTTTTCTTCTGTTCTTCCATACAAAGCAAAAGTTCTTTATATTTATAATTGTTTTGGACAAGTTCTTAACTCTAAAATTTCCCTTCGGAGAATATAACAGCGAGTATATACAATATTACTCTAGTTGGACAAGATTTATATATAACTCATTTTCTATTATAATTATTATGAAACTTCATCATTGTGCTTACAAAATTTCAATTGGAAAATCAGAGTTAATACAAAAATTCTGTGAATTTTTAGGAGCTAAATTAATTTGGGAAGGACAAGATCAAGGTAGAGAAATTGTTATGCAATTTGATAATAATCTTTGCATTCAATTTTCTGAGATTGATGAAAAATCAAGTTTATCTAATAATAAACAAGAAACTCATTTAGCTTTTTCTTCTAAAAATCCAAAAGAAGATATTACTAAAATTGAAAATTGGTTTAAAGAAAATAAAATTGAAACAAAAATTGGTAAATGGTCTGAGACTGAATTATGGATTGATTGTCCTTCCGTGTTCATCAATTTTGTAATTGAAGTTTTAAATATAAAATGAATAAAAAAATTATTTTTGGAATTTTTATTTTAATTGTTTTAATTATTATATTTTTATTCTTACCAAAAAGTCAAGAAGAAAAAATTAAATCTGAAATAGATAAAGCAAATTATTGTGAAATTAATTCTGATTGTGTTGATGCTGGCGGAAAATGTCCTTTTGGATGTTATGTTTTTGTAAATAAAAATGAAGTTGAAAAAATATCAAAATTAATTGAAGAATATGATTCTAAATGTGTTTATGGTTGTGTAGGAAATATTATTGCATATTGTGAAAATAGAAAATGCGTAGAAGCTAATCCGTTAACAATTTAAAAAAAAGAAAAAAATTAATGTTGTTCTTCAATTGAATTAATGTCAGCAGTTTTTGCAAAAAGATATTCTTTTATTTCTTTTCCAAAATGTTCATCATTTTGTCTTAACCATTCAATTAACATTGCTGCATGTTCTTTTTCTTCGTTTGCATTATGAATTAAAATTTTTTTTAAATTTTCATCAGTGCATGCATCTGCTCTTTGATTGTACCAATCTACTGCTTCAAGTTCTTCTTTTAAAGAATCTATTGCTCTTTTCAAATTAAGAGTTTTTTCACTGAGTTTTTCTCTATCTTCATGTATCATTTTATTCACCTATTTTATTTAGAAAAAATATTATATAAATGTTTTGAAATCAAAAAAATAAAAATAAAAAATAAAAAAAATAAAAGTCTTAAGCTTTTTTAATTAAATCAATACACATTCCAGCTGCAACTGTTGCACCAGAATCTCTAATTGCAAAGTTAGACATTTGTGGAATATCTGATTTCTTTTCAATTACTAATGGTTGAACAGGTTTTATTTTAACAATAGCTGCATCTCCATTTCTAATGAAATCAGGGTGATCAACTTCTTCAGGACTCACTTTTTTCACAATTTCTATAAATTGACAAGCAACTTGTGCAGTGTGAATGTGGAATACTGGTGTATATCCTACTGTAATAACACTAGGGTGATTTAATACAACGATTTGTCCTGTGAATTCGCTTGCAACTGTTGGAGGGTTTGAAGCATGTCCAATTACATCTCCTCTTGCTACATCTTTTTTACCGAATCCTCTTACTGAAATTCCTACGTTGTCTCCTGGACCTGCTTGTTGCATTTGTTCGTGGTGCATCTCAATTGTTTTACATTCACCAGGAACTCCTGTTCCTTCTCTTCCAGGCATAGCCATAACTTTATCGCCAAGTTTTAAAATTCCTGTTTCAATTCTTCCTACTGGAACTACTCCAATTCCTGTAATGTTATATACATCTTGGATTGGCATTCTCATTGGTAATTCAGTTGGTTTATCAGGAACATCTAACATATTCATTGCTTCAAGTAATGTTGGACCTGTGTACCAAGTCATTTTTTCTGATTTTTTTACAACGTTGTCTCCATTTAATGAAGCTATTGGAATAAATTTTATTTCATCAGGTTTATATCCAACTGATTTAAGTAAAGTTGAAACTTCAGCTTTAACTGCATTGTATCTTGCTTCAGAATGATCTTGTAAATCCATTTTGTTAATTGCTACTATTAATTGTTTTACACCAAGAGTTCTTGATAAGAATACGTGTTCTTTAGTTTGAGAATTAATTCCATCATTTGCTGCTACAACTAAAACTCCTGCATCTGCTTGTGAAGCTCCTGTAATCATGTTTTTAACGAAATCTCTGTGTCCAGGTGCGTCAATTATAGTGAAATAATATTTATCTGATTCAAACTTTTTGTGAGCTAAATCAATAGTTACTCCTCTTTCTTGCTCTTCTTTTAAGTTGTCCATAACATATGCAAACTCGAAACCTGCTTTACCTAATTGAGCAGCTTTGTCTTTTAATTTTCTCATTTGCTGTTCACTTACATTTCCACTGTCGAACATTAAACGTCCAACTGAAGTAGATTTACCATGATCAACGTGGCCAATGAAAACCAAATTGATGTGTTCTTTTTTATCTGCCATTTTTTTAACCTCATATAAACTTTATTTGTTTTCTTGCTCTTTTAGAGCCAAACCTTACTTTGAGGAAATGAATTTTATTTATAAATATTACTTCTTTATAAATGAATCATTTCCTTTGCTTAATTTAAAAAAATAAAAAAAATAAAAAGTTATTATTCTGATTTATTTAGTCCTTTTCTGGTTCTAATTTGATCGATAATTTTCTTTTGAAGTTCATCTGGTAATCTTTCAAACATTTGATCGATAACTGCTGAACTTCCTCTTCCACCAGTTGCGCCTCTTAATTCGCTAGCCATACCAAACATTTCTCCTACAGGAAGTTTTCCTTTAACTGTTACTGTTGCTCCTTTTTGTTCCATATCAAGAAGTTGTCCTCTTTTGTTGGAAATTAATTTTGAGATTTCTCCCATATATTCAACTGGAGCTTCAAATTGAAGAATTTGCATTGGTTCGTATAATACTGGTTTTGCATTTGCCATTGCTTCACGAATACCTTCTCTTACTGCAGGATACATTTGTGCTGGACCTCTGTGGATTGCGTCTTCATGTAATTTAACATCATCTAATATTACTTTAATTCCAAATCCTGGTTCATTTGCTAATGGTCCTGAACGCATAACGTCTTCAAACATGTCTAATACTAATTCAATTATTTCACCAATGTGAACAATACCTCTTGTTCCATCAATGAAAACATTTCCATTATATACATCTTTAACTTTTTCTGCAGTTTTTGTATCATAGCCACAATCAATAAATTTTTGACGAAAGTCTAAATCTTTTTTCTTTTGTCTTCCTTCTGGAATATCTCCTTTTTTAATCAAATCTCTTACTTCTTGTTCTAATGGTTCAACATAGAAATATAATTTGTTGTGTTTGTTTGGTGATTTTCCTTCTGCTGCTTCTGCATTTCGTCCATTTATTGTTTCTCTATAAACTACTACTGGAGGGGATGTTTTAATTTCTACTCCTTTTTCTTTTATAATTCTGTTTTCAATAATTTCTAAATGAAGTTCTCCCATTCCACTCATTAAATGTTCTCCGGTTTCTTGGTTGATTTCAATATGAATTGATGGATCTTCTTTTGAAACTTGGATTAATACATCGATTAATTTTGGTAAGTCAGATGGTTTTTTTGCTTCAATTGCTTTTGTAATTACTGGATCGAAAACATAAGATAAACTTTCAAAAGGTTGACAATCGTGTCCTTCTAATGATACAGTTTCTCCTGGATATGCTCCTTTTAATCCACCAACTCCAATTATGTTTCCTGCTGGTGCTTCTTCAATAATTTCTCTTTTTGCTCCATTATAAACATAAATTTGTTGTGTTCTTAAATTAACATTTGCTTTTGCAAGATTTACTGATAAACCTTTTTTCATAGTTCCTGAATATAATCTTCCCATACAAATTTCTCCTGCTTGAGGATCTACTACTACTTTTGTAACTACGAACATGAGTTCTCCTTTTGGATTTGCTGTGAATAAATCTTTTGCAAGTTGAGATTCTTTATCTCCATGCCAAAATTTTGCAACTCTATAAGATGCTGATTGCACTGGATTAGGTAAATGTCTAACTACTGCGTTTAATAGAACTTCATGAAGTGGTGCAATTTTTCTTGCATCTTTATAATCTCCATCATATGCTGCAATTATATCTTTGAATCCTACTCCTTTTCTTTGCATGTAAGGAACACTTAATGCCCAGTTGTGAAATGCACTACCGAAACAAACACTTCCGTCTTGAACATTTACTTTGAATTTTTCAGCGTATTCAGGTTCAGCAATTTCTCCAATTAACTTGTTAACGTTTGAAATTGTTTTTGTTAAACGTTCCATCATTGCTTCTGGTGTTAATTGAAGTTCTTTGATTAATCTGTCAGTTTTGTTAATGAAAAGAATTGGTTTTACTCTTTCTTTTAATGCTTGTCTTAATACTGTTTCAGTTTGGGGCATAATACCTTCAACTGCACAACATACTACTACTGCACCATCAACAGCTCTCATTGCTCTTGTTACGTCTCCACCAAAGTCTACGTGTCCAGGTGTATCAATTAAATTAATTAAGTGATCTTTTCCATCTACTGTATGTACCATAGATACTGCTGCTGAATCGATTGTAATTCCTCTTTCTGATTCGTCATCGTGAAAATCTAAAGCACAAACTTTTCCTGCAAGTTCTTCACTCATCATACCTGCGCCGGATAATAAGTTGTCTGATAATGTTGTTTTTCCGTGATCAATGTGAGCTGCGATTGCAATGTTTCTAATGAATTCTGGTTTATTCATCGCATCCATTACACGTTCTACCATTTTTGCCATTTTGTTTTTACCTCATTTATTGATTTTTATTTATTATTTACCCACTCTGTAAAGTAAAACTTCATCTACTTTTTTCCAAGTGTGGATTTCATTTGCATTGAACCAAATTTTAATTTCTCTGTCTGCTTCATGTGGTTGTCCTGTTGCATGAATTAAATTTTGAATTGGACGTTTTGATGAATCAGCCAAATTATATGTGTCGAAAGCAAAATCTCCTCTTATTGTTCCAGGAGCTGCATCTCCAGGAGATGTAGCACCAACAATTTTTCTTATGTGTGCAACAGCATTGTGTCCTTCTATTACTAAAGCCACTATTGGACTTTGAGTTAAATATTCAAGTAACATTTCTCTTATGCTAGTTCCTATTTCTTTATCGGATTTTTCTATAATTATTCCTTGTTTAGCATAACTTGCTTTTTGTTTTGCACCTACACTTGTTAACCATTCATCATCAACAGCATAGTGATCTCCTGCTTGTTCTAAAGAAGGATAAACCATTTTCATTGCTGTTAATTTTAAACCTGTTCGTTCTATTCTGGATATAATTTCTCCAATTAATCCTCTTTGAACGCCATCTGGTTTAATTAAAACTAAACTTTTTTCAATCATTTTTACACACCTTTTCAAAAATAAAAAATAAAATTATTTTTTTAATTTTGATTTTATTGCATGGAATAATTTAGTCCAAGGAGTTATTCTCGCTTTGTACTTTCTATCTATTTGTGTTTTTTGACATTTTGATGAACAAAAATTAAACACAGTTCCATCTTTTTTAATATACATCTTACCTGTTCCAGGAGTTATTTCTTTTCCACAAAAACTACATTCTACCATTTTAAGCACCTCTACCTGATTTATTCATAGGTCTTGCTTCTATTTCTGTTTCTCTTAACATTAAAGTATCTCCAATTTGAACTGGTCCTTTAACATTTCTTCTTAAAATTTTGTTTTTGTCTCGTCCTTCTAGAACTTTGCATCTTACTTGGATAGCTTCACCACGAGTTCCAGTTCTTCCTACAATTTCTTCTATAACTGCAGGTACTGCTTCTGTGAAACTTACTCCACCTTTTACTTCATCAGCCATTTTAAACACCTAATTTTCTTCTTTAAATTCTTTAATTAGGTCTTTAGCTTCTCCTGCATCTATAACTGCTATTGCTACAGTAGGGACTGTTAATCCTGCTGCTGCTCCTAAATCTTCTCTTGAAGGAACTTCAACACAAGGAATTCCTTTTTCTTTTGCTAGCATTGGTAAATGCATAACAATTTCTTTTGGGCTTACATCTGCTGCTATTACAACAAAAGATGCTTTACCTTTTTCTACTGCTTTTGTAACTTCATTTGTTCCTTTTTTAATGGAACCAGTTTTTTTAGCTATTTCAATTATTTCTAAAGCTTTGTCGCTCATTTTATTTAACCTCGTTTTTTATTTTTTGTTAGAATTAGGGAGTTTTTCCCACAAATTCCTCAATCGGGCTTTTATGCCTTCATTTATCACAGGTAACTGTGTAATTTAGGGGAAAGAAGTTTTATTTATAAAGGTTATTATAATAATATTTAAAAAGGACGGTTATTGATTTTTTGATATAATGGAACTTGGACTCATTAATTTAATTGTTTTGTTTGGTTTGATGTTTGCTTCTTATAAGGATTTTAAAAAAAGAGAAGTTCCTGATTATTTGAATTTTTCAATGATTATTTTAGGTATTATGTTTGGTTTAATTGGTGCCATTTATTTTAAAAATTATTGGATTTTGTTAAGTTCTATTTTAGGTTTAGGTGTTGGTTATTTATTTGGAGCTTTAATGTTTTATACTGGACAATGGGGTGGTGGCGATGCTAAGATGGTTATGGCTATTGGTGCTCTTCATGGTTTTAATATTTATAATTGGATTAAATTTGGTGAATTTCCTTTGTTGTTAATTATTTTTTTTACTATAATTTTTGCTGGAAGTTTTTATGGTTTAATTTATATGATTGTTTTGGTTTTTAAAAATTTTAAAGAAGTTAAGAAAGAATTTAATTTAAAAATTCATGAAAAAAATATAATTGTTATTAGAAAAATTGTTTTAATTTTTGTTTGTTTATTTTGTTTGTTGGCTTTATTTTTAAATGATTTTATTTTTAGATTTACTTTTATTGGTTTAGCTATAATTATATTTTTGGGGAATTATTTAATTATTTTTGGTAAGGTTATTGAAAAGGTTTGTATGGTAAAAAAAGTTGATGTTTCTAAATTGACTGAAGGTGATTGGATTTTAAATGATATTGTGGTTAAAGGTAAAACTATATGTGGTCCTAAGGATTTAGGTATTAGTTTAAAACAAATTTCTAAATTAAAAAAATTGAAAGTGAAAGAAGTTATTATTAAAGAAGGAATTCCTTTTATTCCTGGTTTTCTTTTGGGTTATATTTTGATTTTAATTTTTGGTAATTGGATTTTGTATTTTATTTGAGACTGTTTTTTAAAAATTTTAAAAATTTTAGGGAATATACTTTTGTTTTTTCGATTAGTTTGTCTTGAGTTGTTTTTGGAATTTCCTGATATTGAGGGTTTATTTTATTATTGTGTATTACAATATTTGTACATGTTTGTTTGTATTTTTTTGATAAAATTTCTTCTGCATTTTGTAGTGTTGAACTTTGTATTGTTGCAAATGTAGCTGAATTTAAATTGAATACTGAATATATATAAGATATTTTATATATTTCTTTTATGTAATTTTTCAAATCTTCTTCTTCTATATTTGGTTTTATTTGATTGGATAATTTGCAAAGTTTGTTTTCTAAATTTATTCTTAAATTTTCTATTTTGTTTTTTAATATTACTTCTTTTGCTGTATTTTGAATTTGGTTTTTTGTTGAGTAATATTCTTGTATTATTTTTTCTGAATAAGGTAAATCTGCTAGTTTACTGAGAGGAAAATTATACAAAAAATTTATTTGTTCTTTAGTAAGATTATTGTGTTTTCCATTCATATGTTGTATCCCTCCTAAAAAATTCTTGAAAGTCTTCTTGTGCTAAGTAATTTCTTTTATTTTTGAGTGCGTTGTTTCTAGCATAAGCAAATAAATCTTCTATATTTCTTGAATCCCAATCTTCTGTTAAATTTAATAGTGTTGGAATTAAATTTTCTTCGTGGTTGTGATAAGATAATTGTTTTTCAAAAATCATTTGTTTTTGTTTTGAATCTGGTTTGGGAAAATATAATCTATGATGTAAAGGTATTCTTGATATTATTGATTTGTCGAATATTGCTGGTTTGTTTGACATTAATATTGTTATTATTTCATAATTTCCAAATCCACCATCCATGCAATATAGCATTTGATTTACAAGTCCGTTTGTTTTTATGTCGTCTTTTCTTTCTTTGAACGTATCTTCTGCTTCGTCTATTGTTACTATAAATTCTCCTTGAGGAATATATACTTCTCTTAATCTTTTTTCTCCTTCTCCTACAAATTTGTCAAATAAATCTGCGCCATTTAAAGCAATAACTTTTATGTTACATTCGTTTGCAATAGCGTTAACAAGATATGTTTTTCCTGAACCTGATGGTCCTGTTAAAAGAAAATTTTTTCTTTCTTTTATTTTGGTTTTGTCTTTAATTAGTTCATTGTATAAATTTTGATTTTCTTTTTTTAAAAATAGTGCTTCTTTGAAAATATTTTTATGATGTTCTAAACCTACAACATCGTCTAATGTTATTTTCATACTTATTTCCTCTTAATTTTTGGAGAACCTATATACATTTGAGTATATGATTTTTTTAAGTCTGTGGGTGATGGTTGTTTTTCTATAACTTCGTTGTAAATATTTATTTTTTTATTTTCTATTTCTTTGGTTTCTGTTCTTGTTTTATGGAAGTTTTGATAATCTTCTAACGATTTAATACTTGTTTCTAGAACTGATTCAGTTGAGTGTTTTTCAATTAAATATTGAAGTTCAGATAATTCTGATTTATAGAAATTTAAATTAAATTTAAATGTTCTAATTAATGTTTGCATATCTGTTTTTTCAATCCAATACATATTTCTATCGTTTAAATTTGTGTCATTATGTATTTGTTCAAAATCATACTCTATTTGAAGTAAACTATGCTCCATTTCTGTTTCTTCTTTTAATTTTTTATATGATTGTTTTTTTGCATCTTCTGTTTTTTCATCTGATAATATTGCATCTATTCCTATCATAACTCCTTTATTTTGTTCTATTGAAGCTTCTAGTTCTTCTAATTTTTCTTGATGGTTTAAAATTTTTGTTTGTTTTTGTGTTATTCTATTGTCAAGATTTGCAATTAGATTTTGTAGTTTTAAATAAGATGTATTTAAATTTGTAATTGAAGATTTTAGCTCTTTTTCTGATTGTTTTAAATTATCATATGTTTTTGTTTTTTTAATTCTTTCTTTGTTTGTTATTATTCTGTATGCATCGTTTAATAGGAAAGAAAAATAATTAAGAAAACTTTCTGTTTCATCTGATTTATCTAATAATTGCATTTGTTTTTTGGCTTCGTTTAATTGTTCTATGTTCATTTCTTTTACTGCGGATTGTAGTGTGGCTGCTAATTTTTCTTTTGCTAATTGTATATATTTAGTTTTATCAACTTCTTGATTTAATACTTGTATGTTCATTGAAAACACCTCGTAAGAAATATTTGTTTGGTATGATTTATATTTGGTGTAAGAAAAACCGGAAGATTTCCGGAAAATATATTAATGTGTTATGTATTTAATGTTGTATGGTTGAAAAAGTTAAAATTGATGCAAGAGTTCATTTGGATGATTTGAAAAAAATTGAAGTTAGTATTGTTAATAAAATAAATGAGCTAGAAAAATCAATTAAAAAACAATTGGTTGAATTACAAATTACAAGAGATTTAATTAAAGAAATTACTGATAAAATTTCTGATGGTGTTTTTGATGAAAAGGTTGAAAAGGAAATTAGTAAGAGTATTGAAAGATTAGAAGAAGTTGTTAAGGGTGTTGAAGTTAAGAAAAAAGAAATGAAAATTGAAGAACAACCTTATTTACTTAGAAAAGAAGATTTAGCTTTAGTTACTAGTTATGATACTGTTAAAAGATTATATGATTTGGCGTATAAGCAAGAATGGACTTATCAGGAAGCAAAGGAGTTTGCAGGTATTAAATATAATTTAAATAAAGCATTCAAAGAAGAATTTAATCCAATTATTCAAAATAGATTAGATAATACTTATAAGGCTTTACAAGCTATTAGTGAAAAAAAACCTGAGACTATGAAGTATGATTTTAAATCTGGTTTAGAAAATAAATTAAGTGGAGATGTTAAACCTGTGGATGCTAAGGAATATTTGGTGAAGCCTGATTTTAAATTTGAAACTCCTAAAAAGGATGTGAAGTATGAAGCGAAAAAGAATTTAAAAGATAATGTTGATGTTAAATATAAAAATAATTAAAATTTATATAATATGTTTTCTATAAAATATAAATATCGTACATCTAATGGTGGTAATTGGGCTAAAAAGTTTTAAATCGAAACAGAACATAATAACCGAGGAGCTTATTTTTTTAGAAAAATAAGCCTCCTCAGGGATTTGTGCTCAGTCTTTTACAAACACTGGCACCTCTTGCAAAGAACAAGTTCAAATCTAATCGAGATAAATTATTAATTCAAATTGAGAAATAAGCCTCCTCGGGGATTTGAACCCCGGACCTCCTGATATCTCTGAAAGCTAAATGCGTTCTGTAAACAGAACCCATGCTTTCGTACAAGTCAGGTGCTATAGCCACTAAGCCAAGGAGGCAATACTATCTTTTGAGAACAACGGGTTTTTTTATAAGGTTTTTCTTTTTAAAACACTCATCACACAAAACTTCTGGTTTTCTTGGACGAAAAGGTAATATAAATCTAGTTTTACATTTAACACAAGTTACTAAAGTGTCATCTTTTCTAGAATTACTTTTTCCTTTTTCTTTTTTGAAATTTATTTGAGGATTTATGTATTTCATTTTAATTCCTATTATATAATTATTTTACTAAATTATTTAAAACTTCAATTCCATAACCATCTAAGTAATTTTCCAAATTTACTGTAAATAAATGATGTTTGTCTCTTGTTAATATATTTGCTTTATTTTTAATTGCTGTAACTAAAATTACTGCATCTGATGGATCGGATATTATTTCTAATAATTTTTCATCAAATTCACTTACATATTCTCTTTCTTGGTTTGGATTTCCTGGATGAACTGGAATTGTTAATATGGAAAACTTTTCAAGTTTTAAAAAATCTCTCCATCTTGTTTTTATGAAGTGAGACATTTTATGTAAATTAAATTCTATTTCTTCTAAATTAAATGAAGTTATGAAAACTTGATTGTTTTCACAAAAATCGATTAGTTGTTTTTCATCTTGATTTAAGAAGTGAAAAATAAAACAAGTATCTAAAATATATTTAACCATAAAAACACCATCAATGATATTATAATTCCAATTAATGCTCCTGCTACAACATCTTTTATTGTATGTCCTTCTGAAATTATTACTTTTTCTTTTGGAAATTTTTTCTTTAAAATTATTGCATTTTCTCCTACTGCATATCTAACTCCTAATGAATCTCTTATTACTAAAACCATTAAAATTAAAGATATTGCTAAATGTATACTTAATCCTGTAAGTAAAAATATTATTATAGGTAAAGATACTATTGCAGATGTATGTGCACTTGGCGTTCCACCTGTTCCAAATAAAAAATCTTTAAAAGATAATTTTTTGTGTGTAAATATTTTTAATAATTGTGCTGTAAAATATGCTAAAAAAACTGTAAATATAATTATGAAAAATTCTTGCATTTATGCCACTCTCCTGAATATTAGATTTATTAAAATCCATTCTACAAAAATTAAAATGAAAGCAAATAATAAACCATAAAATTCAAATTTAAAAGAAGCTTTTCCTTCTTGATTTTCTTGAGATAGTTGTAAATAAAATTCATTTAATTCATCCAATCTTGTTGGATAAAATGATAAACCTCCTGTTTGAGAAGTTATATAATCTAAATTATCTTTATCAATTCCTGATTTTAAATTATACATTTCTGGTAAATAACCTACAGGTGCATTATTTGTTCCTAAACCTACTGCATGTATTTTTACATTTTGAAGTTTTGCATAATTTATAGCATCTTTTACAGAATTATCAAGTGCAGGTCCTACTGTATTCGCACCATCTGTAAATAATATTATTGCTTTTCCTTTTTTTGAAGGTAATAAAACATTTGTTGATGCTACTATTGCATTTGAAATGTCTGTTCCTGTACTTTTACTTACATTTAATGAATTCAAATTTATTCTTAGATTTAATGTATTTTCTGAAAGTGGATTTAATATATATGTTAATCCTGAAAATGATATTAAACCAAATTGTGCTTGAGTATTTAATTTCTCAATTAAGTTATTAGCAGATTCTTTAGCAAATTCAATTCTTGACAATTCTAAATCTTTTGTTATCATTGAAGGAGATACATCTATCGCAATTACATAATCATAATCACTTATAATTCCCTCATACCATAAGGTTGTTTGAGATAATGAAAGTATTAACAAAATTATTATTAGTGTTCTTAATATTAATACAGTTATATTTTTTGTTACAAATTTTTCTCCTGAAATTCTTTTTAAAGCTATGAAATTTGCAAATCTTAATGCTTTTGTTTGTGTTCTATAAAGAAATAAATAATGTCCAATATACATTAATGGAACTAATAAAATTAACCATAAAAATACTGGGTTTTCAAAAGTTATACTTACCATTTTCATATATTCATATTATATAGTCTACTAAAAAACATTTTCATTTTTTCTCTTGACTTTAAATCTTCATTTTCTAAAACTAAACAATTACTTTTTATTTTTTTGAAAAATGAAACGACTGTTTCTTCTTCTTTTTTTGAATATTCTTTATATTTGTTTGCGAATTGTTTTGTATCAATATAAATTGTTTGATTACTATTCGGATCTTTAAGTGAAAATTGACCTACATCAGGTAATTCATAATCCCTTTTATCTCGCACCATTATTCCTATAACATGATGTTTTTTAGATAACATCACTACATATTTCATCCAATCTTCTGGTAGATTAATAAAATCTGAAATTAAAACAATTATACATCTTTCTTGTATAATTGAAGATAGTTGAAGCATAGATTTTTTAAAATCTCTTAATCCCCCATAATTTTCAAGTTTATGTAAAGTTTTACTAAATCTTAAAGTCATTCCTCTCCCATATGCTGGTTGAATAACTTCTTTAATTGAATCATTAAAAATAGTTAAACCAATTGCATCTCCTGCTGTAGAGGATTCATCTGCTAAGTCATATAATAATTCTGCTCCAAATTCTGCTTTAAATTTATCTCCTGTTGTAAATAACATTCCGTTAGATGTATCTAATACAAATAAAATATTAAAATTCTTAAATTCTTCATATTCTCTAATTAATAAGTCTTTACTTCTAAGTGAAGCTCTCCAATCAATGCTAGAAGCATCATCACTAAAACTATATTGTCTATAACCAGTAAATTCCATTCCTCTTCCTTTGAAAAGCGTTGCCCATCCACCTTCAATATTTTTTGAAAGAACATCTCTTCTTCCTCTTATAATTATATTGCTTGAAGAGGGTATGAGATTTAAATTCAATTCTTTTATTGCCATTTTTGAAATAGTTTAAATTAAAGGAACTTTTTGTAAAATTTCATTTATTAAATCATCTGGAGTTATATTTTCAGCTTGTCCTTCAAAATTAACCAAAATTCTATGTCTGAATATATGTGGTGCTACATCTTTTATATCTTTATGTGTAACATATATTCGTCCATTCATTAATGCCTGTGCTTTTGAAGCTATATATAATGCAATACTTGCCCTTGGAGATGCTCCAAATTCAATATATTTTGAAGATAATTCTAAATTGTATTTTTTAGGATATCTTGTTGCATCAACTAATCTTACTAAGTATTTTCTAACTTTTTCATCTAGTTTTATTTGTTTTACAATTTTTTGAATATCTTCAATATCTGTATCTTGCATTATTGTTTGTAATTTAAATTCATCAAATTTTTTAAGAGTCATATTGTTTTCTATAACGAGTTCTTCTTCTTCTATTGTAGGGTACGTCATTATTATTTTAAATAAGAATCTGTCTAATTGGGCTTCTGGAAGTTTATATGTACCTAAGTTTTCAATTGGGTTCTGGGTTGCCATTACAAAAAAAGGAACTGGTAAATTAAATGTTTCTTTTCCTATAGTTACTTGTTTCTCCTGCATGGCTTCAAGTAAAGCTGATTGTACTTTTGGAGGTGAACGGTTTATCTCATCACCTAATACGAAGTTTGCGAAAATTGGACCTTTTAATGTAAAGAATCCTCTTCCTTCTTCATATGTTGTTACTCCTACTATATCTGTTGGAAGTAAATCTGGTGTGAACTGAATACGTGAAAAACTACAACCAATTATTTCTGATACAACTTTAATTAAAAATGTTTTTCCTATTCCTGGTACTCCTTCTAATAATACGTGTCCATTAGCAATTAATGCTTCAAGAAGAAGTTCAATCATAAATTTTTGTCCTATAACTCCTTTTCCAATTTCTTTTTTAGCATCACTTAAAACTTTTGAATAACGTTCAACTTTTTTTTGAAGTTCTTCTTCTGTTAAATTCTCATATTTTCCATCCATGATATTATTTAAAAATACCCATATATAAATTTGTTGAAAATATAGTTAACAACAAAAGTAACTTATTCTTAAAAAACTAGAAAGCGAATTCATTGAAATATAGGAAATAATTGTGTAATGCCTTTATTTTTGAATAATATTTAATTTGAAACTACTAAAAAATTACAAATAAATATTAATTAAAACAACAAATTTATAAACTAGCAATTAGAAAAGAAATATAAGTATGCAATTAAAAACTGGTGAGTCGGATTCTGAAGTAAATTATAGTTTATTAAAAAAAGCTATAAAACAAAGAATTTCTTATCTTAAATCTAAACCAAGTATAAGTGAAAGAGAAGTATATTTTTTATTTAAAGATTTTTTTAAAGAATTATTAAATATTAATTATGAATTTACTCATGAAGAATTAATTTCTGAAATTGAAAAAACTTATTTAGATTATGATTTACATGAAAAAATAATAAAATTTATTAAAAAAATTGGAAAAATTGAATATTCAAATAATAGTTATGCCAGTCAAGAATTAATTAATTTATTAAATGAGTTGGATAAACTTATAGATATTTTATTGTCAAGTGAACATAAACATAAAATTAAAACACATCTTATTTTTGATAAAAAAATTTATGAAAAATTTGAAAAAAGTAATGATAGTTACATAAAAGAAAAATTTGAAAGAATACAATATTATTTAACAATAAAAGATGTTGAAAATGCTAAAAAAATTTATAAAGAATTGTTGGAAGAATACAATAAATTAGAAGAGAAAAACAAAAAACAATATTATGAATTTATACAAGAAATTTACAAAACAATAATTAAATTTTCTTTAAACTAAATTTTGAAAATATACCTATTCCTATTGCAACAAAAATAAATGCTCCAAGTAATGTTAATAGAACTTTAAAATCAACATAATTTTCTACAAAAACACCTGTTTTACCTAAAAATGATTTTGGTGTTGAAGAGGATGCTGATTTTTCTTCGTTCATTAAATATTTACATGCATTAATTACTGAATTTATTAATTCTAATGAATTAGCTGTGTTCATTTTTTCTGCTGAATTTAATATTTCTGTTAATTCTTGACATTCTGAATTATCACTTAATAAATCTCTTGCAAAACCTAATCTTGTTTGTAATGATTGTTTATCCATATAATTACTTGCTTCAAGCGCATTAATATATATTACAGATACATCAAGATAATCTAAAGATTGTATTTCTGCAGTTACGTTTACTTCTAAAGGCGCATCAACACGATAGTTTTCTATAGTTAATGTAACATTTGTATCACTATTTCTTGATAAAGAATCTATATAATTTTTTGAAAAAGTAAATGATAATTCATCTGTACTTGAATTTGCTGAAAGATAAATATTTCTTAAATCTTCATTTTTTGTATTTCTTAAATAAATTGGAACTTGAACTGTGCCATTAGCGTATATTGCAACTAAACCGGGATAAATTAATTTAAATTCTTCTGGTTCAAAAACTTCTTCTTGAATTGGAACAGTTATTCTTTCAGTTATTGTTCTTGTTCCTGATTCTGTTGGTGAATCTAAATCTTCATCTGTTGCTGTTAAATTTAATCTTATTTGATTTGAATCTACTGAAGCTCCATATGGATCTGTTGCTGTAAAAATTACATCACAAGTTGTTATAACTAAAGGTTGTATTGTTAATTGTCTATCACTAAATATAAATTCTGCATCTCCAATACAAGTTGAATCTGGATGCACTGAAAAATTCAAATTATTTGTTTCTAGTATTTTTCCATCTAAATTTAAATCATCATCTATATCATAAAAAATTATTGGTTTACTAATTGTATTTTCTAAATTAAAAAAATCAGGAAAGTCTGTAGTTGTATTTATAGATAAATTATTTAATGAATTATTAAAAATTGGATTTCTATTTATATTTGAAACATTTATATTCCATGTAAAATCAGAGGTACTATAAAATTCATCTTCAACTATTACTTTTATAGTTTTATTACCTTGAGAACTATAATTAAAATGATGAGAATATGTATTTGTGTTGGATTCTTGTTTTAAAATATCATCAAAATACCAATAGTATGTATAATTTGTTGGAGTTGATGAATTTATTGCATCTACTGCTATTACTCCGAATGGAGTTGTATTTGTTTCTGATAAATTTATATCTTCTTCAGTTTCAGTTGTTATATCTGTATACAATAGAACTAATTCGCTTCCGTTGAAGTAAGGTTTGATTTGAGTTATTTCAGGCGGAAGCGAATTGTTGTAAACAGTAAAATTTAACGTTTGCCAACTGGTTTCGTTATACATATCTTGAACAGTTATATTTATTGAATAATTTCCTATATCTTCTTGTTCTGGTAGGATTTGGAAATAACCATATGTGTTATTTGTTTGTGTGAAATTAAATTTATTTGTTGATAAATTTCCTAAAAGAAAACTGAAATTAATTGTTAAGTTATCATAATTATAATATAAATCTTCATCATAAGCGTAAATATATTCTGTTGTTTGTATGTCGGCAACTACATTATTAAAATCAATTGTTTCAAATATAATTGGATTTGAATTATCATCTAAATTTGGAGCATCGTTTATGTTTGTTATGTTGAACATAAATGTTTCTGAATCTGAAGCATCATATGAATCGTTGAATGTAACTGTGATGTTGTATTGTCCTACTTGATTATTTGATGGTGTAAAATTAAATTTGTATATTGTGGTGGTTGTATTATCATCTACAAAATATGTTGTTAAACTGCAATTTTCCCAACTGCTATTTTCTAAGGGATTTTTGTAAAGACAAGAAAGTGTCATGGATAAATTTTCGTCGTTTCCAAGATAATCTAAATCTGGGTCTATTGCACTTAAATTTTTTTCACAAACTGAATCTTCTATACAATTTGAATTGTTTGTTGGAATTATTTCTGGAATTGTATTTGAGATTATGTGTATTGTTGTATCAACAAAATAATATGCACCATTAGTATCTGTAACATTTATTTTTATTGAATAATTTTGTTGAGAGTATGAAATATTGTTTATTAATTCAGTAGATTTTAAAATTCCTGTTGATGAATTCATATAAAATAAATTACTGAATGTGTTATTTATTGTATATGTTAAAGTTTCTATGTTGCTTTCGTATGTTAAAAAATCTATATCTGTTGCGTTTACTTTGTAACTGAAAATTGTTCCTTCCCATGCACTAAGATTAGATATGTTGTTGTTATTTGCAACACCTACTGTTTCTGAAAAATAACTTTCATTATATATTATCGGTGCATCGTTTATGTTTGTTATGTTGAATGTTATTGTTTGTTCATCTGTTAAAGACGCATCACCCGAAGATACTATAAAATTTACATCTCTACACGCTACAAAATCGTTGCTTGTGTAATTTGCATTGTTTGTGAAACTTACGTTTATCATTGCTGTTGCATTTGTTCCGCCAGTTCCATTGTTCAATAAAGTTAAGTTCCACATTTCATCTGGTAGTGTACAATTTAATCCTGTATTTTCTATTTCAAATGTCATTGTTTGATTGTCTTCATCTGTTGCGTTTATTGTAAAAATAAAATTTGTTGTTTGATTTTGAATTGCGTTGGATGAAGACCAAGAAGTTATATTTGGTGCATGATCTATTGTTGAAATGTTTAATATTAAAATTGTTGAATTAAAATTATTTTCTGGTTTACTATCATTTATTCCTAATAATATTGAATATATTTTGTTTGATTGTTGTTGTGTTGGTGTGAAAGTAAAATAACCTGTTTGAGCATCAAAATTATTTATTGTTAAAATTGTATTATTTGTTGTGAAATTTAAATAATCATTTTCTTCATCTTCTGCATAAATATACATTTCACATGGTAAATTTTCTGTACAATTTAAGTAGTGTGTTGGGTGAGTTGTTGGTGAAGTAAAATAAGGCGCATCATTGGTTTCATTTATTGTAACATTTAAAATTAATCCATCAATAAGTAATTTATCCTCAACAGTTATGCTTAGTGTTTCAGAATTTTGAGATAGTCCATCTAAGTCTTCGTGTCTTCCTATTATAGTCATATCTATATTATTTCCTGTTGCGGGATATGATGGATCTTCTTCTAAATAATTTGAAGTTCTCCAATATAATGTGTCTCCATCGGCATCTGTTGCAGTTAATGAAATAACATATGGAACGTCTTCTTGTATGTATATACTATTATCTTCTATAATTGTAGTTATCGTTGGTTTGCTATTAAGAATTGTTAATGTAGAAGAATTTTGTGGAGATAATGTGTCTGTACTATTGAACAATGTTACTGAACATTTCCAATTTTGATTTTTTAATGTAACTGAAGAAGGTACAGAACCAGATCCAAGAGTTGTTGTATATGTTTCATCTGAAACGATTATATTGTTAGCATCAGATTCATTAAAATGATTTGAACCATTATACCAAGTTATGTTAGCAAAACCATCTTCTAAAACTGAAAAAGTACAATGTAAATCATCTGTTGTAGTTATGTTTAAACCTATAATTTGTGGAGTTGAAGAAAAATTTATGGATAAAACTAAAGGAATTAACAAAAATAAAGCTAAAACTAAAAATAAACTGTGCTCAAACCTCATAATACCCTACAAACAATTTGTTAGAATGATTATTTATAAATATTTTGTTAAATTTAAAGATTTCAGAGCGCATATTTAAATATTATATGCTTTTTCCTTTTCCTGCACTTCTTTTTTTGTGTTCAAAAATAGGTGAAACGATGGACTTTATTATGCAAGAATTATGCCCTGAAATTGGCTCTGAAAATCAAAAAAAACTTTTGGAGAAAACAGTTACAGTAATTGGTATTGGAGGGGTTGGTTC
>JBFXLI010000006.1:29095-47244 GCA_050187915.1 Candidatus Woesearchaeota archaeon
ATTTGTTAAAAAAGGTACTGGTTGGCCTGTAAAAGGAAATGTTGATGGTAATTTAGCTGAAAAAGTTAATGAATATAATCCTGATTTAATAGTTATTTTAGATAAATCTGATGTTGATGATGAATTTTTTGATGAAGTTAATTCAAAAATTATTTGGCTTGATCATCATTTACCTGTTGAAAATCCTAGATGTTTGTATTTGAATCCTCAAGTTAATGATAAAAATAATAATTTAGCAACTTCTTATTGGGCTTATAAAATTAGTAAAAATGATTTGTGGCTTGCTGTTGTTGGAATTGTTAGTGATTGGCAAATGCCACCTAAGGATATTGCAGAAGAATTTTATAGTAAATATTCTAATTTACTTTCAAGAACAATTAAAAAACCTAAAGAAGCTTTGTTTAATAGTGAAATTGGAAAGTTGGCTAAAATTTTCTCATTTAATTTGAAAGCTAGAAGAAGTGATATTTTAAGTTCAATAAAAATTTTATCAAGAATTGAAGATCCTTATGAAATTTTGAATGGTGAAACTGCTCAAAGTAAATTAATTTTGAAAAGATTTGAAAAACATGAACTTGCTTATAATAAATTAATGGAACAAATAAATGTTGATGATGGAAAGATGATTGTTTTTAAGTATGATAGTAATGAAAATTCTTATACTACAGATTTGAGTAATGATTTATTAAATAAACACCCTGATAAATTAATTATTATTGCAAGAAAAAGTGGGAATTCTTACAAATGTTCTTTACGAAGTGAAAAGTTTCCTGTAAGAAAAATTTTAGAAAACATTTTAGCTGGAATTGGTGGAACAGGTGGAGGACATCCTCAAGCTTGTGGTGCTGTTATTTCTGAAGAAAACTTTGAAACATTTGTTGAATTGTTTAAAAATGAAGTTGAATCAATTTAACGAAGATTTTTTAAATGAATGAAAATTCGCTGAAGTAATGCCTCCTTGGCTTAGTGGCTATAGCGGCTGCCTAGTAAGCAGCAGGTCCCGAGTTCAAATCTCGGAGGAGGCTTATTTAAATTTCTGCTAGAAAAATAAGAAAAATTTTATTTATTTTATAATATATTTAATATGAATCAAAATTGTTTTATAATGTCTATAAATACATTATAATAACACTACTGGCTAGTGATACTAAAACGAAACCTTTATATAGTAGTACTTCTTTGCAGTAATTAATTAACTTAGACATCACAATGACGGATGAGTTGGTTTGTGGTATGTATTCTTATACACTGCTTCCAAAAGACACCTCACACACCCTTTTTTGAAGCCCCAAATCAACGAATCCTTTTATATTATTTCTTTTAATAAATCTACAATATAATTCATATTTTGATCATTTGTTAATACAACATCAAAATTTTCTAGAAATTCATTTAATCTTTCTTCAATATTTTCATTTAGAAATCCTATTCTTAAAATTGTTTCATGAGCTATACCTTCAGTCATTCCTAAATCTCCTATTGAATCTCCTAATAAGATTACATTATGTCTTTTTTCTATAGAATTTAGATAATCTTTATCTTTAATTGAAACTTCAGATTTGTTGAATACATGAATTATATCATTTTCATAGTCTTTAACGAATCCTAATTCATCAAATAAAAAGGTATTTGAAATTATGTATATATTTGGTGTTAGTTTATTTTCTTTTTCTAAATAACCTTTAATGAAATTTCCTATTCCTGACGAAAATATTAAAAGAGGTATATTATTTTCATTTAATATATCAAACATTTCTAAAGATTTATCTCTGAATATTTTTGGATATCTTTTCATTATGTGTTGTATAACTTGAGTGTTCATTTTGTAATCTATGAAAAGTTGTTTGTGTTTTTCCCACCATTCTTTCATTTTTTTGGATTTATATTTAATATCTAAATTAGAATCTAATTCTATTTCATGATAATTATCATAAAGTTCAAACGCTTTTTTGCAATATTCTTCGGATAAGTATCCACCATCACGTATAAGTGCATAAGCAGAACCTAATTTTTTTCCATCTACAAAACAATAAGTAAGAGTTCTATCGAAGTCTGAAACTATATGTAATTTATTTTTTCCGTCTGCTTTTATTTTAGAAATTTTTTCTTTTAGAAGTTCTGGATTTTTTATTTTTATGTTTTCCATTTTTAGAATTTAAAATTTTTCATTCCGCCTTTTTGTGCTTTTTGCATTATTTTTTGCATATCTTTTTCTGAACCATCAATTCCTTTCATCATTTTCATCATTTTTTTAGATTGTTTATATTGTTTTAATAATAATCTTAATTCTACAATGTTTATTCCTGCTCCTTGAGCTATTCTGTCTTGACGAGAACCTCTTATTAAATCTGGATCTTCTAATTCTTCTTTTGTCATTGAATCCATTAAATATTTCCAAAGTTCAATTTTCTTTTCTTGTCCTTCAAGCATTTCTTTGGGAATATTTAATTTTCCCATTCCTGGAATTAAATTTACAATTTTAGATAATGAACCCATTTTTTTTACTGAAGACATTTGTTGATATAAATCTATTAAATTGAATTCACCTTTAAGCATTTTTCTTCCTAAGTCTTTTGCTTCGTCTTCGTCTATTGCTTCTTTTGCTTTTTCTAAAAGGGCTTCTAAATCTCCCATTCCTAAAAGTCTTCCTATAAATCCTTCTGGACGGAATTCTTCAAATGCATCTATTTTTTCTCCTGTTCCTATAAATTTTATAGGTGTTTCAGTTACTGTACATGCTACTAATGCGCCTCCACCTCTTGCTGTTCCATCAAGTTTTGTCATTACAACTCCTGTTATATGACAAGAATCGTGAAATGCTTTTGCTTGTTTTTCTGCAGATTGTCCTATATCTGCGTTCATTACTAAAAGAGTTTCATCTGCTTTTATTGCTGAATTTATTTCATTTAATTCTTGAATAAGTTCATCGTTTAATGCATCTCTTCCTGCTGTATCAACTATTATTAAATCGTATTTTTCTAATTCAGTTTTAAATTTATTATAAATTTTAACAGGATTTTTTAATTCAGGTTCTCCGAAAACTGGAACATTAATTGATGCGCCTATTTGTTTTAATTGTTCAAATGCTGCAGGACGCCATGTATCTATTGAAAGCATTGCAATTTTCTTTCCTCTTTTTTTGAAGTAATGTGCAATTTTTCCTGCTGATGTTGTTTTTCCATTTCCAAAAAGTCCTACTAACATTAATGTAAATGGTTTTTTATTTATTTCAATTTTTTTATCGCCTTTTCCAACTAATGCAACTAATTCTTCGTAAACTACATTTACTAAAAATTCTTTTTTGGAAAGTCCAGATGGAGTTTTTTCATTTATTGCTCTATCTTTTATTTTTTTACCGATTGAGAAAACTAATTTTACATTAACATCTGATTGTAAAAGTGCTCTTTGAATTTCTTTAACTAATTCATTTATTTGTTTTTCATCTACAAATAAAGAATTTGTTATTTTTGAAAGGCTTTCTTTCAATGAATTTCCGAGTTTATCTAATACCATTTTATTTTTATTTTAAATATCTAAATTTGTTACAAGATTTGCATTTTTTTCAATAAAATTTCTTCTTGGTTCTACATCTTCTCCCATTAAAATGTTAAATGTTCTGTTTGCTTCTATTGCATCTTGTAAATTGATTCTTTTCAAAACACGTGTTTCTGGATTCATAGTTGTTTCCCAAAGTTGTTCTGGATTCATTTCTCCTAAACCTTTGTAACGTTGTATATTGACTGCTTTGTCTCCACCTAATTCTGCCATTATTTTTTCTTTTTCTTCATCGTTTAAAGCGTATTGTTTAGAGTTTCCTTTTTTAATTAAATATAATGGGGGTTGAGCTACATAAACGTGTCCTTCTTCAATTAGTTTTGGCATGTATCTGAAGAAAAATGTTAAAAGTAATGTCATTATGTGGCTTCCGTCAACATCACTATCTGTCATAATTACTATTTTATGATATCTTAATTTTGCAATATCAAACATATCTCCAATTCCTGTACCAAAAGAAGATATCATTATAACTATTTCATTACTTGAAAGAACTTTTTGCAGTCTTGCTTTTTCTACATTTAATATTTTTCCTCTTAATGGAAGTATTGCTTGTGTTTCTTTGCTTCTTGCTTGACGAGCTGAGCCTCCCGCGGAGTCTCCTTCTACAAGAAATATTTCACATTTTGTTGCATCTTTTTCTGAGCAATCTGTTAATTTTCCAGGTAGTGTTGTGCTTTCTAAAATTGATTTTCTTCTTGTTAAGTCTCTTGCTTTTCTTGCTGCTTCTCTTGCTTTTGCTGCTAAAACACATTTTTCAACTATAGATTTTCCAATTTTTGGATTTTCTTCTAAAAATGTCGCTAAGCCTTGACTTACTATTGAATCTACTAATCCTTTAACATCTGAATTTCCTAATTTAGCTTTTGTTTGTCCTTCAAATTGTGGTTCAGGTATTCTTATTGAAATTACTGTTGTTAGTCCTTCTCTTACATCATCACTTGATAATTTCATTTGTTGTTTTTCTGGTAAATTTGCAGAAATATATGTATTCATAACTCTTGTTAATGCTGTTCTGAAACCTGAAACGTGTGTTCCACCTTCTACTGTGTTTATGTTATTTACGAAAGAAAATAATGTTTCGGTATATACTTCTGAATATTGCATAGCAATTTCTAATTCAATATCATTTTTTTTAGTTTCAAAATAAATTGGTTCGTGTATTGGTTTTGTTCCTTCACTTAAATATTCAACGAAGGATTTAATTCCACCTTCATAATAAAATTCTTTTTCTTTTATTTCTTTTTTTCTTAAATCTTTGAAAATTATTTTTATTCCTTTATTTAAAAAAGCTAATTCTCTAAATCTTTGAGATAATGTTTCAAAATTAAATTCTGTTGTTTCTTGGAAAATTTCTGAATCAGGATAAAATGTTATTATTGTTCCTCTTTTTTCAGTTGTACCAATTTCTTTTAATGGAGAAATAGGATTTCCTCGTTCATATGTTTGTGTATGTATTTTTCCATTTCTGTGTACTTCTGCTGTTAGTTTTATGGATAATGCATTAACGCATGAAACTCCAACTCCATGAAGTCCTCCTGAAACTTTGTAAGAATCTTTATCAAATTTTCCACCTGCATGAAGTTTTGTCATTGCAACTTCAAGAGCAGAAACATTGAATTGTTTGTGTATGTCTGTTGGAATTCCTCTACCATTATCTTCTATAGTTATACTTCCATCTTCATTTATTATAACTTGAATTTTGTCACAATATCCACCCATTGCTTCATCTATTGAGTTGTCTACAACTTCATAAACTAAATGATGTAATCCTCTTGGACCTGTTGAACCTATATACATACCTGGTCTTTTTCTTACTGCATCTAAACCTGTTAAAACAGTGATGCTTTCTGCTTCATAATTGTTAGTCATTTTTTATACCTTAAATTTGTTGATTTATCGATAAATACTAGATTTTAATCTTGTTAATTTTTAATTAATTTAGTTAATATTTTGAAACAAATTCAAGTATATAAACGTTACTAAAAAATAATTTTTAAGTCTTGAAAACCTTGTTTTTGGGGCGTATAAATGCTATTTATAAAATGAAAAATCTCCCATAAATTTATAAAGAATTGAATATGAAAAATTAATATAATATAAAGATGTTTTAGTTAAAATGGTTACTGAAGAAGAACTTGAAAAAATGAGTCCTGAAGAAATAAATAATCTTCAAAAGCAAAATTGTATTTTTTGTAAAATTATTGCTGGGCAAATTCCTGGTAAAAAAGTTTATGAAGATGATAAAATTTTAGCTATACTTGATATTCGTCCTGCTACAAAGGGACATGTTATTGTTATGCCTAAGGAACATTATCCCATTTTACCTTTGGTTCCACCAGATACATTTAAGCACATGTTTAAGATGTCTAAAATTATTGCTAATTCGGCTAAGAAATCTATGTTATCTCAAGGAGCTAGTATTTTTATTGCTAATGGTATGGTTGCTGGGCAGCAATCTCCTCATTTTTTGTTTCACATAATTCCAAGAGAGAAAGGAGATAAAATAAATTTTGAAGTTGAAGGAAAATCTGAATTTATCGAAAAGCAAAAAGATATTTTTAATTCTTTGAAAAATAATTTGACTGCTATGATTACTAATCACTTGAAACATGAAGGATTATTTAATGCTGGAAGTACTGTAGATGTTCCTAAGATTACTCAAGAAGAAGTTAATGCTAAAAAAGAAAAGATTTCTGCTATAATTGAAGAAAATAAAGATGTTAGAAATTTATTAAGAAATGATGTTGAAGGATTTAAGAATTTAATAAAACAAAATGAAGAATTAAATAATTTATTTTCTGGTGTTGATTTAGTTACACTTTCTGAACAATTGAAAAAAATTCCTGAAGAAGAAGTTTCTAAACCTAAACCTGAAGTATTTTTAGGTAATAATCCTTTGGCTCAAAAGAAATTAGTTTTTGATTATTTTGAAGAAAAACCTAAGGCTAAAGAATTGTTAATGAAAGATGTTAAAAAATTCAAAGAATTATTAAGTACTCGTCCTGATGTTCAAAAAATATTTAAAGATGTTAATATTGATAAATTATCTGAAAAATTAAATGAAGCTTATGGTGGTGAAAAAAATGAGTGAACCATTATATTCTGATAATTTTGTTGAAATTAAATTAAGTGATGCTCCTTGTACTTTAGGACATATACTTGTATTACCTAAGAATAAAGTTAAAACTATGATTGAACTTGAAGACAAAGAATTTGAACAGATTTTTTTTGATGGTTCTTATTCTGCTTCTGCATTATTTGAATTGCTTGGAGCACAAGGAACTAATGTTATTTTTACTGAATTAAATGATAAACTTGAGATGCAAATTATTGCGAGAAAAGAAAATGATGGTTTAAATTTTGTTTGGGCTCCTACTCAAATAAGTGATGGGGAATTAAATGATGTTGCTAAAAAAATAAAAGATGATGTTGATATGTTTATTTGGCAAAGAGAACATCCTGAAGAAGTTAAAAAAAGTGAAGTTGTTTCTGATAAAAAAGTTGAATTAAGTGATAATGAAAATATTTTAGTTAG
The DNA here is from genome assembly GCA_050187915.1 of Candidatus Woesearchaeota archaeon. Lineage (GTDB taxonomy): Archaea > Nanobdellota > Nanobdellia > Woesearchaeales > SKGA01 > JAQUYS01. Next base: position 36,189 of record JBFXLI010000006.1, read on the forward strand.
AAATTTATTTAATAGACGTCCGTAATATGCATTCTGAATACTAACCTGCTGTGTTCTGCTTTCGGGTCGCTGTTTATTCGTCTCTTAATGTATCTACTGCTTGTAATTTTGAAGCTGAACGTGCAGGTAGTGAACCTACTAATGAACCTAAAATAAATGCAAATAATAATGCGCCTAAAATTAGTTCCCAAGATAAATGTGCTATTAAAAATGATTTTCCTAAAGCCATTGTGCTTACTATTTCTACAGATTTTGCTAACATTATTCCTATTATTACTCCTATTATTCCACCTACTAAACCTAGCATTCCAGATTCTATTAAAAATAATTGAAATATGTCTGAATTTTTTGCCCCTATTGCTTTCATTATTCCTATGTCTTTTCTTCTTTCTAAAACTGAAGTGTACATTGTATTTGTTATTCCAACACTTCCAACAAATAAACTAACTAAAGCTATTCCAATAAATACTGCTTGAACTATATTTAATACGGTGCTCAATGAATCTAAAATATCTTCGGGTGTATTTAATAAAAAATCTTCTTTACCAATTTTCACATCTCTATGTCTTGCTAATTCTTTATTAATCAAATCTGCCATTGCTCTTAAATCTTTATCTTTTTCAACTTGAACTACTATTGCATCAACTCTATCAGGCATATCAAATATTTCTCTGAATTGACTTTCACCAATTAATATCATTCTGTCGTCTTCTGGATTTCCAATGGGTTCGTGAATTCCAACAACTGAAAATTTTTTATTATTAATTATTATTCTATCTCCAACAAATATGTTTCTGTTGTTAAATAAACCTTGTGTATAAAAATGATAACCTATTGTTGCTGATTGTTTATCATTTGGTTGCAAAGGTCTACCTTGAATATATTCTATTCCCATCATGTCAATAACTAATTTTAATTTTCCTGTATCTTGAGGTACAGAAACAACTAAAAAATATTTTATAGTTCCTTGAAATTCAATTTTACCACTTATCATAGAATATCCTGACACAGCTTTAACTCCTGATATAGATTCTAAAAAGTCTTCATCTTTTGTTGTTAGAGGATTTTGTACTTGTCCCATAGTCATTATTCCCATTGCAGATTTGGGTTGTATGAATATTTTATCTGAACCAATTGTTTCAAATTGTTGATCTATTGCATCTTGTAATCCTTGTCCTAAACTAACTAAAGAAATTACTGCAGCTATTCCTATGACTATTCCTAATAAAGTTAAGAAAGTTCTCATCTTTCTTCTTTTCAAAGATTTGAATGCAATTTTAAAATATTCTTTTATCATTTTTATCTTTTTTTAATTTTTAAATGTATCAACTATTTTCATTTTTGATGCTGATTTTGCAGGCAATGTTCCTGATATTGCTCCAACTAAAAATGCGAATAATAATGAACCTACTATTAATGTTATTGGTATTGATGCTTTTAATATTGATTCTCCAAAATATTGAAATGCAAAAAATTCAACTGATTTACTTATAGTTATTCCAATTATTAAACCTAAAATTCCACCTGCAAGTCCTAATAATCCTGATTCTATTAAAAATAAAATTAAAATATCTTGGTTTGTTGCTCCAACTGCTTTCATAATTCCAATTTCACTTCTTCTTTCTAATACTGCAGTATACATTGTGTTTGCGATTCCTATTCCGCCGACTAAAAGACTTATTGCAGCTATTCCTATTAATAAAACTTGTACTGTTAGCAAGATATCATTAAGCATATTTATTGTTTCTTTAATGCTTGAAACTTTAAAATCTTCTTCTCCAATTTTTTGATTTCTATCCTTTCTTAATGTTCTTTCAACTATTTCTTTTGTTTCGTCTATATTTGTTAATTCATCAACAACTACAACTATAACATTATAATTATTTTCTACATCAAATAATTCTTCTAATGTTTTTGTGGATATTAAAACTGCTCCATCTGTTGCAAAGTTTCCTTTCTTTTTCATTATTCCAGAAACTTTAAACTCGTGTCCTTTTATTGTAAATTTATCTCCTACTTTGAATGTATAATCTGAATTGTACGCAACTGAATATCCTAATACTGCTTTATTTGATGAATCTTTTTCAAAAAAACTTCCACCTTCTTCAAGTTCTAAATTTCCTGATTTTATTAATATTTGTTCTTCTTCTCCTCCAGGCATTGAAACAACATAAGAATAAATATCAAGATTATTTTTATTTAATATTGCCATTTCTATGTACCTTGGAATTACGTGAGTTACATCATTAATTCTTTTTAATATAGTTACATCATGACTTGTTAGTGCTCCATAATTTGTTGTTCCTGGTGGACCATAACTTACTCCTGCACTTGTTATTGTTAAAAGATTAACACCTAAACCTGCAAATTGATCATTTATTGCATCTTGCATTCCTTGTCCTAAACTTATTAATGCAACAACTGCAGCTATTCCTGCGAATATTCCTATAAGAGTGAGCCAACTACGAAGACGTCTAGAAAGTAAATTTTTAAATGCCATTTTAAAGGCTTCAAGTATATTCAAAAAACCACCCTATAAATTTAAAAATAAAAAATTATTAAATTAATTTTTATGTTTTCTTTTTAATTTAAATATATATATTCCTGCACCAATTAATAATAATATTAATATTATTGAACTAAATGATATGTTTGATTTTGGATTTGTATATTTTTCATTCAGTTTTACTGGAACTTCTATATTATCTAAATATTCTTTGTTGTTTTCATCTTTGTAAGATGTTTGAACCATTAAATTAAATTCTTTGTTTGTTGATGTTAATTCAAATGAAGCTGTTCTATAATCATCTGAATCTAAATCTCCAACATAATCTTCGTTTGTGGATATTATTTCATAGTTTTCATTTTCCAACAAAATTATATCTAAAAATTTTAAATCATTTATTCCTTTATTTATTGCTTTTAAATCTATTGTGTGTATGTTATTTAGAGATGTTTTGTGTTCTGCAACAATTTTTAATTCTGGAGCTGAACTAATTATTATTCCAATTAAATCTTCTTGTTCTTGTTCATTTCCTTCATCATCATAAAATGTAATTAATAAAGGTATTTTATAATATCCTGGTGTTGCTGTAGGATATACTTTTAATGGAAAATCTAATTCACTTATTGAATTTGGTTGCATTATTGAAATTTGTTTTTCTGTTGTTGATGTTACTGGAATAAAAGGTAAATCTGAAGTTTCTAAATCTAATTTAACTGCAACATTTCTTAAAACAATATTATCTGAATTTTTAATTGTTAATGAAATTATTCCTTGATTTCCTGGATAAACTTCAACTGGTGAAATTTCAACTTGATTTATTGTTAATTTTGTTGATTGTGAATTTTTTACTTCAACATCTAAATCTCTTTCAATCCAGTTGTTACTATTAATGTCATCAGTATATCTTATTTTTAATTTATTTATTCCAACAATTGCATTGCTATCTACTCTTAATCTAAAATTTGAAACAAAACTTTGTTGAGATTTTAATATTCCAATTTCATCTATGTTTTTTGAAGAAGTTACTGTTGAAAATGGAAATGAATCTATAACTTGTATTGCTGCATTTGAAGCATCTTCGTTTCCTGTATTTTCAAGCTCTACATATACTGTAAGATATTGTCCTGGATATGCTGGTAGTGGTTCATAACGAATTAAATTCGCTGACAATGAACTTGTTTCAGCAAACACCATAGGAAAAGTCATAATCAAAACAATCCCTAATATTATAATTAAATTTATTTTTTTCATTAATTTCACCTTTTTTTTGATTTTATTATTTGTCCATCGCTTAAGACTTCAATTCTTTCAGCAATTTTAGCTAAGTGTTCATCATGAGTTACCATAACTATGGTTTTTCCTTGTTTGTGTAATTCTTTTAAAAAATCTATAACTTTGTCGCCTGTTTGACTATCTAAATTTCCTGTTGGTTCATCTGCTAATATTACTTTTGGTTCTGCGGCTAATGCTCTTGCAATAGCTACTCTTTGTTGTTGTCCGCCTGATAATTCTGAAGGTTTATGATTTTCTCTTTCCTTTAAATCGACAAGAGATAAAAGTTTTTCTGCTGTATGTTCTCTTTTTTCTTCACTATACCCTTGAAATATTAAAGGAAGAATTATATTTTCTTTTGCTGTTAATGTATTTATTAAATTAAATTTTTGAAATATAAATCCTATTGTTTTTCCGCGTATTTGAGCTAATTTTGATTCTGACATATGAGATATGTTTTGGTTGTTTAATAAAATTGTTCCTTTTGTTGGAATATCTAAGCATCCTATTAAGTTCATTGCAGTACTTTTTCCTGCACCAGAACGTCCCATAATTGCTACAAATTCACCTTCGTAAACTTTTAAATTTAGTCCTCTTAGTGCATGTACTAAATTATCTCCCATTTTATAGGTTTTCCATACGTCATTTAATTCTATTAAAGGGGTTTTTTTAGACATGTTTTAGATTAAGTAAGTGTTATTTAAAAATGTTATTAATTAATATCACTATATGTATTTTGATATTTTATTAAGTCGAATGTTAATTTTAAATAATCATAAACTTCTTCTTGTTCTGGTAAAGATAAAGAATTATATGTTTTCATTGCATCAATATATTTGAGTTTACTTAAATCTAATTTCTCAAATTCTTGAGTTAAAAAACAATCGAACAATAATTGTTTTGTTTTAAGTGTATTATTTTTAGGTGAAATTTGTATTTCTTCAATTTTTCTTTTAGTTAATTCTCTTGTTGCTTCTGAAAAATCTAAAATTAAAGTTCTATATATTTGAATGAAAAATTTTAATTCAAATATAGTTGGATTTTTATTTTTTTCTAATTCTTCTAATAAAATATATTCTCTAGATAATATTTGTTTTACTAATTGTGTTGTTTTTAATTTATTTAATTGTTTTGTAACTAAATCTGCTTGACTATATTGTCCTATTAAATACTCAAAAATATGACGAATATCACTTGTAATTTTTTCTTTATATTTTATTATTTCTTCTTGTGAAATGTTGTCTTCAAGTGATTGAATTTCATTTAGTAATATTTTTGCTTCAAGTAAAGGTAATAAAATTTGTTTTTTTCTCTTTTTTGAAAAAAACCATATAAATTTTGAAATTAAATGATCTAATTTTGATTTTAAAAGTTTTGATAAAAATGCTAATATTAAAAGTAAAAATATACTTAATAAAATTATTTCTTCCCAAAGAGACTCATTTTTTAATTGTAAGGGTGCAGGTAAATTTACTAAAAAACAAGGTGGACAATTTCCTCCACAGTCTATTCCTGTTTCTCCATAGTTTTGTATTCCATCACTACAACTTGGACAGGGATCACATAATCCTCCACAGTCTATTCCTGTTTCTCCATAGTTTTGTATTCCATCATAACAATTTTTACAAGGTTGACAATTTGGTCCTCCACAATCAACTTCTTCTTCTAAATTATTTAGAATTTTATCAAAACAAGTTTGACAAACTTCACAATCTATTCCTCCACAATCAACTCCTTCTTCATCTTGATCTTTTATTTTATTGTCACAATGATGTATGTATGTACATTCTTGCCAGAAATATTTTAAGTAATTATTTGAATCGCATGCAAATATATCTTTACATTCTTTTTTTTGTGTTCCATTTGGATAACAAGCTCCCCAATCTTCACATTTCCATAAAGGTTCACATGGTTCTGAAAATCCTCCTCCACCTCCTGTTACTGGTGGTGGTGTGGATTGACAAATAACTTTAACATTAATTGGAGGAAGACTATCTGCTGTTAAGTTTCCTGGATCTTTTGCTTGAAAAATTATGGTTGATTCTCCACAACTTAAATGAGATAAAATTATTTCTGAGGTAGGTAAAATTGTAATAGATAATGCTGAATCTGTTTTAATTACAGTATAAGATAAAGGGTCTAAATCTGGATCAAAAAAATAATCATTGAGAAAAATGTTTCTAAATGAATAACCTTGATTGAAAGTTATATCTGGAATTTGGTTTTGGTATATTGGAGGATCATTTATATCTAAAATATTGTATCCTATTAATCTGGTTGAATAATTGTTATAACAGTTTGAATTGTCATAAACATAAAATAAAACATCTTCTGTTCCAATATTTTCTTGTGTTGGGGTAAAATAGAAATAACCTGTGTTTTCATTGAATGTAAAATTATATGGTCCAATATAATCATAAGTAAATGTAGATGAAGGATTTGCATCTGTTGCAGATAATTGACATTCATATGTATATGGTTGTATTAAAGTACTTTGATTGAATGTAGATAAGCAATTAAATACTAGTGTTGGTGGATTATTTATACATATTTCTAAATTTCCTGTTGTTTTTCCTGTTATTTGATTTTGAGAAAAATTTTGATTAAAGATTAAAGTTATAACTATAAAAAATATTGTTAAAATTAAAATTGCTTTGGATTTTTGTGTAAGCATTGATAAAAATAAGAATTAATAATATATAAACATTTCAATTAAGTGGCTTCTGAACCTACAAATGTTATTGCCAAGTCTCCTCCACCTGAAGCTTGGGAAGAAATATATGCTTTTATTGAAAGATTAAAAGCATTATTTTTGGTTAATTTTGAACATGCTTGATATTCTATATTTGAATCTGAAAAATTTAAATAAGAAGATTGTGGGTTTTGTTCACAATAACTTGAAATTGAATTATTTTTTACTGCAAAAGCCAACCAAGAATTAGTGTCATTAAAAAATGTTCTTGGAGCTGTTCCTACTTTTACATCTACATTAGCATTTACATTTCCTATATTTGCTAATACTAAATAATCTGGAAAGGTTCCATTTATACATAAATAATTGTCTAAACTCAAATTTGATTGATTACTATCTAAAAGAGAATAACCTTTTGTTGAATTTATTTCACAAGTTCCGAAATTTATTGTATTATTAAATAAAACTATGGATATAGATCTATCAACAGATAAATTAATTTGTGCATTCACAACATTAGTTGCATATCCTGAAAAAAAGGATATAGATTCTTGATCGTTAAATTCTTTATATATTAGTAAATTTAAAAATATAGAACTAATTAAAAACATTAAAACGAAAAAAGCCAAAATATTATTTGAAATTTTCATGGTTTATAAAATTCTATAAATATTATGCCGCTATAATTTCCTTCTGGTTCATTAGGAGTTGTTAAAATAAATTCTAAACTTTTATTTTTATTTGCTTCTAAATAAAAATTATTATCGCTTGAAATTATATTTCCTGGCCCTTCAAAACCTATTTTAACAATTGAAGGAAATGCAATTGATAAAGTTATATTTCTTTGAAGTTGACTTCCTTGTGGAGCTCCACCAAAATGTAAAATGTCACTATCTAACATAAACCCAACTTGATTTTTTATTTTAAAATCATATTCTAAATATTGAACTTTAAATGGTTTATCTATTGAAAGATAAACTAATATAGGTATTAATGTTAATATTACAATAAATATGAAAAAATAAAATAATAACTTATGAGTTTTATGTTTAGTTTTCATTTTATTCTTCCTTTTTTTCTTTTTTTGTTTTGGTAATTAAATATATGTTAAAAGTTATTAATATTAAAATTAATAAAATTACAAAGGAAATATATACTAACATAGTTGAAGATGTATTTTTATATTTTTCATTTTGTTCTATTGGTTCCAATACATCAAAGTTTAATTCTACTATTTTTTCTTCAAAACCATTTTCTACTGGAACTTTTATTTCTAAGTCTGCTGTTACTTGACTTCCTGCTGTTTCAGGTACATCCAAATATGTAGTTATACTTGATTTTCCAAAAGGCATAAAATCAAGCACTGGAAGTTGATCTGTTTTTTTGTTGAAAGTTAAATATGTTCTAACTCCTGAAAGTGGTGAACCCCAAATGCTTTGGAATTTCAAATTAATTTTACTTACTTCTCCTCTTGTTACATTTCTTGTATAATCTTCTAAAACTATATCTGTTTTACCTATGAAAAATTCTGTTGTTAATTTATGTGGAGTTATTTCATTTGAAAATGTAAATGTTGCTTCTGCTTTGTATTTTCCTTCAACATATTTACTTGAGATTATTGGTTCAATTATTTCCTTAGATTCTTTTATAGGAATATTTAAATTATTAAAATTGAATTCATCTATTTTATTATTTTCAGAATCGTAAATTGTTACTTGTGCTTTTTTATTGACTAAAGGAAATGTTCCTTTATTTGTAAGTATTAATTGTAATTCTGTATCTTGTCCTTTTTCTACAGATTCTATTTTGAAATTTGTTATTTTACCATATTCTCCTGGTGTTGGAACTTCTATAACAATAACCCCCCTTACAGCAGTTACTGCACCCATTCCCACAGTACCTGGCATAGGTTTTTCTTCAGCTAAAATTTTTAATTTTTGTTTTCCATATTCAGTTATTTTACTATATTCAGGATAAGTTATGGTTGCTGAAATTTCTTTTTTGCTGTTGGCTTCTAAAGTAAAATTAGATGTTGATAAAGTTACATATTCTGATAAAAATCCATCTGCACTAAGTTCAATATATGTTGGGGGACCAACTTGAATAACTACAAAATTAAATGTTTCAGTTTTTCCATCCTCATATTGAGCAACATAGGATGGAGGAGACAATCCTATTCCGAAAACTAAACTTGAATTAAAAATAAGAATTAAAAGAATTAAAAAAAAATTAAAAAATTTCAATTAATACACACCCTTAAACTGTTGCATCTTCAGCAATAAAAGTTAAAGTAGTAGTATCTTGTGTACCTGTTACTGTACCAGTTATATTTACATCAACATATAATCTGAAACCAGGATTTTCACCATCTACTTGTGCACCTGCTCTTAAATCAGTACATGCTTGATATTCAGTAACTGTATCTGCAAATAATGTATGTGTTGATTGAACTGAACCTACACAACCTGGATTTATAGCTTCATTTATAGTCCAATACTTGAACCAAGCAGTACCAACATCTGCTGGGTTTGAATATGCATCAAAAAAATCTGTTGAATTTATACTTGATTTTACAACTACTGTTACATTAACGTTTCCAATATTTACAACTTCTATCCAATCTCCATGAGTAGTATTCCAACTTGAAGTATTATCACAATTTAAATTTACAGCAGTGGAATTTGCATTACTTGCTAAATAACCCCATGCAGCCGCATTTAAAACTTCACAATTACCAAAATTTATTATTGAATCATTTAATTCAATCATAATTGATTTACTTACTGTTAAATTTACTAAACCATCTGATGTATTTGTTGCAAATCCTGTAGCTTGAAAACCTGCAGGACTTTTTTTTGCAGTCTCTAAAACTGCTAATGTACCAGCAATTGAAACAACTATTGCTGCCACTAAGAAAAGTGCCAATGTTCTATTTGAAATGTCTTCCATTTTTTATTACCTCAATTAATTTATTTAATTATTTTTTATTTAACTTTTAAAATTACCTGTCCAGTCATTATAACTGGTGTCGCTGGTTGTTTTATACTTAATTGTACTTCTGCTGTTCCTATATTAGATGTAGTAGCCTCAGGTGTATTCATATATACGAACTCTTGTCTACCTTTTAACGTATCTACTACTGCAAACATACTAAATAAAGAAACAACTAGAGTCAATACAACTAATACTAAAACTGTACGTCTAGATATATCGTTTACCATTTTTTACACACCTATGTTAAGTGAAATTACTTAGCAATATAATGTTAAACACTCTATTTATAAATATTTTTATTTTTATTTAAAAATAAAGGTTAGTTTTATAAATTAAATGTTTATTCTGAGGAATTGATGTGCCTTCGTAGCTTAGCGGTGGAGCGGTCGGCTGTTAACCGACAGGTCACCAGTTCGATCCTGGTCGAAGGCGCCATTTTTTGAGCCTGTAGCTTAGTCCGGTGGAGTGCTCGACTGATATGAGAATTAGTTTCGCGCTGTTCTTAAAAGATATCGAGTGGTCTGGAGTTCAAATCTCCACAGGCTCACCTTTTTTCTAACTTGGAATTTGTTTTTTTATAGGATTTGAACTCTGTTCGTTCATGCTCAAACTTTTCAAGTTTGGCACCCTTCGCTTTGCTCATGGAATCTCCACAGGCTCACCTTTTTTCTAACTTGGAATTTGTTTTTTTATAGGATTTGAACTCTGTTCGTTCATCTATATTTATATAATTCCTATTTTTCTAAATTCTTAATGGTAAGAAATTCAAGGGAAGCTTTCAAAACTTATGGTAATGTTTTTGATAATTTTACTATTAATAATTTGAGAAAGTTATCTAGTCAAGGACATTTTGAAGAATTGAATACTACTTTGAAACCTGGTAAGGAAGCTAATGTTTTTACTGCAACGAAATCTAGTGGTGAAGATGTTGTTGTGAAAATTTATAGGTTGGAAAATTGTAATTTTAATAAGATGTTTGATTATATTTCTCAGGATCCTAGATATTCTACTTTGAAAGGGCAAAAACGTAAAATTATTTTTGCTTGGACTCAGAGGGAATATAGGAATTTAATGAAGGCGAGAGAGATTATTAGGGTTCCGAGTGTGTATGCTTTTAAGGATAATATTATTGTTATGGAATTTATTAATGATGGTGATTTAGCTGCTCCTTTGTTGAAGGATGTTGAATTAAAAAATCCAAAAAAAGTATTTAATGAAATTATTAAAAATATGAAGAAATTATTTGAAATTGGTTTGGTTCATGGTGATTTGTCGGAATTTAATATTTTGATGCAAAATAATCGTCCTGTTTTTATTGATTTTTCTCAAAGTTGTAGTATTGAAGCTGGTAATGCTAAACATATGCTTGAAAGAGATATAAAAAATATTTGTTTGTTTTTTAGAAGGTTTAAGGTGGATATGCCTTCTGAGGATGAAATTTTATTGAAAATGACAAAAAAATCAAAGTAAAGCTTTTTAAATGAACTAGAATTCTTTTTAAAAATGGAAGAGTTTTCGTATGAATTAAAGGTTCCTAAAGATAGGATTGCTGTTTTGATTGGAAAAGAAGGTAAATTAAAGACTGAATTAGA
>JBFXLI010000007.1:0-45809 GCA_050187915.1 Candidatus Woesearchaeota archaeon
CCATCATAAATTTGATTTGTATTTTCATCGTATAAAACTAAATCTGCTTTTTCTTCAAAAGGTAAATCACTTACAACTTCTTTACAAACTGGAGAATTAATGCAAACTTCTGCTTCTTCGCAAGAATAAATTCTAATACCACTTATATCCTTATTTGTTTTTGATTTGAAAACACAAGATGGTTCTTCATCACAAATTTGTGTTGGTGTTGGTGAAGGTATGTTTATTGGTGATAAATCAACAATTAATTTGCTACATGTGTCAACATCATAACATCCTAAATTAGGATCTTGTTGTTGTAATACTTCTGCTAAATCTTCTCCCTCCATACCTGAAGGAACGTCTGTTACAACTTTTGCAGTTTTTTCTAAACTAGGACAACTGTCGGATAATACACATTGTCCACCAATAACTTTGTAATAATCTGCTGGACAACAAACAGGTGTTGTTAAAATATTTCCATAACAATCCGTTGTGATTAAAGATTCGTTTCCATCGTCGCCACAACATTCCATTTCTCCTAGTTCGTTGTATTCTCCAACTGGGAACTCTGCACTGTTTGTTGTTCCTAAATCGTGATATGTTTGTATGTTTTCAATTCCACCTGGAGCCCAAGTGTGAGAACCTTTTTCACAAGCAGTTTGAGTTGAATCTAAATCAACCCATTTACCATCATCACAAACATGAGTTATTATTTTATCTCCATAATAATCCCAAGGATAATCTTCATTAGCACAAGAACCACTTCCAAATATTTCCATAACACAATCATTCTGATTAGGACAACAAGAATTTATACTTGTATCATCAATTCTTAAAGGTTCGTCATTTGAATCATAAGTTAATGGATTTCCAGTATATCCTGTTTTTTGATAATTTGGAAATAAATTTGAAGCACAATCATTTACACAATAACCATTAGTACAAAATGTTGGACAAATTTTAGATTCATAACTAATCTCATTAATAATACAACTATATTCTCTTAAATTTTTACTATCTAAACAATAATCAGTAAAAGCAGTACCAGGTGGTATTGGTGGAAAAGGTCTTAAATTTCTAATACCTGAAAGTTGTCCTTTAACATAGATACTATCACCATCACTATCTGTACAAGTATTATTAAATTGACAAGCAACACAACCATAAGTATCTGGATCACATTCTTCTACTGGAGGAGTTAAACCTCCTGTAAAAATTTCTCCATCGCCACAATAATTATCTATATAACCAGAACAATCGTAGTTACAAACTTGGTTTAAACTCCAAACTTGGTTTTCATCAGCATTATTAATTCCGGAATCACAATTTTCTTCATAATGAAACCAATCTGAAATATTCAAATACCAAAAATTTTGGGTGTAGTTATCTCCACAGCGTGCAAATTTACATTCAGTAGTACATCTATTTGTGTTATCTAAATCTCCATCATCACATTCTTCTCCTTCATCTTTAATTCCATTTCCACAAGTTGGGTTATAATAATATTCACATTTTCTTAAAGTACATGAAGTTGATGAAGTTCCAGCATTATTCCATGCTAATGATGAAGTTAAACTAATATTGTCATTTTCACACATCATAGCGCCATCAGGTATTGTTGCTGTACATTCAAACTTACAAGTTGCAGAACAACCATCACCACTATTTTTATTAGAGTCATCACATTGTTCATATGTACTATCTATTTTTCCATCGCCACAATATGAAGTTTCTCCTGCAATCTTAGTACAACCAGAATTACAAACTTCACAACTAGTTAAGCCATAAGCACATTTTTCAGTTATTGTATTTCCATCATCACATTGTTCTACATAATTATCTAAACAAGCTCCATCAGCAGAACAACTATCACATTTCATTTTCATATTGTACCATGTTTCTGCAGTTAATTTTGGAGAGACACTATTATCTTCAGCTATTTCTCCTTCCCAAACACTTCCTCCTGGACAACCAGAACCTCTACATGCACACCAATATCTCCATCCATTAATGCAATCTGAACTATAGTCACATAAACTTGAAGATGCTCCTGCTTGACTTACAACTATAGCTCCATATTTGTATATATTTCTTGTTCCATCGCCACAATATGAACAGTTATTGTCATTACAATAATCACAAGGCAAAGCAATTTGTGCAGGATTCCAAACTTGAAGCGTTGTTTTATCAGGACAACCTAAATAATAATACTCGCACTTTCTTGAAGTACAACTTGTAGATGAACTTCCGACATACTCCCAAGTTAAATTAGTTGTTAAATAAATATCATCATTTAAACACTTTGTAGCACCATTAGGTAAAGTTCCTAAACAAAAATTTTGTGTGCAATCTTTTGGACATGTTTCATAAGTTTCACCATTATCACATTCTCCATTTCCACAACAAGAAATACAAGATGCATAAGTTCCTTTAGCTGTTCCTCCACCACCAGTGGATTCTTCACAACCACAAGGACAATACGTTGAAGAACCAGGAACAATATTTTTATTATAACAAGTTAATTTAGTATTGCCATTACAATAAGAACCATCATATTCGTTTGCACAAAAATTTGCAGGACCTTGACATTGATAAACTGGAGTTGCATCATCAACACATGTACAACCTAAAGTATTTTCACAAGTTCCACAATCATCAGAGAAAAATAATTGTCCTTCTAAATCGCACCAATTATAAGGTCCTCCATCGTAAGTACATTTTTGAGAAGGTACCATTTCACATGAACAATCTTCAATATAATTACAAGCCTTTCCACAATTATATGAAGATGTAAAAACTGAAGTAACAACATCTTCACATTCAACACTTGTTCCTGCGTTTGAAAAATTAATATTTAATGTCATTAAAACAAGAATTATCAAAATTAAAAATAACTTTTTATTCATGAATACTCACCAACCCTTAACATAGTCAAACTTAGAATTAGTTTATTTATAAATGTTATTGTTACAAAAATTTAATTAAATCCTTTGTAGAATATACTCTTATTGATTTTACACCATCAAAATCTTTATCGTTAGTCCAAATTCCATCATAATTTCCAGATAAAGCTAACGCTAAAAAAGGTAAATCATTTTCATCATTGATTTCTAATTTGGCTTTATTCAAATAATTAAAATAAACTGAAATATCTATTACAGTTATATTGTCAAATAGAATAGATATTACTTCATTAAATTCTAGTTCAGTTAAATTACTTTTTTTAAGTATTAAATTTTTGTGTTTATATATTTCAAATTTTACAAAATCAGGTGAATAAAAATTAAAGTTGTTATTTAAAATTATTTTTCTAGAAATGCTATTTTTAATTAAAGCTGAAATTATTTCATTTGTGTCTATTATCAACCTCATATGTTTTGTGCCTCTTTGCAACTTCTTTTTTTATTAAATCACCAATTTCTTTTGAATCTAATTCACTTAATGTACTTTTAAATAATATTTTATCCATTAATTCTAATTTTTTTGCTTGTTCCCACAAAGCTTTTCTTGCAATTTCACTCCATTTAATTTCATTGTGTTTTTTTATTATAGAGTGTAAATCTTCAGGTATTGCCAAAGTCATATTTGTCATTTTATATCACATAAGTAAAATATGTGTACTTACTTATATACTTTTGCATTTGAAAACTAAAAATAAGTTAATTTAAGTTCTATTTATATTTGCTTGAGAAAAATTCGGAAATAATTTAGAAAACATTAATAAAAATAAAAAAATCTACTTCATTCGTCTATTGGCATATGACTACGCCAGCGACTAAAGCTACGCTTAAGTCACTAAACAATCTAGAAAACATAATAAAAATAAAAAAATTTACTTCATTCTTACAACTCTTAAAGCTCTTGAAGCGCATTTTCTACAAGATATTTTACCTTGTAAAACCTTCATTTGTGGAGCTCTAATTCTTGATTTACATTTTTTACATATGAAGATATTTTTGAATAATCTTGCATTTGCTTCTGGAAATTTTGCCATATTTTTTCACCTAATCGTTTTTTATTGACTTCATTACTTTGTCGTCTAATATTGTCCAATATACAATAGTCATTCCTTCTGAAAGTTGTCCTTTTAATTCGTCTGGAATTGCTAAATCGAATGTTTCAAATGTTTCTGAATCCATTACATTTGCATGATCTGGAGTTAATGATAATACTTGTGCGTTTCTTTTTCCTATAACTGGAGTTGGAACCATGTCGTGCCCTGGCATAACCATGTTTCTTTTTCTTCCGTCTATCATTCCTACTGCCATGAAGTTTACTTTTGCATGTCCATGTTTTCCTGGTCTTGAAACGCTTAAATCTGTAACTACTGATGCTACACCGTCAACTACAACGTTGCTTCCTTTTTTTAATGATCCTACGCTTACTAATTTAGTTTCACCCATAATTATTCACCTAATACATAATAATTGAGACTATTATTTAATATTCTAAGGATTAATAGTTAATTTATAAAGGTTTTGTCGTAAAAAATGTCTAGAACCATAAGTATTTATAAATAAATTCGAAATTTAAACAAACATGAGCAAATTTTCAGATTTAAAAAAGGATTTAATGAAGGAAACTAAAATTAAGGTTAAAGAAGCTGTTAGTTTTGATTTAATGATAATTCAAGCTATGAATACAGTGGATGAATTAACTAAAGTTTTGAATTCTTTAACAAAAAGACTTAGAGAGTGGCATGCTTATTCTTTGCCTGAAATGGAATTTTCAATGGAAGATAATGAAGTTTATTGTAAATTAATTTCTACAAAATCTTATGAAGAATTAAAAGAAGAATTTGGAAAAGATACTATGGGTAATATTTTAGATGAAAAAGATGTTGCTATGCAAATTGAAACTGCTAAAAATATAACTCAACTTTTTAAATTGAAGGAAGATTTATTAACTTATATAGAAAATATTATGAAAATTAATATGCCTAATTTTCAAATTCTTGCTGGAACTAATATTGGTGCTAGAATGCTTGTTAGTGCTGGAAGTTTGAAAAAGCTTGCTATGATGCCTGCTTCTACTATTCAAATGCTTGGTGCTGAAAAAGCTTTATTTAGACATTTAAAATCTGGTGCTAGATGTCCTAAACATGGTTTTATTATTAATCATAATTTAGTTGCTGGGAATAAAGAAAAAGGTAAAGTTTCTAGAATTTTGGCTGATAAACTTGCTCAATGTGCTAAGATTGATTTCTTCAAAGGAGAAGTTGTTGCGAATAAAATGAAAGAAGATTTGGAGACTAAATTTAAATGAAAACTTCTAAGATTAAAAAAAAATTTAAGAATTTATTTGAAAAAATAAAAGGAGTATTATTTTTAATTAGAATTATTTTTATTTCGGTTGTTGCTATAGGACTTTATACTACTTACAAATATGTTGATTCTAAATATATATTTTTTACTAGTTTAATTGCAGTTCATGTTTTTGTTTTTGTTCTTACTTATTTATTGAAAGAAGGATTTTTAAAAAATAAAAAAAAGAATTTTATAAAAAATTATTTAGAAAATACATCTGTTGTTGCTATAACAGGTGGTATATTTCATTGTATTAATTTTATTGTTACTTTTTTTATAGTTTATTTAGACAAAAGTATTTATTTATATGAGGGTTTAGTATTGACTGGAATTATTTTAAGTTCAATACTTTTACAAAAAATTAGTTTTTTTAAAATAATTTAAGGAATGAGAAAATGGAAGAATTAAGAAAATTTCCAAATTTGTTTATGGAAAGAAAGGGAAAGAAGACTAGTTATTTTATTAAAACTAAATTAAATAAAGCTTTTTTTGAAGAAAAGATTATCAAACTTAATGGTGATTATTATAAGGAAGTTGATCCTGAAAGAAGTAAGTTGTTTGCGTCTATTGCAAAAGATATTTCTCAGCTTGGAATTAAAACCAACAGTACAATTTTATATTTAGGTGCAAGTCATGGTTATACTGTGAGTTTTTTATCTGATATGGTTGAAGATGGTGAAATTTATGCTTTGGATTTTGCACCACGAGTTGTAAGAGATTTGGTTTTTTTATGTGAAGTTAAAGAAAATATTGCTCCTATAATGGACGATGCTTTTCATCCAGAAAGATATGTTGATTTTGTTCCTAAGGTAGATATTGTTTTTATGGATATTGCTCAAAAAAATCAAGTTGAAATTTTTGTTAAGAATTGTGATATTTTTTTAAAAGAAGGTGGTTTTGGTTTATTGGCTTTGAAGGCTAGAAGTGTTGATGTTACAAAATCTCCTAGAGAAATATTTAAGCTTACAAGAGCTCAGCTTGAGAGCGTTATGACTGTTGTTGATTATAGAGAACTTGAACCTTTTGAAAAAGATCATGCATTTTTTGTTTGTAAAAGAAAAGATGATAAAAAAATTGATTTAGAAAAAATAAAAAATGTTAAAGTTGTTGAAACTAAGTCGGATACTTTTCAAAGAAGAGATAATAATTTTAGAAATGAAAAAGGAAAAAATAATTTCCAAAAGAAAAATTATAGTGGAAATTCTAGAAGTTTTTCAAGAAGAAGATAAAATTATTTATCTACCCATTGAACGCCTTCAAATTTGTGTTTAGTTGCA
This sequence comes from Candidatus Woesearchaeota archaeon, assembly GCA_050187915.1. Classification (GTDB taxonomy): domain Archaea; phylum Nanobdellota; class Nanobdellia; order Woesearchaeales; family SKGA01; genus JAQUYS01. Next base: position 6,566 of record JBFXLI010000007.1, read on the forward strand.
ATTAATATTACATCTATTAACCACCAAATCCAAGCAGCAAATCCTAAAGTGAGTACAGATATTAATAATTTTAATATTCCTGTTCCTACTTTTCCCATTATAAATCTATCAACACCTAGTGCTCCAAAAAAAAATGGACATCACAAGTGTTAAAACCCAATTAACTTTTCTATCTGCCATAATATCAGTTATTTAATTAATTTAATAATTTATATATGTTTTTATTTCATTGAGTTTGTCCCAAGTCTCAATTATTTATTAAAATTCTACGAAAAATCACTGAACGCAGTCAGATTTTACGAAATTTACACTGCATGAATCGTGCAAATTTCTGATAATATTTCAAGGTAGAAATTTTAATATTTCGACTCTTGGGACAAACCCATTTCATTTATATAATTCCATCATTAATTCTAGAAATGTTGCTGAACTCCATGCTTGTGATTTTGTTCCACAGGATTCTTGTATTTCTGCAGATGATAATTCGCTTGCGTGTCCCATGAATCCTTGTTCTAATATGTCTTTTACTGATGCTTTTATTAATTTGTTTATGATTTCATGATATTTTTCTTTGTTTATTTTATATAATATTAATGCAGTTAAATTATTTACAAAATACCATGAATCTCCTCGATGATAACTTTTGTTGTTTTCACCTGTGTATGTTAGTTGAAATAAACCATTATCTTTTGATATTGTTGTTATTCCTCCCCAAGATGTTAATAGATTTTCTAAATAAAAATCAAAAATATTTTCCCATTGTTTTCTCTCAAATAAATTTGGGTAAATGTATGCTGCTAAAAATATATTGCATCTTATATTTTTGTCATAATTTTGTTCATTTAAATTTAATTCACTTATTTTGTTTGCATCTGTTATATAGTTTAAATTTAAATTTAATTCTTTAGGAGTTATTCTGTCTACTAATATTCCTTTAAAGTTTTTTAAAACAAATTTTTCTTTTATTTTATTTAATAATTGTTCTTTTGATTTTTTTAATTTAGATATTTCTTTTGATTCTATTAATTTTGCTAATAATAATAGTGCATCGTGTAATGCTAAAAATAATGTTTGTATTTCTATGGAATAACCTGCTCTTCCATCGTCATTAAATGACGTATCCATCCATGTTTCACATTTTGCATTTGCAAATAATGTTTGTTTTCCATAATTTTGTTTTGCATTTTGTAATCCTTGATATAATTTATCAAACCATAATCTTAAATCTTCATCTGACATTAAGTCAAATAATATTTTTCTTTCATTAAGATGAGTTATGAAATCATAAACTCTTTTTCCGAGCCAACCAAATGCATCTATTGAACCTAGTGTTGTTTCTGGATAAAGACTAGGTAATCTTCCTTGAAGAGTTATAGAATTTATGTATCTTGATAATGTTTTTTTTACAAAATATAAATTGTGATTTTTTATTTCTTCTTCTGAATCAAATGTGTGAGATATTGAAATTTCATTTTGATAGTGTTGTGAAGAGGATATTAATCCTCCTAAAGTTATTAGTTCGTCTCTTGCCCAAATTTGAAAAAACCAAGGTAAACCTGCATAAATTGCGTTGAATTGTTTGTAATTAAATTCAAATGAATTTATGAGTGAATTTAATGAATTAAATGCACATATTGTAGTAATGTTTAAATTTTCATCGATTATATTGTTAAATTGTGGTGTTTGTTGTATTTGTGATGTATGTTTGAAATTTAATATTTCATCGAAGTGAAAGAATGCTATATCCGCTCTTGTTTTTGCTATGTTTTCTGTTTCTCCATAGCTAAATACTACATATGAATTTGCTGAAAATTCTAAAGCATCATATATCCAAAAATTACTTTGTGAATTTCTTTTTTTATCATCTGAATAGTTTATTTCTCGCCAATTATTTATTATATTTATGTCTTGTATTCCTTTTATTGCTATATAATTTTCTTTGTTTTCTTCTGTAAATTTTATAACTAGATAATTTTCTTCTTTTTTTATTTCAAAATTTCTTCCTATTTTGCTTGGTTCATGTATATTTCTGTTATCTAAAGTTAATTTAATTTTTGATTTTAATTTTTGACAATTATACAACAAGGAATAATTATAAATAAGTAATATATCTTCTTCTTTGTTTTCAAATTTTCTTCTAATTCCATAAAATAGATTAGTTATTTCTGTTATTTTTCCTGCTTGAATTGGAGATATTGAATCTATAACTTTTCTTAAAATCCAATTTTTAGAATTGAAAATATACCAACCATTAAAGTTGCTATTTGGATTTATTGAAAAATAACTTCCATGGTTATTTGTAACTAAACAATTTTCGTTTCCTTCACATTCGTAGTCTTTATTTAAAATTTTATATTTTCGTTTCATTATTTATTTGATTCTAAAGCTTTATTGTGTGCTTGTATGTAATAAGTAATTAAGTTTTTCCAATCTGCATGATAAGATAATTTGTGTGCATTCATTTTGCAAGCTACTCTTGCATGTCTGTTAAATGAAATATAATTTCTCATTAATTCAAATATTCTATCAGATGCATCAAATACATTGTTTTGCCAATTGTATAAAAATACTCCTTGATATGTGCTTGGGAGTTTATCTTTTAAGAATTTTCCAAATCCTGCTTCTTCGGATGTTATTGCAGGTACACCAAATGCTATTGATTCTAAAGGAGTATATCCCCATGGTTCATAAAGACTTGGAAATATTCCTAGATGTGATGCATTTACAATATCATAATATTCCATATCTAAAAAGCTATCACTTCCATCTAAGTAATATGGAACCATTATTATTTTTACTTGGTCTTCAGAACGATTTAGTAATCCGTTTGCTTTTAGTTCATTTAATAGTGGGTCGTTTATTTCATCATAATTTAAATTATGAGAACAAAGTGGAGGTAGTCCATCTTTTTTCATTTTATAATAATGCATTTTTAATGCTATGAGTTCTTCTTTGTCTAGTAGGTTACTTGGTTCTTTTTCAGATAATATTTCATATACTATTTTATTTTCAACTGATTCTGTTATAGTGTCCATAAATTGTTTTATATCATCGTAATTATTTTCATTTTCTAATACTTCTTTTTTTGGGCCTTGAGAATTTGCAGCAACTAAAAATAACATAACTATATTTTGATTTGAATTTGAAAGTTTAAGATAGTTATTTAGTTTTCCTAATGCTTTGGGTAATACGTTTAATCCTTTTGTTATAAATTCATATCTTCCACCGAAATAAAATAACAAAGAATTTTCTACATCAAATGTGTAGTATGGGAAAAAATATGCTTTTATTTTTTCTTTTAATCTTCTTTTTAAATTTATGTGATTATAAGATGCTCTTTCAAAGTTTGGAAAATCTTCAATTAATAATCCGTTTGGTAAAATGTCAGGTAATCTATTGAAAAATTTATTGCATTCGTTTGCGGTGATGTCTGAAACTGTTGTAAATACATCTGCGTTGTTTGCACAAGCGTGTTCTGTTGAATGTTTATCAATAATTCTTAGTTCTCTTGCTTTATCTATTGGATTTATTAAATCAAGTATTCTTCTTAGTGCTTCTCCACTTTGAGATATGGATCGTCCTAGCATAGTTGCATGTGTTGTAAATACGGTTTTTACATTTGATTTATTTAATCTTAAATATAATAATGCAAAACCAGATAACCATTCATGAAAATGTCCTACGATTTTTTTATCATTGAATTTTTTTGCAACTTTGTCTAAAAATATTCCTACTGCCCATGACCATATTAGTGGTTCATTGAAATCATTTGCACAATTTAATGTGTCAACTTGAAAATTATTCCAAAGTGTTGTTTTTATATTATTTAAGTCGTGATATAATATTCTTCCATCTATTAAAATTGTTTTTGGAGCTCCTAATATATTCCATGTTCCATATACACATTTTATTCCTTGTGATTTTAATTCTGAAAATATATCTTGAAATTCTTCTGGAGTTTCTTCTTTTGTGAAATCTAAAGGTAATTTGTCGAATAATGGACCTATTGAAATGTATTTTTTATAGAAGGATTGCATTATTTTTGCTTTGGAACTTATAACTGTATATATTCCTCCACATTTGTTTGTAATTTCCCAGGATGCCTCAAATAGCATATCTGCATTTGCATTCATTGTCTCGTCCTCTTTTAATTTTTATTTTAATTATTTGTTAATAATTTTGATGGTTCATTTAATATTATTGGCTCCATCATTTCTTTTCCTTGTTTTATTAATTCTACATTTTTTAGTTTATATGATAAATCATTTATTATATTCATCATTGAAATATAATTTTCATAATCTTGTTTTGTCATATGATTAATGTTTGAAGATAATAATCTCCATTCTTGTAATATATTTTCATCATTTAATTTAGATATGTGTGGAAATATATTTGATAACTCTGATTGTATGTGGTTTTTTAATTCACAATTATTGTTTTCATTTATTTCACTGAGTATGTTAGTTAGATTATTTAAATCGTTGGTTATTTTTTCTTGTGTTTTATTTGCAAAAAAACTTTGTGTTAATAAAATATTTTCTTTATGAATTCCTGTTTGAAAATTTTCAATTACTAATTCGTTTTTTAATTTAAAATTTTTTAAAATTTCTTTGTTTTCAATAGGAGTATTTGTAATTATTGATTTTGGCATTCTTCTGAATACTTCTTTGACTAGATTACTATGTAGTTTTATTTGATAGTTTAATTCTTCATTTGACATTGTTTTAATATGTGAATTAAAATAAGGTTTGGTTGCTAATGAAATAAATCTTGATTTTGCAAATCTTCTTAAATTGTTTAATGTTTTAATTGAATTTTCTTTTAAGTAGTTTAATATATTTCCTGAAATAAGTAGAGTTATATTTTGAGAATTTTCTTTTATGAAATTTGATAAAGATTCTAATGCGTTATTTATTATTGGTTCTATTTCGTTTGAAATTATATATGTTGTTCTTCCTTCATCAAAATATGTTTTATTTGTTCCTAATTGAAATACATTCATATGTTGTAATTTTATTGGAGCTGTGAATGCTACTATCATTTGTTTTTCATTATTTGTTTTATTTTTCATGATAACATCCTCTCATACAAATTCTCACACTCTTTTGCTGGTTTTTTCCAATCTATTTTTTCTGCTTCTTTGAATGCTTCTTCTTTTATTGTTTTGTGAAGAAGTGGATATGCTAAAAGGCTTACGACATTTGATGCCATTTTTTCAACGTCCCAAAAATCATTTATTAAAACGTGTTTTACTACTTCTGCAACTCCTGATTGTTTGCTTAATACAACTGGTGTTTTTTTAATCATTGCTTCAAGTGGAGTTACTCCAAATGGTTCAAGTTGTGAGGGAAGAACAAAAACATCTGCTAAATCATATAATTTTTCTGCTTCTTCTCTTGTGTAAAATCCAAAGAAGTGAAATTTATTATCTATTTTCAATTCTTTTGCTTTTTCTATACACTGATTTAATTGGTCTCCTGTTCCAGCCATTACAAAATATGTGTCAGGTTGTTGTTTTAAAACTAGATTTGCCATATCGACAAATCTTAATGGACCTTTCATTCCTGTTATTCTTCCTGCAAACATAACTACTTTTGCGGTTTCTGAATAATTTTCACCCATAAGCCAAATTTTGTCGGCATCTTTTCTTGGGTTCATTTTTATTCCGCCATTGTGTATTATTTCGATTTTATTTTCTGAGATTCCATATTGTTTTACAGTTTCTTTTATGAGATTGCTTATTGCGATAACTTTATCTGATTTTTCAAATCCTTCTTTTTCTATTTTGTAGATATCTGGATTCGCTGTGTTGTTTCCTGTTTTGTTGAATTCAGTTATATGTACATGAACTGCTAGGGGTTTTCCTGATAATTTTTTTAAAACTAAAGCTGCTGGAATTGTTGTCCAATCATGGGCATGAATTACGTCAAAATCATCAAAAAGTCCATCTAAAAACATTTTTTCAACTCTTTTTGCAAAAAGTTCTATTTCTAAAAACATATCTTCTCCATATAATTTTGAAGTGTTGTTTTTGTTGTTTCCTAATGTGCTTGATTTAAATGTTAATTTTTCTAGTGTTTCTTTGTATTCTTTTTCAGTTTGATATGCAGATAAAATTGAATTAACTTTAGTGACTTTTATTGATTTAGATAATTTGATGTTTGGTGCATTTTTTGATGCGTTATAAATCTTTAAGAATTCTGGATTTAAATTGTCTGGACAAAATGGCATTACATATTGAACTTCGACTCCATCTTCAGCAAGCTGTTTAGTAAGTTCATAGCAAACTGTTCCTACTCCTCCTGCGAAAAATGGTGGAAATTCCCATCCAAACATAAGCACCCTCACTTGTGCACACCTCTTTGTATTAATTATATAGTGATTACTATATTTGATATTTATAACCAAATTTAGTTCATACTATTGTCAAATTGAATGTGTTATGAATTTAATATTTAAATAACTTTGTACTATTATGTATTTTTATTCTAATTTTATGATGATTTTGAGATTTATTTAATTTTTTAGTTAAATAAATAAGTTAATTATTAAATAGAAAAACTTAAATACTAGTATAAATTAAAAATAACATGTCTGAACATATTTTATTTAGTAATTCCAAATTTGAAATTTTAAAAAAAGTTGCAGAAAAAGAACAATCTCCAACTGATTTATCACAGAAATTAGGATTCAGTGTTCCTTATGTTCATCAACAAATGGTTTTGTTGGAAGCTCAAGGTTTTATTAAAAAAAAGGTTCTTAAAGATGGGAGTAATGGAAAGCCTAAACAAATTTATAGACTTATTAATGAATTTGCAAATATAAGTTTAGTGAGAGAGGGGTTTGCTGAACAGTTTAAAATTTCAAAAGAAGGTTATACTTTGTTATATTTACAATTAATTTCAATGATGCCTTCTTCTAATTATTTTTTATTTAGTAAGTATTATTGGCAAAATGTGGAAGAAATTTTTAAATTAAAATCTTTATCTTTGATTTCTTACGATGATGAAAAAATTGAACTTTTTGGAGTAGCTGATGCAAATGATGTTTTTGAACTTAGAAAGAAAATAAGTCATGTTAAGTTGAAAGATGTAAAAAATGAAGATAAAATTATTGTTTGTTGGGTAAATACAGTTACTGAATGTCAAGAAGGTATTTTGAAAAAAGATAATTATTATTTATCACACATTACAAGAGCTAAAGTTTTGTTTGATAATGAAAATATTTTAAAAGAATTGAAGGAGGAAATATAATGAATAAATTAGTTAAATTAATTGAAAATATGCCTCTTGAAGATTTAAAATTGCTTAAAAAGGATTTAGATGCTGGAAATATAAATAAGTTAATTCATACTAGATTAGAATCTCAAATCAAGAACGAGACTGGAAATTGTCCGGTGTGTGGAGCTATAATTAAAAAAAATGAAAGTTTCGTTCTTGAATTTGGAAAAGAAATAAGAAAAAGAGCATACTTTGATGAATTAGATTGTCTTAATTATTTCTTAGGTAGATTGAAATAACAATCTAATTCAAATTTTTTTTCTTTTCATTTAGGTGTAAATAATTCTTTTTTGAAACAACTTTTTCACCCGTTTCTTTTTCTAATTGTTTTCTCGCCATTCCTGCAACTTTTCCACCTTTTTTTGCAGCAACTTTATTTTGATGAAAACCTTGTGCATCTTTTTTTCTTGCAATTTTAGTTGTAGATGCTTCTCCAAGCATTGTAAAAATCAGTTCTAAATCATCCATATGGTCTCTGAGATTTTCAGATTTTAAATCCTTGATTGTTTTATAAGTGTGTATTTCAATTCCAAATGTTGCTTTACTTATCTCATTTGTAAGTATTGCATATTCTTTTCTTTCTTTTACTCCACGTTTTTTCCATTCATCTGTTAATTCATCCCTTATAGCTATTCCTCGGACACGTTTTTCTATCCAATCATCAGAGTAACCTTTAGATTTGTAAATTTCTTTCATTCTTTTTTGAGCTAATTCAGGATTTTCTATTTCTTGTATTCTTTCATACCCTACTTTAGCTAGCCAAATTTTAAATGGTTCAGCTTTTTTAGAAGGAATTGATTGTATAATTCTAAATAATGATTTTGTGTTAGCACAATCAGTAAGGTATTTTTTCCCATCTGAGGACTCTAATTTCAGTTGTCGACAAATTGTCGATAACTCAATTCCTTCCTCAAATTCTCTTTTTTTAATTCTATACCAATAATCTTTTGGATCTACACTCTCAGTTAATACTTCTACTATGTCTATGACTGAGAAATACCACTCATCATTGTACCAAATTCTTCTTATGCTTTTATCTTGAAAAACTACTAATTTAAATTCCATAATTAAATAGTATTTAATTTATTTAAATACTTTGTTGCTAAATGTCCAGTGATTATTTCTTAAAGAATCTTATTATTATCCAAATATATAATATTGCAAAAACTGCTATCCAATACCAAATAAACGTTTTTACAAAGTTTGAAATATATGCTCCTATTATTATACCAAAAATTATTAAACATGTTTTTATTAAAGCAAAGTTCCAAAATGTAACTTTTTTAATTTTTTTGTTGAACCAATTTTCAAGTTTTTTCATACACATGATATTCACCTTAAGTAATATTCTAGAAATTAAAGTATTTAAAGTTTTGTTTATTATAAATTCATCCATTTTTCATCATTACTGCAATGATGTCATACCCAAATTCTTTTATTTTTGCTTTTGAAAGTCCAGAAATTCCTTCAAGTTCTTCTACATTTAAAGGTTGTAAATCTATCAAATTGTCTAAAACTTTATCTGAAAATATTTGATATGCAGATATTCCTCTGTCTTGTGCTTCTAAATATCTCCAACGTTTCAAGGCTTTTATTTGTTTTTCTACATTTTTTTCTTCTTTTGTACTTTCAATAATTTCTGAACAAATTTGTTTTGAAGCTGATTTTGTTATGAATGGTGTAAGTGAAGATGTATGAGTTATTCTTAAAACATCTTTTGCTCTTGTGCATGCAACATAAAGTAATCTTTTTTCTTCTTGTATTTGATCATAATTTTTTTCTGCTGTAAATATTTCAACGAATCTATGATCTTTTGCTTTACATGGATAATTTTTATAGTTTGCTTGTATTACATATACTAATTTTGCTTCTAATCCTTTTATCGCATGTACTGTAGATAATGTTATTTCATCTTCCTTAGGTTCTAAATTTAATTGTTTTTTCTCATCTGTTCTTATTAAATATTTTATTCCAAGTTTGTCACATTCTTTTTGTATTTTTTCAAGTCCTTTGTTTGTTCTTGATAAGATGAATATTTCATTTCTTGGAATTGAAAGTAAGGATATTTCTTTTGCTATGCTTTTTGCTTCTGAATCTTCTGAGGAATATTTTGTTATTGTAACTGAACCTTCAATTTCTGAATTTGATGTGCATGGTTCAAAACCTAGTTCACCTATTAATTTGTTTGTGAAGTCTACTATTGATTTTGTTGAACGAAAATTTTTTGTTAATTGTATTACTTCTGTTGTTGTATCTGCGAAGTCATATATTCTTTCTGGCTCTGCTCCTCGCCATGCAAATATACTTTGTCTTGGGTCGCCTACTACGAATAAATTTTCAATTGCTATTAAATTTAATAATTTTACTTGTTCAGAATTTACATCTTGATATTCATCTACTAAAACCCATTTGTATTTTTTTCTTGTTGATGGGTGATTTTCATATAATTTTAATATATCTATTAATTGATCACTATATGTTCTTAATGATTGTTGTTCTAATTTTTCTGTTACTAATTTTAAAAGTTGGAGTATGGATGTTGCTGTAACTTTATCTGATAATTGACTTAGATTTGATCTTTTTTCAAATTCTAATATATTTTTATTTTCTAATAAAAATGCATCAAGTATTGCTGAAAAATCATAAAGAAATGAAAAAAATAATTGTCTTTGATCTTTTCCTTGTTTTTCTCTTGTGGTGAAGTAATGATTTAGAAATGTATCTGTTGTAAATCCAAGTTCATTCATTGAAGAAGTAATTAATTTTATGAATTGTTTTGAAGAAGCCATTTGTTTTTCTTTGCCGTAAAGTAATAATGAATAATAACTTATTTCTTTTTCTGCAAAGGAATTAAATGTTTCTACTCTTACTTGTTTTGAAGGCATTAATTTTGATAATCTAGATATCATTTCTTGTCTTGCTTTTCTTGTAAATGTTATTGCTAAAACATCTTCTGGTTTTACTCCTAAAAATTTTACTAAAAATATTATTTTATTTGTTAATACGCTTGTCTTTCCTGAGCCTGCACCTGCAATACAAAGTTGTTTCTTTGAAAGGCAAGTTATCGCTTTTTTTTGTTCATTTGTAAATCCACTTAAAAATAATTCAAATTCTTTAAAAATTATTTCATCTTGTTCAGTTATTGTTGTTTTTGGAAATACTTTTTTCGTACATTCGTTTTTTATTCCATCTACTTTTAGAGTTAAGTTTCTTTCTGAAAGTTCATCTTTTGCTTTTGTTGTTAATATTAATACTGGATATAATCCTTTTTCTTTTTTTATGGAAATAAAATTTAAATTCATTAAATAATCTATAAATGTAGAGATTTCTTCTTCAGTGTATCCTCCTAAAGAACCATGATATATTTTTTTATGTAATTCATGTTTAATTATTTGTGAGTTTGTTTCTCCGCGTAAAATATTTATTAATAATTTTTTTCCTACAGAAAAGTCTAGTTCATCTATTAAATTAAAAATTGTAATGTGATCATAATTTGGTTTTTTACTTACTTTTAAAGAACCATCTGAATTAAATTCCATACAAAATATAGGTAAAAAAAGGTGTTTAAAAATCTATTGATTATTTTCTATGTCTTAGTGCTATCATTGAACCTGAAAAATCTGTTGTTTCTGTTAATATCATATGATAATTGTGTAATAAAACAAGTTCTTCTTTTGGTGAATTTTCTAGAAGATTTATGAAATCTTCTTCTAATTTTATTTTTATATCATTTGCTTCAACTAATTTATTAAATGAAAAATTATAAAAACATTCATAATATAATTTAAGGTAATTGTTGACTTCTTGTATAAATTTTAATAATTTGTTTGAAACTTTAGGTATTTTTACTTTGTAATGTTTTGCAATGTATTTAAATGAATCTCCTATTGTTTCTAAATTCCAAGCAAGCATATACCAAAAGTGTCCATCTTCTTTTTCTCTTAGATTTTTATTTAATAGTCTACAACAAAAATTTGTTAGTTTATTGTTTTCATGTTCTAAATTTATTTGATTTAATAGAAGTAAATTATCTTGATTTTTTATGGATTCATACATTTCTTCTGACATAGTTATTAATTGTCTGAATGTTCTTCTTAATGCTGAATCAAATTCGTTTGCATCTGTAACTGCAATTTGTCCTATTATTAATTTTAAATTTGTCTTTTGTTTTATTATGAAACCTATAAATAAGTTGTCTATTAAATCTTCAATTGTTTTAACTTGTTCTTCATTATAAGATGTTATTATTATTTCATCATACCCTTGTTTGTGTAATGATGCTATTTCCCATCTTAAAATTCTTTCAGATATTCCTTTAATATCTATTGTTATTTGTTTTATTTCTGGTTTTTTATTTAATGGAGATAAAAGTAATTTATTATCTAAAATAGATATATCTATTTCATCTCCTTTTTTTAATTCGTTTAGTGAAATCCAATTTGAAGGTAAGGATATAACTAAAGTTTTTTCCGCAAGTTTTATTATTTTTCTATTCATTTTTATCTACCAAATTTATCATTAAATCAATTATAAAATCTATTAATTTTTTCTGTGTATCTTTCCAATCGAAACCAGAAGAAGCTATTTCTCTTGAATGTTTTCCAAATTCTTGTCTAAGATTTTTGTCTTTACATAAGAGTTCTAATTTTTTCATTAATGTGTATGAATCTTTTAATGGAAAGAAGTATCCATTGTAATTATTTCGTACATAGTCTCTTACAAATCCTACACCTGTGGTTACAATAGGTAAACCACAACTCATGGCTTCTAATGTTGATAATGAGGTTGTTTCTGTTAAAGAGGGTAAACAGTATATATCTATTGCAGGTATATAATTTTCAACCTCCATTTGCATAGGAATGTGTATTATATCTTTTTGATTTTCGAACTTTTTTTCTAATTTTGGAACTCCACTTCCAATTATTAATAATTTTATATTATTTACTTTTTTTCTTAATTTTATGAATGCTCTAAGTAATGTGTTTAAGTCTTTTTCATAAGCAATTCTGCCATGATATCCTATTACTATTTCATTTTCATTTATTGCCATAGATGCTCTTACTTTTTGACGTTTATCTTCTGAGAATGGAATAAATTTATTTGAATCTACACCTAAGTTTATTATTTTTTTTGGTGTGTTAATATTTTCCCAGGATAACATGTCTGCTATTCTTTCAGAGGGAACTATTAGATAATCTACTTTTCTATATAAATATTTTACCCATAATTTAGATATTATTTTTGATATTTTTTTTAATATAAATGTATGTATTGATTTTGAAACTAAAAGCCATTCAAGAGAATGTGTATATACTATTGTTTTTAAATTTCTTTTTTTAGATAGCCATAAAGCCAAACCACCTATAGGTCCTATTGTTTGAGAGAATAAAACATCATCTTTTTTCAATGTTTTTGAAATTAAATTATATTTAATTTTCGGAAGTTGAAAGTCTCCAACATATTTTTTAGTTAAGGGTATTCTTACAAATTCAATTCCTTCTATTTCAATATTTTTTTCTTTGAAATCTGGACATATTATAATTATTTTAAAATGTTTTTTTAATTCTGGTAAAATTGTTTCAAGAAATCTACTTATTCCATCCATTTTTGGCATGAAATTATCTGTAGCAATAATTAATCTTGGTAATTTTGATATCATCTTATTTTTTGAAACTCCTCAGATAAACTTGTGTTGTGTTTAAATCCTGATAAAAATGCTTTTACATAAACGCTCCATGTTAAAAGCAACATTGAATCCCATTGACTTTTGAAAACTTTAAGTGCAGATATTTTTTTATCAAATGTTTCGCTTATATCTACTACTAATCTTGGTTTGTTTCTATTTTTATATTTGAAAAATCTCCAAACTCCAAATGTATAAATGTTTGTTTTAAAATTTTTATTTTTATTTAATTCATCATATGTTTCAATAACTAATTTATTTACTGCTTTATGGTCTGGTAAATTATCATCATCTGCGTGTGTAAATATTTTTTCTGGTTTGTATTTTAATAGTAATTTTTTTAATTCTTCATTGAAATTTTTTTCATAGAAATCTTGTTTGAAATTTCCTTCTTTTAAATCAAAGAATATTACTTGTTGTCCACCTATTATTTTATCTGCCTTATGGGCTTCTTCTATTCTTAAATCTTTTATAACTTCTTTTTTGAAATGGGGGTTTGAAAAAACTCCATAAGAAAATATTATTGTCAATATATTTTTTCCTTCTTTGGCATATTTAGCTAGTGTAGCACCAGGTCCTAATATTTGATCATCTGAATGTGCTACTATTGCAAAAATCCAAGATTTTTCTGTCATAAGTAATTACAAATGGCGTTTATTTATTAAGATTACTCTTTGAATTGATTGTTTTTAGTAGTAATATTTATAAAATAACTCAATATTCTTTGAATTAACTGGTTATGCATCGGTAGTCTAACGGCTAGGATACGGGCCTTCCATGCGCTAGAATCAAAGATTCGCTGAATCTTCTCTAGTGAGAAGATAGCCTGTGATTCGGGTTCGAATCCCGGCCGATGCACCATTTTTCTGTATAAAATAAATTAAATCATAACCTTATACTACCTTATAGTCCTTAAGGATTTCATTAATATTCTCATTTGTTTAAAATTATAACAGGTAAAAATTTACCTGGAGGAATATTATGAATGATTTGAAAAAAAAGGATTTTGAGATTATAAAACACTTAAGGATGAATTCAAGACAAACTTTAACACAAATAAGTAAAAAAACACATATACCTATATCAACTTTATATGATAAGTTGAGATTATATGAGAAGGAAGCAATATTAAAACATACTAGTATTATAGATTTTGATAAATTGGGTTATTCTACTAGAACTCAAATTTATTTAAAAACTAATTTGGAAAATAGACATAAACTTCAAAATTTTCTTTTAACGCATGAAAATATAAATAATATGTTTCTTTTAACTAATGATTATGATTTTTGTTTGGATTGTGTTTTTGAGGATTCAAGGTCTGTTAGGGACTTTATTGATTATTTAGATAATGAATTTTGTATAGAAAAACAACAGGTTTTGTTTGTGGCTAAAGAAATTGTGGCTGAAAAATTTTTGGCTAGTTAAAACTATTTTATTTTTATTTCTTATTTTATTGTTTATTTTATTGTTAAATTGTTAATTTAAAAATTAATATATGTAGAAAGAAGTATTTTAAAAATAAAAATAAAAAAATTAATTTCTATAGTCGTTGTAACCCATTAAAAATGCTGCTTCTTCAAAACTTAATTCGTCGTCTTCTAATTGGTCTTCTAACTCTTCTTGATATTTTTTTGGTTTTCCTTCATTAAACAACATATCATCTGCAAACATACTTACCACCCCAATTATCTATTGATTTTTAAGTATTTATATCTTTTCACCATAAAATATATAAACTATATAGTATTTTATATGTTATGGAAATAAGAAAAATCATTCAATTTGGGGGAAATTCGTTTGTTATTTCTTTACCTAAGAAATGGGTAGAAAATAATAATTTAAGTAAAGGAGACGCTGTATATATTGATACTGAAAATGATGAACTTATTATTAAAAGTGGTTTGAAACAAGAAAAATCAAAAAAGATTGAAATTGAGATAAAGTTAGATTCTAAAACTAAAGAAAAATCTGTAAAAAGAAAATTATTTCATGCTTATGTTAATGGAGCTACTAAAATTGTGTTTTATAGTGAAGATATTAATAAGTTTTCTGAAATGATAAATTTTGCAGCTGAAAAATATATTGCTCTTGAAATTGTTGAACAAACAAATAACAAAATTGTGGCTAAAACATATGTTAATACTGATGATGTTAAATTAGATAATTTTGTCAGAAGAATTGATAATACTATTCGTTCTATGATTATTGATTTAGAAAGTTGTTTTAAAGATGAAGGTAAAAACATTAAAGAAATAAGTTCTACTATTAATCAAAGAGAAGAAAGTATTGATAAAATAAAAAGACTTGTTTATAGAGTTATAAAAGAAAGATTGAATAATCCAAGTTTACAAAAATTTGAAACTCCGTTAAAATTATTAAAATATTGGGATGCTGTTAAAATTTTGGAAAAGATTTCTAATTTGATAAGATTTATGACTACTTTAATTTCAGATGATAGGAAATTGAATGGCGATAAAAAATTAAATGGTGAATTAAAAAATTCTTGTAAAGAAATTTCTAATTTAAAAAATATTTTTAATGAGATTATGAATTGTTTTTATAAAGAAGATTTTGAAAAATCTGATAAAATTTCTTCTACTATTGAAATTTTAAGAAAGGAATTATTGAAAAATTTAAATAATAAAAGTTATGAACAAAAGCAATTAATTTTGAATTTGTTGGAGAATATGAGAGACTTAAATAGGCTTTCACATTAAATTAAAATGAAATTTGTTGTATTTGGAGATATACATGGTGACTTATTTGCTCTTGAAGAAGTTAGACATAAGTGTAATGTTGATGGTGTTGAAATAGCTATTTGTATTGGGGATTTAAGTTATTTTGAACATGATTTAGATTTTTTACTTGAGGTTTTAAATGATTTTCCAGTTCCTGTTTTAATTATACATGGTAATCATGAATTAAAGGAAAATGTTGAATTAATTACAAGTTATTTACCTAATTTAAGTTTTGTACACAAGAAAATTATTAAAATGAAAAATTTTAATTTTATGTTTTATGGTGGTGATGGATTTAGTAAATTAGATAAAGAATTTGAAGAGTGGAGTAATAAAGAAATTAAAAAACTAGATGTTGAAAATACTATTTTATTTTTACATGGTCCTCCTTACAATACTAAATTAGATGTTCCGTATGACAATCATCATTGTGGTAATAAATCAACAAAAAAATTTTTAGAAAAACAACAAATTTTAATGAGTGTTTCTGGACATGTTCATGAAGGAGAAAATTTAACTGATTTTGTTGGAAAAACATTTTTGATAAATCCAGGACCTCTTGGTATGATTATTGATTTGAAAGATATACAAAAACAAAGAGAATTAAAAAATTAAATATTTCCGTTTCTTAAATCTAGAACTGAACGTATTTCATCTAATATTATTTCACTTGTCTTAGCATCAAATCTTGTGTTTATCATCATAAATGCTTGTGTTATGGTTGTAATATTATATATTTGTTGTCCATCAATTACTTGCACTATCATTAAAAATGAATTTGGAATTTGGCTTGAATATTTTTTAGTTATGTGTTCATTAAGATGTTCTAATATTTGTTTTGTAGATACAAATGATTTTAAATTTGTTAATTCTTGTATTATTCCTTCTTCTTTAAATGCATTTTCGAAATCTAATAATTTTATTGGATTTAATTCAAATATTGCTAAATTATCTTTTTCTTTTGAATAAAATCCTATTTGCCAAGGTGATTTTTCTGAAAAATCTTTATTTAATTGTATGAAACCATGTGCTAAAGTGTATGATGGATTTTCTTTAGAAAATTTTTCATATTCTTTTGAACTTTCTAATTCTTTTATTGCTTCGCTAAATTCTTTAACCATTTTGTTTATGTAGAACAAAAGATTATTTATAAATACAACTGAATTATTTATAAATAGGTAGGAATTGCTCTTAAATATGGCTGAAAAAGAACCTTTTAAAAAAATAAGTGCTAAAGAAAAATATCATATTAAACATATGTTGAAGGAACTTGAAAGTATTAGAGGTAGGCACACTGAATTAATCACATTATATATTCCTGCAGGTTACGATATTAATGCTAAAATTGCTCAAATTCAACAAGAACAAGGTACTGCTACAAATATTAAAAGTAAAAATACACGAGATAATGTTATTGCTTCACTTGAAAAAATGGCTCAATTTTTAAGAGGTTTTAAAACTACACCTCCTAATGGACTTATGGTTTTTTCAGGTAATGCTGCTGAAAGAGAAGGGCAACAAGATTACAGAGTTTGGAGTTTTGAACCTCCTGTTCCTTTAAAACAAAACTTGTATAGGTGTGATAAAGAATTTGTACTTGATCCTATGAGAGATATGATTGAAGATAAAATTCTTTTTGGACTTGTTGTTATGGATAAAAGAGAAGGCAATATTGCTATGCTTAAAGGTAAAACTATTATTCATTTGGATACTATGACTTCTGCGGTTCCTGGGAAAACTAAGAGCGGGGGTCAATGTTTAGTTAGAGATTCTGCTGTTCAATTAGGGAGTGGAAATATTGTCTCTATTTGTGAAACTCATAATCCTTTAGCTGTTAAAAGTATGGTTGGAGATTATATTGGAACTAGTGATATAACTGATAAATGGGAAGTTCCTAAAGAAGAAGTTTATACTATTACAACTAAATATCCTCGATTACAAGTTTCTTGTTCTAAAGATCATATATTCTTTGTTAGAACTTCGTCAGGCATTGTTGAGAAAAGTGCTTCTGAATTGAAGGTTGAAGATGCTTTAATTATGCCTGAAATTATTGATGTTAAGGGAGTTAAGCAAAAGTTAGTTGCTAAAGATTATGTTTGTTATATTGTTTCTAAAGATGGTTTGAATGAATTTATTTCTAAACGAAAGGAATTAAATTTGAGTCAGAAAAAATTTGGAGAGATTAGTGATGTTCCTCAATCTAATATTAGTGCTTTTGAAAGAGGAGTGATTAATTTTACGGAGAATGTTTTGAACAGGTTGTTGAAAAATCTAGGTTTGGAAAATTTTTCTAAATATTTACAGATTAGACGCAAGGTTACTTTGCCTAAGGTTTTAGATAAAAATGTTGCTCAATTTATTGGTTATTACTTTGGTGATGGTTGTTCTGAAGATCACCGAATTACTTTATTTGAACAAAGAAAGGATGTTGCTTTGGAGTATAAACAGTTAGGTGAGAAATTATTTAATGTTGAAGGTAAGTGTAAATTTAGAGAAAGTAAAAATTATTATCAAATTCGTTTTGATGCTTTTGTGATTGTTAAGTTTTTAAAAGATAATTTTCCTGAGTTGAAAAAAGCTTTGGATAGTTGCGTTCCTAAAAAAATCATGGAGTCTAGTAATGATGTTGTTGCTGGTTTTTTGAAAGGATTGTTTGATGCTGAAGGTTATGTTGTTAAAGATAAAGTTGGAATTGGTTTGAACAATAAAAAAACCATTCAAACTATGCAGATGATGTTTTTGAGATTTGGAATAATTTCTTCTTTCTTAGAATATGACAATAATAGAAATAAATATTCAAACAATATTCGTTATTCGTTACAAATTACTGATAAGGAATCTTTGGAGATTTTTCAACAAGTTATTGGTTTTACAGCTAAGGATAAATCTTTGAAGTTGAAAAAGTGTATTTTAAATAAAACTGACAAGAGTTCTGTAAGGCAGATTGTTGTTGCAGGAAGTATAGTTAGAAAACTTATTGAGAAATTTGGTTATAATTCTGAGAAATATGCTAAGGCTAATATGTTTTTAAGAGATAAACGAGAGATTAGTAAGGTTGTTTTTAAGAAAATTTTTATTGAAGGAACCAAAGATGTTAGTTTGAAATCTGAGTTTCAAAAGATTTATGCCAGAAAGATATTGCCTGTCAAGATTTCTTCGATTGATGTTAAAAAGGAGAAAAATATTATGATTGATATTAGTACTTCTAAGCAAAATTTTATTGCTAATTGTTTAATAGTACACAATTCAGCTCAACGTTTTGAGCGTTTAAGAGATGGTGCTGCAATTGATTTTTATAAAAGAATTGCTGAGAGTATGAAAGAAAAATTTCTAGATAATCAAACTGAACTTCAAGGAATTATTATTGGTGGTCCTGGTTTTACAAAATTTGAATTTGCTGATGGAAACTATATTAATGAAACTTTAAAAAGAAAAATTATTGCTGTTAAAGATATTTCTTATACTGGAGAATTTGGTGTTACTGAACTTGTTGAAAGAAGTGAAGATGTTCTTGCTGAAGAAGAAGTTATTAAAGAAAAACAATTAATGAGAAGATTTTTTGAGTTATTATCTAAAGCTTCTGAAAAAGCTGCTTATGGATTTGATGATGTTTTAAAATATACTGAAATGGGTGCTGTTGAAACAATTTTAGTTTCTGAAGAATTAGATGATAATGATATTGAAATTCTTGAAAAGGCATCTGATTTAGTTGGAACTAATTTAGAAATTATTTCTGTTGAGACTCGTGAAGGTGTTCAATTGAGGGATATGGGTAAGGTTGTTGCTATTCTCAGATATTCTGTTGAATAAATTAAAATGGAAATTCAAACTTTATTAAAGCAAGACATTCTAACCAAGGCTTTTCAAGAATTATATCCTAATAAAGAAGTTCCTAAATTAAATCTAGAATATTCAAATAGATTTTCTGATTATAATGGTAATGTTAAATTTGAAAAATTGGGAAGATTGATTCTTTCTTTGACTTTTTCTCTTTCTAAAAAATTTAAAGATTGTGAAGATGAGATTAAAATAGGTATAATACAAGAACTTATGAATAAAGTTTACAAAACAAAAATTCAAACTTTTAATCAAGATTTATATAAGAAATTTACAAAACACTTAGGAAACTACGCAATAAAAGGAGAAAGTAATAAATTTCTAAAAGAATTATTTGAAGAAATTAATTTAGAATATTTTTCTGGTTTGATGGAACAACCAACTATGATTTTTGGACAAAAGAGTTATAGAAGTTTAGGACATTACAATTATAATAAAGATTTAGTTACAATTAGTTCTATTTTTTTAGATGAAAATAATGAAATTAAAGATATTAATTTAGTAAAATATGTTCTGTATCATGAACTTTTACATAAGAAACATAAATTTAAAGTTGTTAATAATCAAAATAGACATCATACTGGTGAATTTAAAAAAGATGAAAAAAAATATCAAGATAAAAATATTGAATTTAAACTTAAGAGTTTTCTTGGTAGACAAAGAATAAAAAAAGAAATAAATAAATTTGGTTTTAATAAATTAAAAGAAAAATTAAAAAAGTTTTTTTAAAATATTGCTTTTATCATTGGGAAAAAAATCAATATCAAAATTATTATTAAAAGTAATAAACTTGTTTTAACCCAAATTATATGTCCTTTTTTATCTCCTTTTATTTTAGTTAATGCAAGTTGAATCATTCTTCCACCATCAACTGGTCCTAAAGGAAGTAAGTTTGCTGCACCTAAACCAATACTTAACATAAATATCCACATTAAAAGTTTTTCAAACCATCTTAAAAGATCTACTAACCATATTGGAATTCCTTCATTGACATTTTGAATTGTATTTATTCCTAATACTCCAATATATGCTTTTGTTTCATCATTTGGATTTGATGTGGTTGTTATTTCATATGTGTGTGTAGAGTTAGCTATAGTTATTATTTCTCCTGGCTTTATTCCACTTAGTGAATCAACAAATTCATTTGCATTTTTGATTTCAATATTGTTAACTAAATTATATGTTACTTCAGCTTCAAGTCCTGCTTGCATTGCAGGTAAATCTTCTTGTATTGAAACAAATGAAAATCCTCCGGGAGTTACCATTGAATTTATTACTGGCGTAAATATAAGAGAAAATACTGCTAACGCCATAAGTGCTAAAATTAAATTTGCAAATGGTCCTGCTGCAAATACTGAATATTTTGTTACATCATCTGCTTTTTGTAATTTTTTTTCATCTGGTTCTACAAAAGCACCAATTAAAGGTCCAAAGAAAACTATGCCTGAATTTAAAACTGGAATTTTATTTGCTCTTGAAACTACACCATGTCCAAATTCATGTATTACAACTACTATAAATAAGGCTATTATTCCATGCCAGAAGGGTATAAATACTGCGCTTCCAGGTATGTGTACTCCTGGTAATACTATTGAAAATGTTGCTGGGGCGTCTGGAACTGTAAATAATTTTATGAATCCTGAAATTACATAAACAAAAATATATGCCATTCCTACAAATCCTGTTCCTATTCCTATAATTCCAAGTAATTTTATAAATTCTCTATATTTTTCTCCCCATTTATCCATTAATTTTAATCCTACTTTTGTTCTATAAAGTGCAATAAATTTTGCTTGAAATTGAAATTTCTTTTTATTTATTATTACTATTGCTATTAATGAGAAATAGAATAATATTATGAATTTGTAATTCCACATAAATGTTGTTAATGCTGATGTATCTAATGTCATGTTAGAATTGAGAAATTGATTATTTATAAATGTTTAGTTAAAAATTAATTATAAAATTTTACTTACATAAACTCCATCGTTTTGGTACCCTTGTTTTCTGTAATATTCTCTTACGCCAACTCCTGAAATAACTATTATTTTATTGTAATTATTTTGTTTTGCTATTTCTTCTGCTTGTTTTAATAATTTCTTTCCTATTCCTTTGTGTTGAGAAGATGTTGGTTTGTCTTTTCCTATTGAAGTTGATTCTCCGTAAACGTGTAATTCTCTTATTATTGCTGTTGTTGGTGTTATTTCATTTCTTAATTGTTGTGATGGAAATCTTAATCTACAAAATCCAAATAATGTGTTGGTTTGAGTTTCTTCATAAGATATGAAAAATTCTTTTCCTTCTGAAGCTAAGTATTCAATAATATTTATTTTTGCGTTTTCTATGTTGGATTCTTTTCGTCCACTTTCTCTTGCTCTTATGTCTTGTGGAATTATTTTTTCTAATTTTAATTCTTTATCAACATATTGTCTGAGATTTGTTTTGTCTACTCCTGCCTCTATTCTGTATGTTGGTATGTCTCTTTGTACTCTCATTATTCTACAATATTTTGGAATATATTTGAATGCTTGTGCTATTATTTCTGCTGCTTGTTTTGTAGATAATGGTTGGAATTTTCCTTGTTTAAATTCATCGTATAATTTTGTGTTAGGCATTACCATTAGTGGATAAATTTTTAACATATCAGGCTGATATCGAGAATCGGAAAACAAAATTCGAAAAGCATTTATATCTTCATCAACACTTACTCCTGGGATTCCTGGCATGATGTGAAAATTTAATTTGAAACCTAAATCTTTCAGACGTCTTATAGCTTGAATGCTGCACTCTGCATCGTGGCCTCGGTTTATTGCTTTTAGTGCTTCATCATAAACTGATTGTATTCCTAATTCTATTCTTGTACAACCTTGATTTAACATTATATTTGCTTGTTCTAAGGATGCTTGATCTGGACGTGTTTCTATTGTTAATCCTATGCATCGTACTATTGATGTTTCGTTTCTTAACTTTTCTTGTTCTAAAGTTGTTTTATTTTTATTTTTTAATTCGAAAAGTTTTTCATGTATTTTTTTTGTTCTTTGTTCATTTCCAATGCTTCCTGGTAATAAAAAGAATTCTTTGAACTTGTTTAAATTTAATATTTTTTCTTCAAAAAATAATTCTGAAAAATCATTCATTGCTTTGAATGCATAGGTTATGAATTCGTTTTGATAGTTTATATCTCTAGCGGGAAATGTTCCTCCCATTATTATTAAATCTGCTTTTTCTATTGAATGTCCTAATACTATGTATTGTTCTAATCTATTAAATACTTGAACATATGAATCATAATTTGCTCTTATTGCTCTCATTGTTGCAGGTTCTTTTCCTGTATAACTTTGTGGAACATCTCCATATGCTGAATCTATTCCTCCTGGACACATTGAACATTTTCCGTGAGGGCATGGATGTGGACTTGTCATTATTGCGATAGGTATTACTCCACTTAATGAACGTGATGGTTTGGTTTGTAAAATTGATTTTAAAAATTTTAATTGTTCTTCATCTGCTTGCATCAATATTTCTATATCTGTGGGTATTTTTATTATTTTTAATTTTTTACAAAGTTTTATTTTTAATTTAAATATTGTTTCTTTATCTAATTTTTTTAGGGTTTTTAATTCTGTATATAACTGATTAATATATTCTGTCAAATTGTAATTTTTTTGATTTTCTTGTTCTTGCATATTTTAAGGAATATGATTATATTTAAAAAGGTTTGAGATTATCTAATATTATGGAAAAGATAGTTGATGAAGGTGAAGTTAAATTAAAAATTGACTCTGCAGATGTCGTATCTAAAGATTTAGAGGTTTTTTATAATCCTAAGATGGGATTAAATAGAAGTATATCTATTTTATTGCTTAAAATTCTTAATAATAAAAATATGAGGATTTGTTTACCTTTGGCTGGAACTGGTGTTAGGGCTGTGCGTATGCTCAAAGAGTTGCCTTCTGAATTAATTGATAAAATTTATGTTAATGATTTAAATTTGAAAATGAATGATTATTTGAAAACTAATTTGGAATTAAATAAATTGTCTGATGAAAAATTAAATATTAGTAATGTTGATGCTAGAAAATTATTTTTAGAAGATTTTGGTTTTGATTATATTGATATTGATCCTTATGGTAGTCCAAATGTTTTTTTAGATGGAGCTATAAATAGAATTTCTAATGAAGGTATTTTAGCTGTTACTGCTACAGATACTGCTTGTTTGGCTGGAACTTATATAAATACTTGTATTAGAAAATATTGGGCAAAACCTAGGCTTTGTCCTCAAAAACACGAAATTGCTTTAAGAATTTTAGCTAGAAAAGTTCAATTACTTGGCTTACAATATAATAAAGCCTTAATTCCAATTTTAAGTTATCATTTTGAACATTATTACAGGATTTTTTTTATTGTTAAACGTGGTAAAAAAGAGTGCAATAATTTATTTAATGAATTTGGTGAATGTGAGTATGATAATAAAACTGGAAATTTTTCTTTAGGTAAAGGTATTGGTCCTATGTACTTAGGAAAATTGCAAAATTGTGATGTTGTTGGAAAAATGTTTTTGAATTCTGATAAAATCTCAAAAAAATTAATGGAAAAATTATTTTTTGAATCTAGTTTTAATAAAGCTGGACATTATGATATACATGATGTTTGTGAAAAAAATAAAATTCCTTCTGTAAGTTCTAATGATGTTTTAAGTGAATTAATTTCTCGTGGTTTTTCTGCAACAAAAGTTCATATGAATCAATATGGTATTAGAACAGATGCTAGTATTGAAGAATTTTTAGAAATTATAAAGATGTTAAATGGACTAGAAAAATAATTATATTTTAACGAATCCTTCTAATAATTTTAAGGAATTGTTCCTTTTGAGTATTTCTAGAAAATTTAAAACGTCTTCTTCTGAAAAGTTAAAGTAACTTGCTTCGATTATTATTGCATCTATTGGAATTTTTCCTGCTTTATCTGGAACTAAAGATTGTATTATACTCATTAATTCTATGGCACGATCAAGTTCAACTTCTCTAGCTAAACGATTAGCCATGTTTTTTTGTATATCAAATAAATCATCGAAAGGCATTATAAAGTATTAAATTACAGAGTTTATTTTTATACTTTGCTATATTTTTGTAGGAAAATGTATACTGGAGTTAGTTTTTAGATGTTAAATAAGAGCTTATTGGAATTAAGTTTTTACCAAATAGTTCATATTGTTCTAGAAGTTTATTAAATAAAGGTGGTTGTTTTGCATTTTTTATGTTTTCTTTTGTGAACGAATGTGCGTTTTTTAGGACTTCATCTACATATGTAAAATCAGGATTTGGAACTTTTAGATATCCTTTCATGTGTGACAAAATTCTATGATAGAGTAAAGCTAATTGCATATCTACAGATTCTTCCATGAATGGTTTCATTAAAGTATTTCTTACATTTATAGGGGTTACTGAAGGTTCATAAAAAAGTGTGTTTATTGGTTCTGCATTTTGAGATAGTTTTGATAATTCATTGTCTATGAATTCTATATCTTCGCCATAAAGGAAATTTCGAATTAGTGAATCTGTTGTTGGTTTTAATTTTGTATCTTGTAAAATAATATCTAGTGTATCATTTGTTAACCCTTTTTTGTAAATGGTTTCATCTGGAAATATTAATCCATTTTCACCTAAGTGTTTTTCTTTTAAATCTACTTTTTTGAAATTGAAAGTTTTATCTTCGTATGTAAATCCTGTACCTAAAACATCTTGCATTTTTTCAGTAAGATTCATAATTTTTTGAAAGATAATTAATATTTCTTTTTCAGAGGGTTTGTATTTTTTTATATATTCTAAAATGTTCGGTTGCCAAGATTGTGTTGAGATTAATATTTTTTTGTCTTTTACATCTCCTAAATATATCATTTTTTCAGTTTTAATTTGTTTTGATTGTAAAAATTTAGTTTTATAAAATTCTCCTTCTATTGCTTGTTTATTTTTACTTAATTTAAAAAATACTGCAAAATCTAAAGGAGAATATTTTCTTTGTTTGGATGCTAATATTTTTGCAGTTCCTTTAGTTCCTCCTGCTGGTTCTAATTCATCTACAAATGTTTCTGGATTTATTACTTTTGAAAATTCTTTCCAAACTTTATTTGCATATTCTGGTTCGTATTTATCAAAAAATAATCCTAAGGAGGAAAGTAGTTGTGTTTTTTCTTCATCGGAATGTTTAATAGTTTGATTATTAATTATTTCTTCCAACGCTTCTTTTGCATATTTAATTTTTAAATTTAAGTTTACATCCATTGGTAGAACCGAATTAAATTTAAATATATTAGAAGACTTTTCAAATTTTATTTCATTGTAAAAAAGCATTCTTCCTAAAAAAGAAAATCTTTTAAGTTTGGAAGTTAGATATAAATATTTTATTGCATATCCCATTCCTTCGACATAATTTTCTGACATTGCAAATGATGCAATATTTTGTAATACAGCAGGATCTTTTGGATTTAATTTTTGAGACGCTTTGAAAAATTTTTTTGGATTCTGTGTCGCACTATAATAAATAGTTTGCATGAATGGTTTAAATTTAAGAATTATAAATTTTAAAGTTTCAGGCACTTGTTTTATTGTTGTATCTTTTATCGCGAAGAAACTAAAAATTCCAACAGATAATTTGTGCATGGATTGTAAAATGTTTTTTGAGTTCTCTAACAAATAGTCTTTATTTAATAATAAATTTTGATTTATATTATATTCATCAAATGTTTTTGGCATGAATTTATTTAAAAAAATTAAGCCTCCTGTAAAATAAATAGCATTATAAAAAAGTCTTTCTAAACCACCATCTTTTTCACGTATTTCTAAAGGTTCATTAATCAATTCATTTCCAAGTTCTGAAAGATGTTTTTTTGAAGGTGTATTAGCAAGATAAAACGCATATATGGGTACTGCCGATCTTAGAACCTCTCTTAAATTAATAACATCATTTTCACTTAACAAATATGCTCCTACCAATAATGTTTCTAGAATTCTTTTTTTAGTGTCTATTTTATATGGAATTGAAAACATATTCCATAAATGTGATAAAGTTGATTTTTTATTTTGCAATTAAACACCTAATAAAATATAATCTCAACTCTTTTTAAAATAAAATTTAAAAACGAATAAAATTAAAAATATTAAAAAAAATTAATGGTGATGTCCACAAGATGAACAATTTCCTGAGCAACCTTCTTCATCGTCACATTCTTCTTCATCTTCGTGATTGTGTTGCATGAATTTCTTTTTGTCTTCTTCAGTTGCTTCTCTTGCTTCAACTATTTTTATGTGGAAATTTAATTTTTTTCCTGCTAATGGATGATTTGCATCTAATTCAATAGTTTCTTCTTCTATTTTTGTTACTTGAACTGGAATTGAATGTTCTGTATTTGGTATTTGCATTCCAAGTACGGTTCCTACCTTTATGTTTTTTATATTATCTCCTAATGCTGATTTCGGAACTTTTTGTACTAAAGATGGGTTATGTGCACCGTATCCTTCGCTTGGTTCAACAACAACATCTTTTTCTTCGTTTGATTTCATTCCAATTAAAGCTTCGTCAAAACCTTTTATTAACATTCCATTGCCTGCAATAACTTCTAATGGTTCTCTGCCTTCTGATGAATCGAAAATATTTCCATCTTCAAATTTTCCTGTGTATTGTACTTTCACAAAATCATCTTTTTTTACAATTTTTTCACTCATTTTTAAACCTCTTCATATATTAAATCCATAATAATTCACATAGAACCATGTTTATGAATATAAATTTAAGAATAATTAATCATTTAAATAGTTAATGAAGTTGATTAAATTCAAGAATGGAAAATGTTTATTCATTTCCATTTGATTCTTGAAAAAAATCTGTTAAACTTCTGTTTTTGCTTTTTGCTTCGTAACTTATAACACTCACACACAACACCTTTTTTCAATGGGCTTAAGCCCTATAATTGAATTAGTTATTTTTTATGAAGCTCAATATATAAAGACTATTAATGTTAGATATAAATTTTTAAAAACATATTCTAGACAAGATAAATGAAAGTAAAAAATTGATTAATATGATGAAGAATTTTCAGTATGATGTAAATTATTTAAGCAAAATAAAAGACATTTAAGAGTGGTACTGGTTAATTTTAGAAACTACTTTTTGGTGAAATTTATTTCATTAATTTAAAAAAATATTATGTCTATAAATGTAAATATAAATTAAAATTTTAGAAAGTGTAAAATTAATTAAACAAATGTAAAGTAAATAAATATAAAAATAAATAAAAAAATAAAAACCTTAAAGGTCTTTAGCCATTACTGTTCTTCTTCCATTAGCTTCTGCTCTTGCTGCTGCTTTTTTTAGTAAATCTCTTACAATTTTATCTAATTCTTCAGCAAGGTCTCCTGCTACATTGAAGTCTCCAATAACATCTTTTAATTTTGCTTTTACTACTACTAAATCTGCCATAATAAGCACCTCATTTTAGGGTTTTAGCCCTTATAATCATATTTTTTGAGGTTTTAGTATTTAAGTGTTTCGTTAATTTGTCCAGTGCATTTATAAATAAAATATATTTTTCTTTTTTTATGAAATTTGGATTATTGCTTAGTGGTGGTAAGGATTCGCTTTATTCAGCTTATTTAGCTTCTAAAGAACATAAATTAGTTTGTGCTATAACTATTTATTCTGAAAACAAAGATAGTTATATGTTTCATACTCCTAATATTAAATGGGTTGGTTTGCAAACAGAGAGTATGGGAATTCCTTTGATGATTGCAAAAACTAAAGGTGTAAAGGAAGAAGAATTAGTTGATTTGAAAAAAGCTATTTCTGATGCTGTTGAACAGTTTGGAATTGAGTGTATTGTTACTGGAGCTATTGGTTCTGTTTATCAAGCTGAAAGAATTCAAAAAATTTGTGATGAACTTGGTTTGGTTTGTTTGAATCCTATTTGGCAAAAAAATCAAGTTGAATTATTGCATGAGTTGGTTTCAAATAAATTTCATGTTATTGTTGGTGCAATTGCGGCTTATGGACTTGATAAGAATTGGATTGGAAAAGAACTGGATTCTAAGATGATTTTAAAATTATCTGAGTTGCAAAAAAAATTTGGTTTGAATCCTGCTTTTGAAGGTGGAGAAGTTGAAAGTTTTGTAATTGATTGTCCTTTGTTTTCTAAGAAAATTGAAATTGTTAATTCTTTTGTTGAAATGGAAAATGAGATTACAGGTAGATTAATTATTGAAGATGCTAAGTTAGTTGAAAAATAAACAATATATTTATATAAAATAATAAAATATTTTTTGATAATGAATCTACATGAAATATTGTCTCAATTTTATCAATGGTATAATTATAAACCAAATTGGTTAAAAGGAGGACTTATCGGCATTTTAATATCTTTAATAATTTCATTTATAGGTATAATAAATCAATCATTTTTAGCAACAAATATTTCTGACATACTTTCACTACCCTTTTCTATATTTGCTTTCTTGTTGGATGTAGCTTTTTGTGGAGGGTGGAATGAGTGTCCAGAAAATAATTATTTAGTTATATTTATTCTAGCCACAATAGGATTAATAATTTCTTTCTTCATAATAGGTTCAATAATAGGATATATATTCCAAATAATTAAAAAATATAAATAAAATAATTATTATTTATGTGTGAACCAGAAAACTCTTGTTCCATCTTCTGGTCGAAAATGTTTTGTTACAAGAACACTTAAGTGAATTTGATTATTATTTCAAAACAGTTCTCAAAATGTTGTCTAATTACGATGATTTAAATGAGAATGATTTAGATTTTTTAATGGCTAGTACTCCTGAACAAGGTATTGAGCATTTTACTAATAAAGTTATTCCTGCTGTCGAAAAATATGCTTTTTCAATTTCAAATTAAATAATTTCGAAATATTTTCGGTTTCTTTGTGAGTGGTTATATTAGTTAGTTAATTTAAAATATATTAATACTGCCATATATGAAAAATAATTAGATAATTATATAAATTATAATTTTAAAATAAACATATGTTAAGATTCATTAGATTTTTAAAAAAATATGATGTTAATAGACATAATAGAGTTATGCAGTTTTCAATTTATTTTTTTCTTTGGGCTATTGCATTTTCTTTATTTGATTATTTTGCTCCATTGTATCTTGAAAATCTGGGATTAAGTTATTTTAAAATTGGAATTATTTTATCAGGAAGTTCTTTTATTTCATTTTTTATTGATCCTTTTTTAGGACAATTGCAAAAAAAATTTCCTGCTAAAACTTTGCTTTTAAGTTCAATTTTTTTATTTGTATTAAATATTATTTTATTTATTAAATCTGGAAATTTATTTTTCATACTTTTTTTAGCCACAAATATTTATGGAGTTGCATTTGATTTATTTAGCATTACTTCTTACACTAAAGTATTTGAAAATTCTATTGAAAAAGATAGATCTACGAATATTTCATTTTTTGAATCTTTTTATTCTTTAGGTTTATTAATAGGTGCTTTAATTGTTGGATTTGTTGCTAGCTCAAATCTTAATAATATTCCTTATCTTTGTTTTCTTGTTTTAATATTTTTATTTTTTGTAATTCTTTTTGCTAAAAAAGAAAAAATGGATGTTACTGATAATTTTTCAATTATTGAAAGTTACAAAAAAACTTTAAATCAATTTAAATTTATGGGGAGAGGTGGTTTGATTTTAGTTTTTGCTTTAATTTTCATACATTTATTTGATGGTTTCTTTTTTATTTTTGAACCTATCTTTGCTCAAAAATTTCAAGGATATTTTTTAGATGAATTTATAATTGGCGGAATTTTACTTGCAGTTTATACTTTACCTATAATACTTTTTGAACCTAAATTTGGAAAATTAGAAGATAAATATGGAAGGAAGAAATTTTTATTTTTGGGATTTTCATTAGGTGCTGTTTCTTTGTTTCTTTTAAGATTTTTTGATGGAGTTTTTATGTCTGGACTATTTATATTTTTATCGAGTCTTGGTTTTTTCGCTATGGCTTTGCCTGCTGTTGAAGGAATGTATGAAAGTATTACTGAAAAAAAATTTGGAAAAAATTATAGAGGTTATTCGGTTAGTATTATGGAGTTAACTTTAAGTGTTGGTTTTTTGTTAGGGCCATTTTTGGGTGGAATAATGCTTAGTATGCCTGATGGTTTTAATTTTGCTTTTAAAATTTTTTCATATGTTACTTTAGGAATTATGCTTTTAATTTCATTTTTTGTTGATGTTTAAATTATTTATGTGTGAACCAGAAAACTCTTGTTCCGTCTTTTTTGATTTCATCTAATCTACAAAAACCAAACCTTTCAAATTGAATTATTTCTCCAACTTTTAATGTAGTTATTGATTTTTCTGCAATTCCTTTTAGGGTTGTTGCATCATTCATTAGAATTTCTATGTTAATATTGTTTTGTGTTGGTAAGAAGTGTATTATTTTTTTACCTTTTTCTTTGAATGTTTCATAATCTAAACTATCAAAAGAATATTCGTTAAATGATTTTTTGAAATTTAAGCAATCCATTAATCTGTAAACTTCTCCATTTTGGAAATCTTTGCAATCGTTGTTTGAAATTAAGAATTCATCTGTTAAATCTAATTCTCTTAATCCTAAACTATTTTCTGGATGCATTTGTAATTTTAATTTTTGAGGTTTTGCATTTATTATTTTTATTTTTACTGCATCTGTTAGCATAAAAAATCTTTTTGCTTTTGGATCAATTAATTCTTTGTTAAATGAATTTATTATTTTAAAGAATTCTTCACCAGGAATTGTTTTATCTACTTGGGATAATCCTGTTAATTTAGTATATTTTAATAATGCTTCTGGTTGATATCCTTTTCTTCTGAGTGCTTGCAAAAATGGTACTCTTATATCATCCCATCCTGAAAAATCTCCTTTTTTAATTCTTGCTTTGGTTTTAGTACAAGATATTTCTAGTCCTTCAAAATTGTATCTTCCTAAAAAGTATGTTTGTGGAAATTTATCTGCAATTCCTAATGCTTGATATATTTTTTCTTGTCTTTTTGCATTGTCTGCATGTTCTTTTGCTCTTATAATGTGTGTCATTCCTGCTTCTATGTCATCAACCGTTACACATAAATTCATTAATGGCCAAACTCTATATTTCAATCCTTGTCTTGGATGATTTGAATCATTTATTCTTGCTAAGGGGAAATCTCTCATTGCGGGATTTTTATCTTGCATTCCTGATTTGAATCTTATTACTGCTTCTCCTTCTTTGAATCCATTTTTTTTGTCAAACATTTTTTCCCATCTTGCTTGATTTTCTTCTATTAAATTATTTCTACATGGACAATTTTTTGATGTATCTGCAAATGATTTAAATTGTTCTTGAGAACAAGTACAAATATATATTGCATTTAATTTTAATAATTTTTCAAGGTAATCATAATATATTTGCATTCTGTCTGATTGTATCCATACTTCAGATACATTTCCAAAAATCCAATTTGCATCTTCAGGTAATAATTTGTATGCGTCTAAATATATATTGTCGCTGTTTGTATCTTCTATTCTTAGAATAAATTTTCCACCATATTTTTTTACATATAATGAAGTAAGTCCACCTGTTATTGCATGTCCTATGTGCATTGGACCTGATGGTGAAGGAGCAAATCTCATTATTACTCCTTTTTTTGTATTGACTTTATCTAATTCTTTTAATTCATCTTTGATGTGTTTATTTTGTTCTTGTTTTTTTTCTTGTTCTTGAAAATAATTTGGATTTAGTTTTAATAATTCTTTTTCTTGTTTGTCTATTGATAATTTGTTTATTTCTTCAACTATTTCTTTTATTTGTGATTGTAATTGTGACATATTGTCTTTTGCTTCTGGATGAATTTTTATTATTGAACCTACTAAGGCTGATGGATTTGCTTTTCCTTTGAATTTTAATGCATTTTCTAATGCTAATTGGGTAATTGTATTTTTGTAATCCATAACAAAGAATAATTGTATTTTATTTATAAAGTTTAGTTATAAATAAAAGATAATTTTAAATATATGTTGCTGGAAACATGATTTATGGAAAATTGTGTATATTGTAAAATTATTGAAGGGAAACTTCCTACTGTGAAGATTTATGAAGATGAAGATTTTTTAGTTATTCAAAGTTTGGGACAAAATTCTAAAGGACATTCTTTAATTATTCCTAAAAAACATTCTGAAGATATTTTAGAAATGAATAATAATTTGGGATGTAAATTTTTTGAAATTGTTAAAAAAGTGGGAAATGCAATGATAAAAGGACTTGAAGCTGAAGGTTTTAATTTAATTTTTAATACTAAATCTGCTGCTGGACAAGTTATTATGCACACCCATTGTCACATTATTCCCAGGTATAAAAATGATGGTTTAAAGTGTTGGCATGAACATCAAGTTTCTGAAGAAGATAGACTTTTATTTGCTGAAAAGATTATAAAAGAACTATGATTTTTTGTCAATTTATATATTGTAAACAGAAGTATTTATAAATTAAAAATTAATTCTTTGATTTGTAAATGCGGGAGTAGTTCAGCCTGGTTAGATCGCCACGCTCATAAATGGAACTTGAGCGATGAGAAGAAATTCGATGATTATCAAGTTGCGGTGTACCGTGGAAGTCCGGAGTTCAAATCTCCGCTCCCGCACCTTACTTTTCTATTAGCTATGATTTGAACATGCTCAAACTTTTCAAGTTTGGCACCCTTCACTTTGTTCATGGAATCTCCGCTCCCGCAACTTCTTTGAAAAGATTTAAAAAGAAATGTGATTTTTTGTCTTAAATGATTAATGATATTGTAGATGAATTGTTGATTGAAAATAAAAAAGTAACTCAAGCGCATGTTAGAAGAAAATATTTTTCTAGAATTATTCATATTGGTATTTATGGAGATGAACTTTGTCCTAATTGTATCTCTGATAAGGAAAAAATTAATGAATTTATGAAAAAATATGGTGAAAAAAACACATATTATGCTTTAATTGACAATGAAAATTCTGGTTTTATTCTTGTAAATTTAAATGGAGAAGAACCAATTTCTGAAGCATACAAATTCTAAATGGCGCCACGACCCAGATTGTTAATCATTTATGATTAACCAACGAACGAAGCAAAGCGTAGTGACTATGTGAACTGGAAGTTCAAATCTGTTAACAACTAAAGAAGTTCAATTTGAGAAGAAAGAGCGCCACGACTCAGATTTGAACTGAGAATCCGTAAGGACCGGTTTTCGAGACCGGCGCAATACCGAGTTATGCGATCGTGGCATGAATTTACTAATGATACGACTCGCGACTGAAGCGTTTATGCTTCACGTATGCGATCGTGGCATGAATGTAATTATTTTATTTCTTTTTTCATTTCTTCAACAGTTTTTTTGAAAGCAGAAATTTGTTTTTCAGATATTGTTCCATATTTAATATAATTTATTTTTATGTTTCTTAGAAATGCATTTTGTTTATAATATTCTTCAGGAATATCTAATATTTTTTTTACAAATGGATCTGTTATTTCTTTGTTTAATTCTTCTTTTTGACATTCGTAACATATTACATATGGTTGTTTTTTTGTAGTCATAACATAATTTATTTTGCATTTGTTGCATTTTTGTTTGAATTGAATTTTAACCATATTTTTAGTAAAAATAAGTTATTTATAAAATTGTTGAGAATAAAGAGCGCCACGACCCAGATTGTTAATCATTTATGATTAACCAACGAACGAAGCGAAGCGTAGTGACTATGTGAACTGGAAGTTCAAATCTATTAACAACTAAATATTTAAAGATAGAATGAAAATGGCGCCACGACCCAGATTTGAACTGGGAATTCCTAACGGAACAAGCTTTCCAGGCCTACGCTCAGATAAGCAACCTCTCACTTATATGATTTGCGCAATACCGGGTTATGCGATCGTGGCATGAATGTAATGAATGACATGACTCGCGATGGGAACGATTAGGTGACCATATGCGATCGTGGCATAATTAATAATAAAAAGATTTCTAGTTAATTTAAAAAGTTATTTGTTAAGAAGCAAAGATTTTTGATAAAATAAAAAAATTTAAAATTGAAATTAAACCATTTCGATTTCGATGTTTAAACCTTCTGGGATTGGAACTCTCATAATTAATCTTAGAGCTCTTTCATCAACACCTAAATCTAACAGACGTTTGTGTACTCTCATTTCGTATCTTTCCCATGAAGCTTTTCCTTCTCCACTAGGGCTTTTACGAGTAGTAATTTTTAATTTTTTAGTTGGTAAAGGAATTGGTCCTCTTAAAACTACTCCTGTTTTTTCTGCAATAGAACGAATGTAGTCACAAGTCTGGTTTATTTTATCTATATCTGTGCTTGCTAATTTTATTCTTGCTTTTTGCATTTTATATCTACCAGTTTTCTTGCGTACATGTAAATGATCATCAACTTTGACGTCTTAGGTCAATTACGCTTATTTTGAGAAAACGAATTTGATTTATAAAGGTTTTGTTTAAATTTAGTTACATGGAGCTTCGTTTTAAGAGTTTTTCAACTTCAGGTTTAATAACATTTTTCATGTAAATTCTATATGTTTCTTCTTGTTTTGTGAATAAATTTAATTCATATTTTCTTTCGTTATTTATTTTGTGGGATAAAAGAGAAACAAATGGGTCTATATAGTCTATGTTTGTTTGTATAGGTGTTTCATTTATTATTTTATATATTTTATAATATACTTAAAAAATATATGTGTTCATGGCTTTAATTACTGTTTTTGCACGTCGTTTTGATTGTTCTTCTGATCGAGTTAGATAATCTGTAACTGCAGTTTTGTATGTCGGAGGTTTTGTTTTTATTTCTGTTGTGGAAAGTTGTGACCAAGCTTCTTTTTGTTCTTCTAATGACATTTCCTCATTTGGATTTGGATATATTTTATCTTCAATCATAAGTATTTCAATATTGTTAAAATATTTAAAACTTTCTTAATTTACTATATTTTGTAATTTGTTCTTTTTAAATGCTTCAATATTATCTTTTGTTGTTTCAAGAATTCTCTCTAATGCTTCTTTTGTATAAAATGCTAAATGAGGTGTTAAAATTACATTTTCTCTTCCTAGTAATTTATGATTTTGTATGAGTATTTTTGCTTCTTTTTTTGTTAAATTTTTTAATCCTGAATTCTTAACTTCTTTTTTCATATCATTTTCAAGTTCTAAGACGTCTAGTGCGCAACCTGAAATTTGTTTTTTATCTAAAGCTTCTATTAGTGCTTTTGCATCTATTATTTCTCCTCTACTTGTGTTTATTATTTTTACTTCTTTTTTCATTTGTGAAAATGCAGATTTATTTAGTAAATGATAGGATGATTTTGTGTATGGAAGATGTAAAGAAATAAAATCTGAATTTTTGTAAAGTTGATTTAATGTTGTGTATTTAAAGTTTAATTTGTTTTCTAATTTTTTATTTGGATATAAGTCGTATGCAATAATATTCATATCAAATGCTTTTGCGTATTTTATTACATGTTGTCCTATGTTTCCTGTTCCTATTATTCCTATTGTTTTATTTTTTAAATCTGTTCCCATTAATCCTTTGTATTGAAAATTTCCTTTTCTTGTTTGTCTTGAGGCTTCAAGTAAATTTCTATTTAATGCTAAGAGTAATGAAAATGTATATTCTGCGATTGTATTTTGTCCATATTGTGGAACGTTTGAAACTTGTATGTTTCTTTTTTTGCATTCTTGTAAATTGATATGATCAAATCCTGTTGACATTGTTGCTATAAATTTTAAATTTGGAAGTTGGTTTAAAATTTCTTTAGTTATTTTTGATTTAACAAAAATTGAAATTATTTCTGTGTCTTCGAAATTTTTTGCGTTAGTTTTAGTTAATGATTGTGTTCCAAAAAAAGTATCTTTTTTAAATTGTTTTTGAAAGTAATTTATTTCCCAAGGTTCTAAATCAAAGAATGCTATTTTCATGTTGTTTGTTTGGATTAGGTTGTTTATAAAATTATTTAAAATTAAAATTATTTAGAGATATTTTGTAATATGTCTAAAATATCTTTTGTTGAATAAATTTTTACAAAGTTTTGATTTTTTAATTCTTTATCATTACTCCAAATAGAACAATTTAGTTTTAGTGCTAAAGCAATATAATCCATATCTTTTGGATCTGGAGAAATGTCTTTTGCTCTTTCAATATACTCAAAATATTCATCAATTGAAACTATGTAAATTATTTCTTTTAAAATATCTAATATTAATTCTAATTCTTTTTCACTTTTTTTAGTTTTTCTTAGAATTAAAGATTTATATTTTTCAAATTCTTCAAAAATAAATTTTGATGTATATAGTTTAAGATTTGAATTAAATAATAATTTTGTTGTTGTGCTATTTTTTATTAAAGCAGCAAATAAAATATTTGCATCAAGTACTAAATTCATTTTTTAGAATATTTTTTAGCAACTTTTTCACTTACTTTTGCACCCAAACTTAAAGCATCCTTTTCAGTAAATGTGCTGTATTCAGTAAATTTTTTAAATTTTTCTAACATATCTAATTTTTGTTTTATTGCTTCTCTTGCAACTGCACTCCAATTTATGTCTTGAAATTTATCCATTTCTTGTTTCATTTCTTCTGAAATTGACAAAGTTATACTTACCATTTTATTACCTTTTGTATGTTATGTTTATTATGTGTAATATGTTTAAATATTTAAATGTTTGTATTTGTATCTAAATGAGATTTTACGGAAGTTTGGTTAATATATCTAGATTTTCAATTTTACTGAATGCAAACCACTTTTTTCCTAGATCTTTTAAGGAAGCTCCAATATGATAAATTTCTTGTTTATCTATGATTATGAATCTATCATGTGATTTATTAAATTGTATTAATTCTATGTTATTATATTGTTGATTATATTTTGTTAGTGATAAATTTAATTTTTCAGTTATATTTTTTGTGTAAATTATTACTTTTATTTTTGTTTGTGAAAATAAAATTAAAGTATTTTCATCAATATAATTATCTATAAGAATGATTTCTTGTTTTGCATTTTTTATTAAATCGTTGATAAATTTGAAGGCATCAAATATTTGTCCATCATAAAAAATTCCTTTTTCTGGTTTTATATTTTTTTCTTGAATAAGATTAAATATTTCCTCTATTTTATTGTCGTGAGTTAATATTTGTTTTTCTGTTTTATCTAGTCGTTGAAATATTTCTGCATTTGATTGTAAAAAATGTCTCATTTGAACAAATGCATTCATAATATTTATACTTACATTTATGGCCATTTTTGATTTTAATATTGCTGAAAGCATAGCAACACCTTGTTCTGTAAATACATATGGACGAAATCTTTTTTTATTCCAATATTTATTTGTGGTCACAATTTGTGACCGCAAAAATTTAATATCTTTTTCTTCAATTTGAAACATGAATTCTTCAGGAAATCGTTCTATATTTCTTTTTACTGCTTGATTTAAAGCTTTAACTGGAATCTCATATAGTTCAGCCAAGTCTGAGTCAAGCATTACTTGTTTTCCACGAATTGTGTAGATTTTGTTTTTTATTGTTAATTCGTTCATTAAAAAAATATATATTTAGTGTTATTTATAATTGCTTAAGAAAAAATCGAAAACTTTCCGAATTTTAATCTAATGGAGATTTTATTTTTATTAATTCTGGTTTTACAATATGTAAATATGTTAATGTTGTTCTTGCTTCGTTGTGTCCTAACAATGATTGAACTGAAGTTATATCGCTTCCTTGCTCTAAAAGATGTGTTGCGAAGGAATGTCTGAAGGTATGTGGGTGAATGTGTTTTTTCCATTTTAATTTTTTTGTTATTTGGTGGATTATCATTTCAACACTTCTTGTTGTTAAATGTGATTTTCTTCCTGGGAAAAGATATATTGGATTTTGTTGAAGTATTGTTTTTAGTTCTTGTGTTAAACATTTCGGTATAATGAAAGGTCTATCTTTATTTCCCTTGCCTTTTCGTACCCAACCAAGATTTGTTGTTAAATCTAAATCTTGTGGTTTTAGTTTTGTAACTTCAGAAACTCTTAGTCCTGCTCCATACATTAAAGAGATAAGAAGTTTGTGTTTTGGATTTTGTATTGCGTTTAGGAAGATTAATACTTCTTGTTTTGTTAAGCATGTTGGAAGTGTTTTTGGTGTTTTTGAGTATTTAATATTTAATCGCATACTTTTTCTTAAAACTTCTTCCATTAGAAATTTTATTGAGTTTAGTGCAACATTTAATGTCGAACCTGCAATTTCATCGTTAAATTTTGACCAGTGTAATTTATTTTCCATGAATTGGTTTAAGAATTCGTTGCAATCTTTTTTTGAAATTTGTTTTATTGGTTTATCTTTTGTGAAAAGGAGGAATTTTTTGACGTAGAAAAGATATGTATGTATTGTTTTGTATGAAAGTTTTCTTCTAAGCATTTCTTTTTTCATAGATTCTATTGGATCCATGATTTAATTTGGTAAAAGTGTTTAAAATAATCTCTTGCGAGAATTCCGGAGATTTTTCGGTTTTTTGTTTATTTTTAAAGGAATTAAAGAATTTTCTTTGAAGTGGTTACATTTTTTGAGATTTAATTTGTTAAATTTTGGAGCTATAAAGGCTAAAAGAACCGATTTCGCCCTTCTTCGCATATGAAGTGTTAA
>JBFXLI010000008.1:0-43609 GCA_050187915.1 Candidatus Woesearchaeota archaeon
GAAAAAGTTTCTGAAAGACATAGA
Organism: Candidatus Woesearchaeota archaeon; assembly: GCA_050187915.1. Classification (GTDB taxonomy): domain Archaea; phylum Nanobdellota; class Nanobdellia; order Woesearchaeales; family SKGA01; genus JAQUYS01. The sequence goes on from JBFXLI010000008.1 coordinate 25, forward strand.
CATAGATATGAAGTTAATCCTGAATATCACAAACAGTTAACTGAAAATGGTTTACTGCTGAGCGGATTAAGTCCTGATGGAAGATTGGTTGAATTTATAGAATTAAAAAATCATCCTTACTTTGTTGCAACTCAAGCTCATCCTGAATTGAAAAGTTCTTTGGATAAACCAGCTCCATTGTTTTATGGATTGATAAAAGCTGCGAAAGAAATGAAGAAATGAAATTAACAATAGTAGGAAGTATAAAATTTGTTGACAAATATAAAGAAGTTAAAAAATATCTTGAAGAAAAAGGTCATCAAATAATTCTTCCAATTAAAGATGAAATAGAAGAACCATTACCTCCTGAAGTTAAATTAAAAGCCATGGAAGTTTTTAATAAAAATTTAAAAGAATCGGATGGAATTTTAGTTATGAATTATGAAAAAAATAACGAACCAAATTATATGGGGGTTAATTCTTTAATGGAAATAGGAATGGCATTTAATAGAGGTAAGAAAATATTTATTTTTAATTCAATTCCTGAATTCTGCAAAGATGAAGTTAAAGCAATTGGTTCTGTTGAACTTAATGGAAATTTAGATTTGATTTGAAAAAGTATTTAAATAATTAGTTCTTTTTTAAATCTAATATGAATCAAATACTCTCCGAAGTAAAATTTGTTGTTGACAATTCAGAACATGTTAAAATAAACTCAAATTATATTAAAATACTAGCAAATAATTTTTCTTTAAAAGATAAAGTTACTTGGACAGCTATTCTTCCTTTTAAACCACAAAATTTAACAAAAAATGAAAGAATTGCTTTTAATTTTGTATTTAATGCAATTAATTTTTCGTATTGGGGAAATCCCAAATGGGCAATTAAATATCAAGGTAAAGAATTAGATGGTTCTTGGGCAATGATAGCTTCAATTCATCGTGCAATTGAAGAAGGTTATGATATTTTAAATCCGAAATATTTAATAAATCTAAATGAAGAAGAATTAAATCATATTTTTCGAGGAAATATAGAAATTCCTCTTTTTAATGAAAGATTGAAAATTTTAAAAAAACTTGGAAAGATTGTGTGTTTGGAATTCAACAATGATTTTGAAAATGTTTTAAAAAAATCAAATTATGATTGTGAAAAATTACTAAATGTAATTACATCAAAATTTGATTTTTTTAATGACTATAGCACATATAAAAATAAAACAATACATTTTCACAAAAGAGCTCAATTATTAATTGGAGATATTTATGAAATATTGCATAAATTTAAAGAAGAAATTATAAAAAATATTGATTTTTTGACTGCGTTTGCAGATTACAAAATACCACAAATTCTAAGAAAAATAAACGTATTGAAATATTCTGAAGAATTAGAAAAATTAATTGATAATAAAACAGAATTAGAGTTTGGAAATTCAATGGAAGTTGAAATTAGATCAAATATGATATGGGCAATTGAATTAATTAAGAAAGAAATTAACAAAAAATTTCCAAATGTTAATTCAATGGATATTGACCATTATTTATGGATTCTTTCACAAGATAAAAATAAAGATGATAAACCATATCATTTAACAAGAACTATTTTTTATTAAAAAATTATAAGTTAATATTTTAATAAAATCAATATTAAAAATCTAACTTCTTATAACCAAATTTATCTAACTTCTCTGAAATATCAGAATACTTTTTCCCACAAATCATACCGCCAGCAATAAATTCTTCTTGAGTAACTTCTACCAAACAAAAATCAGGCATTTCAAAAGAATCTTTTTCTTCCATAGTTTTAAATTCAAAATCAACTAACACAAGTCCTTTCAAATCTTCAGTAAAAACATCTACTTCTGCAATTAAATTGTTATATGGATAATAATATCTTTTTTTAGCAACTCTTTTACCATCAAGTTTACTCAAAGCATTAAATTCATTTTCATCAAGAATTATTGTTTCTTCATTCATATGAGAAGAATCACCTTCATTGACTGGATATTTTTTTGTTAATTCAAATTTATTTCCTTTTTTTCTTAATCTTAAAACTGGGTGATTAACATTTGCCGGAATATATACATCAACAAATTCTTTAAACTCACAATTTTTCAAAAAAGAAATTTCTTTTGCTAAAAATGTTCTTTCTAATTCAATTTCCATGTTATTATTTTTGTTAACTAAATTATAAACTTTGTTGTTCTAGAGGACACACTGGACATGTCGCAACCAAATTTATAAATAATTATTTTCAACAAAATATATGAAAAACACAATAAAATTATTTGAAGATGAAAAGGTAAGAGTGCTGTGGAATGAAGATGAAGAAGAGTGGTATTTTTCCATAGTTGATGTTGTTGCAATATTAACTGAAAATAATTATCAAAATGCCCGAAATTATTGGAAAGTCTTAAAATTTCGTTTAAATGAAGAAGGAAATGAGTCGGTTACAAATTGTAACCAACTGAAATTAAAAGCTTCTGATGGAAAATATTATTTAACAGATGTAGCTACAACAGAACAACTTCTAAGATTAATCCAATCAATCCCTTCTAAGAAAGCAGAACCCTTCAAAATGTGGTTAGCGAAAGTTGGAAACGACAGAATTAATGAAATCCATGATCCTGAATTAGCAATTAACAGAGCTATGCAAACTTATTTCAAAAAAGGTTACTCGAAAGAATGGATTCTTCAAAGACTTAAATCCATAGAAATAAGAAAAGAATTAACGAATGAATGGGAAAGAGTTGGAATAAAGGAGGTTCTGTGGCAAAAATAGCTAGACTAGATTTAGAGAAAAAATTAGGAAAGAAAATTATTAGTCCTAAAAATTCTAAAAATAAACAAATAAATTAATTTTTTTCACTTTCCTCAATTAATCTAGACGAAGAATCTACTTTTCCACCAGCTCCAATATTCCAAACCATTTCAATATTATTCTCTTGACAAGTTTTTACTTCAGGAATATTATCAAAATTTCTATCTCCACCATTTGCAAAAACATCTGGTTTTATCATTTCTAAAGTTTTACAAACACTTCTATCTTCATCTATTGAAATTACAACTTCATCTATGTATTTTATAGCTTCAAGAATTTCTTTGCGATGTTCTGCAGACATTATTAGTCTACCTTTCTTAGCAATTAATTGTTTATCATTATTTAATATAACTACTAATTTATCTCCTAAAGCTTTTGCTTCTTTGAACATTCTTATATGTCCTACATGTAATATTGTAAAATATCCTGATACACATATTATTTTCATACTCAAACCAACTTAAATCAGTTTAAAAATCTAACCATTAGCTTTATAAACCCTAAAAATTTCCCTATTTTATAACCATTGGCGTTAACATATCGCACGATTCAACAAGATTGATTTCGTGGCTAATAAGCTCAATTGATGTGGAAGGTAGTTACTCAGACTAATTCTTCTATATTAATACGATAAGCCGTATACTACTTCGGTAGGAGGTTGAAATAAAATGGATAAAAAATCAATAATCAAAAATTTTGAAGAACTTAAAAAAGAAGCAAAGGAAAGAAAATTTCCTCAATCTGTAGATTTAGTTGTAACTTTAAAAGATATTAATCTTAAAAAACCTGAAGAACAGGTTGAATTTTTTATAGCTATGCCAAAACCTTTAGCAAAGAAAAATAAAATTTGTGCAATTGTTGCTCAAGATTTAGAAGAAGAAGCTAAAAGAGTTTGTGACAAAGTAGTATTACAATCAGAATTGGCAGCTTATCTAAAAGATAAAAAAGCAGTTAGAAAATTAGCAGAAGAATATGATTTCTTCATTGCTCAAGCAAATATTATGGGACAAATTGCAGGAGCATTTGGTAGAGTTTTTGGTCCTAGAGGAAAAATGCCTAACCCTAAAGCAGGATGTGTTGTTCCACCAAAAACACAATTAACACCAATTTATGAAAGACTTCAAAACACAATTAAATTGAGTGCTAAAAAATTACCAATATTTAATGCTAAAGTTGGAACTGTAGAAACTCCAGCTGAAGAAATTGCAGAAAATATAATGCACATTTATGATCAAATAGTACATCACTTACCTAAAGAAAGACATAACGTAAGAGGTGCACTAATGAAACTAACAATGAGTAAACCTAAAAAATTACAAATATAATTAGGTTGCTAATAATAAAACAATAAAACAAAGGAAAAATAAAATGGCTCATGTTGCACAACATAAAAAAGATGTAGTAGGTGAATTTGTTGAACTTATCAATAAATACAAATACATTGGCGCAGTAAATATGGAAAATCTTCCTGCAAGAACAATGCTTAAAATGCGTGAACAATTAAGACAAACTGTTCTTATAAGAATGAGTAAAAGAAGATTACTTAAAGTTGCATTGGAATCATCAAAAAAACCAGGTGTAGAAAAATTAGTTCCATATCTTAAAGGAATGCCTGCGTTAATTTTTACTGAAGAAAGTCCATTCAAATTATTTAAAACTTTAAAAAAGAATAAGAGTTCTGCTGCAATTAAAGGAGGACAAGTTGCTCCTAAAGACATTATTGTTCCAGCAGGTCCAACTCCTTTTGCACCAGGTCCAGTTATTGGAGAATTAGGTGCAGTTGGTATTAAAAGTGGAGTTGATGGTGGAAAAGTTGCAATCAAAGCAGATAGTAAAGTTGCAAGTGAAGGAGATGTTGTAAGTGCTGCTTTAGCAGGATTATTAACAAGACTTGGAATTGAACCTATGGAAATTGGTTTAGATTTAACTGCAATTTATGAAGATGGCGAAATATTAACTAAGACTGTATTAGATGTTGATGAAACACAATACATTGCTGACATTACTAGTTGTGCTCAAGGTGCATTTAATTTAGCAGTAAATTCTGCATATGCATGTCAAGACACAATTACTATACTTGTACAAACTGCATTTAATGAAGCTAGAAATTTAGCAGTAAATGAAGATATTTTAACAGATATTACTGTTGGTGACACTTTATGCAAAGCACAAGGACAAATGTTTGCAGTAGCAAATCTTTTATCAGATGATGCATTATCAGATGAATTAAAAGGTGCAAAAACTGCAACAGCTTCAACACCAGTTCAAACAACAAATGATGCTGGTAAAAAAGAAGAGAAAAAAGACAATGATGATGCACCAAATCCATCAGCTGGACTTGGAGCACTATTTGGTTAAGTAAAATAACTTAACTTCAAAATCAAAAAAAATAAATAAAAAACAAGAGGCAAAAAAATGGAATACATTTATGCGGCAATGCTTTTACACAAAGCAGGACAAAAAATAGAAGATGCAGCTGTTAAAAAAGTTTTAGAAGCAGCAGGCGTTAAAGTTGACGATAATAGAATTAAAGCACTAGTAGCAGCTTTAGATGGCGTAAATATTGAAGAAGCTATCAGTAAAGCAGTTGTTAGCGCAGCAGCAGCACCTGCAGCATCTAGCGCAGCACCTGCAGCTGAAAAGAAAGAAGAAAAGAAAGAAGAAAAGAAAGATGATGGTGCAGCAGCAGCTGGACTTGGTTCACTTTTCGGATAAACTTTAATTTAAATTATTTTTATTTTATTTTTATTTTATAAAATTTACAAACAAAAAAACACGTAGGTTGAAGGTATAATGGACAACGAAGAAGTTAAGGAACAAATCAACAAGTTAAGAGAACTTAAATCTCAAATTTCTGAGATTAAAAAAGAACTAAATAAATTAAATAGATTCAAAGAAACTTGGTATAATAAAAAAATTAGTTTCAACAAAAAAATTTCTGAACTAATAGGAAATGTAAAAGGTTCTAAAAGTGAAAGAAATGAAATAACAAATCAAGTTCAAGATATGAAGAAAGAAAGAGATAGACTTAACAAAGAATTAAATGATAAAAAAACAATCTACGAAAAAGCAAAAACAGAATATGATAATAAAGTTTCTAAATTAAAAATTGAAGGAAATCCTCAAGAAATTCAAAGAACCATTAAAAAAATGGAATATTCTCTTGAAACAAATGTTATGAGTTTTGATAAAGAACAAAAACTTAACAAAGAAATTAAAACTTTGAAAAAACAATTAGAAGGATTTAATTCTGTAAAAGAAGAGTGGGAAAAAATAAAAAATCTTTCAAATGAAGTAAGAAACATAAGAAAAGATTCAAATAAAATTCACAAACAAATTCAAAATTTCGCTTCAGATTCTCAAGACAAACATGAAGTTGTAATAACTCAATCAAAAGAAATCGATGAATTAAAAGAAAAAGAAGAAGAAGCTTTCAAGAAATTCAAAGAATTCAAAGAACAGTTTACTGAGAAAAATGAGAAATTAAAAGAGTTAGTAAAAGAACACGACGAATTAAAAGCTAAGCTTGAAGAAGAAAATGTTAAAATTGAAGAAGACAAAAAAGAAGAACAAGCTAAAGTAATTAAAGAAAAAGCTAAAGAAGTAACTGAAAAGATAAAAACAGGAAAGAAACTTACTACAGAAGATCTTTTAATTTTCCAAAGAACAGGAAAAAATTAATTTATTTATTTTTATTTTTTTAATTCTATTTATTATTTATCTCAATGGTTTCTCAGGTATTTTCTTCCCACCAAAGCAATAATCGCCAGCTTTCGTCATAGGCGTACGAAAGCACATACTCACTTCGTTTGTATGTACTAAAGTTATCTCAATGGTTTCTCAGGTATTTTCTTCCCACCAAAGCAATAATCATAGAAATCGCATTGCCCTGAACCCCATTTACATAAAGGACTTTGTTTCATAGGATAATTTTCTATTCCTTCAACACCATCAGTTGACATATGAATTTGTTCTATCATAAATTTTGCATTTTGAATTAAATCTTCATCAACATCAAGTAATTGTTCTGTATCTTTTAAAAAATAAATACCAACTTTATCTGGCTTCACTCCATGTTTTAATTCATAAAGTAAAGCATAAATTCCTAGTTGTAACCTATATTCTTTTGAAATCTCTGGTTTTTTAGATGTTTTGTAATCCATTAATCTTAGTTCATCGTGATTTTCAATTGCATCAATATAACCACGAACCATTAATTCATTTGATTCATAAAGAACTTCAGTTTCAGGTTTTAATTTTTCAAATGCTTGCTTAAATGTTAATCCTTTTGAAATTTCTTTTTCAATTTTCGCAGAAAACTGATTTGTCCAATTTAACAACATATCTTGTGTTTCAAAATAAAATCTTTTAAGTTCTTCTTCCAGCATTTCCAATTTGTCAAAATCGTTTTTATTTTCATTCCAATATTTTTTTAATAATTCTGAAACGATTATTTTTAATTCATGTTTGAAATTATCAGAAATTACTGAGGGTTCTAGTGTGAATAAATTTTCTAAAACTAAATGTGCCACTGAACCTCGAACTAGATGTATGGAAGGACTTGTTGGCATCTTTAAATTATAAATAAAGAAATATTTTCTTGGACATTGAAAGTATGTATTTATTGAAGATGGTGATTGAATTCTTTTCATACAATGTCGAAAGAACAATTCATTTAAAAACTTACTGGCTAAATGTCCAGTGTTATCTTTTATTTTTTTCTAAATATTTTAAAATGTCTAAATGATTATCAAATAAGTTATTAATTATTTTAGAATTTAAATTTTTATAAGTATTAACACCAAAAACAAATGCATTTGTTTTTTTTGCTGCTTGAATTCCTGCATTTGAATCTTCAACAATAATTGTTTTTTTTGGCGACGCATTTAATTTTTTTAGAGTTAATTTAAAACACTCAGGATTCGGTTTAGAAGATTTAAAATCTTCACCAGTTACATAAACATCGAAAAAACTTTCAAGTTTATTTTTTTCAAGAATTTTTAAAACAAATTGTTTTTTTGAACCTGTTGTTAGACCTATTTTAATATTTTTTGATTTTAAATAATTAAGTAATTTTTTTATTCCTTTAATCAATTTATATTTATCAATATTTTTATTTTGTTCTTTTCTTCTTTCACTAATTATTTTTTTTAATATGTTCTTTTTAATATTTGGAAATTTTTCTAAAATAAATACATCTGTTTTTTTCCCAATCATATCTGAAAAATATTCTTTTTTCAAAACATAATCCTGTTGTTTTAGAAGTATTTTAAGATCAGTAAATTTTTTATTCTCTGTATCAACAATAACTCCATCAAAATCAAAAATTATTGTTTTAATCATAATAAAAACTAAATATACATTATTTATAAATTTATGTAAATTTAGGATTAATGTGTTTAGGATACATTATATAGTCTGTTCCAACCTCAAATATTATTGATGCAAATTTTTTTGTTGGTTCTATATATTTTAAATAATCAGGTTTAACACTATTAAATAAAATTAGAGCTTCTTCTTGAGTATACCCTCTTTTATTAACATCTCGTTCTATTCTACTTTTTATTTGTGTTTCTTCAAGAGCATCTAAAAAAAATGAAATATTATTTAAATCAACTAGTTGAGGATATAAGGTAGTTACACCTTCTATAACAATAATTTCTTTAGGTTCAATTATTTCATTTTCTAATATATTTCCATTAGAATGATTATAGCGAGGCTTAGAAATTTCTTTATAATTTAATAAGTCAATAATATTTTCACGAGCTTGATTTAATTTATTTGCTTTTGGATCATAACCCGTTATTCCTAATTTACCACGTTCATATCTAGATAGTAAATAATCATCTAAATCTATAGAAATACAATTTTTATGTCCATAATACGTCATAATATTATTTCCAAAAGTTGTTTTACCAGCACCACCTGCTCCAGTTATACCTATGATGAACGGCTTATTAGTTTTATATTTTTCAACAGCTTTCTTTACAATTTCAAAAGCAAGAGCATTTTTTGAATCAGGCAAGTCAAATTTTGGGATCATATTTAATGTAAATTATAAATAATTTATAAAACTTATTATTTTTACTACTAATTAGAAATTAAAATAATTAAATATATTAAAAAAATTACAGATATTTTTAAATTCATTATTACTCAAAAGTATCGAAATATTTATATATCAATATACGTTTCCGTATACAAATTTGTATTTTTGTGTTGTTATCCATGGTGAGATGGGTGTGTATTTATGTGTGAAATGAGAAAAATTTGTGTTATTAATCAAAAAGGTGGAGTGGGTAAAACAACTACAGCTGTAAGTTTAGCTGCAGGACTTGCAAGAAAAGATTTCAAAGTTCTTCTTGTTGATATGGATCCTCAAGGTAGCGTAGCACATTCTTTAACAAGTTCAAAAGAAAAAAATCTTTATCATTTTTTAATGGGAGAATGTTCTATGATTGATTGTTTAACAAATCTTGGAACAAATCTTGATTTAATACATAGTACTGAAAGTTTAACTAAAGCAGAAGTTTTATTAGCAAATAAAAAAGATGGACAAAAAGTTTTAGCGCAAAAACTTGGAGACATTGGAGATTATGATTATATTATTGTAGATTGTGCTCCTTCATTAGGATTATTAAATCAAAATGCAATGTTGTTTGCTGATGAAGCAATTATTCCTGTTGCTACAAATTACTTGGCATATGTTGGTTTAAAATATATGGTTGATGCTATTGAAGAAATAAATAAACATTTTAAACATAAACTTAACATAACTCACGTTGTTCCAACTATGCATGATAAAAGAAATAAAAGTAACAGAGAAATATTAAAAAAATTAATTGAAAAATATGATGGAAAAGTTACAAATCCTATAAGAATAAATTCAAAATTAGCTGAAGCTCCTGCAAGTGGAAAATCTATTTTCAGCTACGACAAAAATTCAAGAGGAGCAGAAGATTATGCTAATTTAGTAAAAACAATAATTAGTAGTACTCCTATAAAAAAGAAAGAAACAATTATTAATGCAGTTCCAATAAGTGCTAGAGTTCAAAGAATGATGGAAGGCAAAATTGAATTTGTAGATTAATAATAAAATTTATTTGTTATTTAAAATACTTGGATCAGCTTTAACTTTATTTAAAATTATGTTTGATGTATGCATTAAATCCTTAAAAATATTATTTGAATTTAAATAGAAATTTTTAACTTGACTATATAAAGTTTTTTTATTATTTTCATCTTGTTTTAATATGTTATATTCTTCTTCATCTAATTTTTTTAATTGCATTAGCAATTCTTGAAAATTTCCTTGTTTTAAAGCGGGAGAATTACCAAAAGCTGAAGCAAATAAAGACATGGATGTTTTTACAGGTTCAATTAAAGATTTCATTAAATTTATTATTTGAATTGCATCTTTAGTAATTTGATCTAACATTCTATCAAATTCTCTTACACCACGTATATGTTTTGTAAATCTTACAAAAAAATCAGGTTGTATTTTTCTTTGAAAAACTTGTTCTTTCATTAATCTTAAATTATTTAACATATCTTTTTGTTCTAATTTTTCAAAAACTTTTGTTAATTTTATTATTTTATTACAATACTTGGAACCTTTCACTCTTTTTCCGAGATATTTAAAAAACCCAAATTTTTTAGTTTTTGAATGATCGGCTATTTGTTCTTTATTTATTTCATTTGCATCCGTTTCATAATCTTTTATATCTTCTTTCTTTTCTTCAATAAACAAATTATTTAAAGTTTTTTCAGTTTCTAATATTAAATTAGGAGGTATATATGTATTTGATCTATCCATAATATCTTTAAGTTCTTCTAATGTGTTAAAAATAAATTCATTATTTTTACTTTCTTCTTTAGAGACATTTAATAATTCTTCATTTATTTCTTTTAAAGTTTCATGATATTTTTGTACAAATTGAGTTAATTCTTCTAAATAAGACTTAGTTAAATTTGCAATTCTTTTATTTAAACCATCTGGATTACTTTCAAAATTATGATATAATTTTTCTATGGTTTTTTCATCAAACATACTTAAATTTTTACTTAGATTTGAAAGTGTTTTTAAATTAGATTTTGATAATTTACTATCTAAAAGAACTTTAGCACCAAAACTTCTAGTTGAATTTGCTAAATCAATATATATTTTATTTGCACTATTTGAAGAACTAAATCTATTAGTAACTCTGGCTGCGTTTCTAGATAATGAATCTCCTATTTGAGATGTTTTATTGGATATTGAAGTTTTTGTAAAATTAAATAAACCCATATTAATAAAATATTAAATAAAGTGTATTTAAATTTATCTAAAATTGGGGATGTCCCTCACGGGGATGAGCGCAAATTTAAAAAATTCTGCGAACATTTTGAAGTTCAAAAAGTCGAATGAAATGAGACTTGAAACAAACCCTAAAAAATTTTCTGTAAAATAAGTTTTAAATATTTAAATTAATTAAAATCTCTTATTTTTGTCGTTAACTAAAAGAAACAATAAAACACTAAAAAATATACAAACCAAAATATAAAAAAATTAATAAATAGATAAAAAATTAATTCTACATGGAAGATATACTCACAATTCAAGAAGATGAAAAATTCATGAAAAGATGTATTGAACTTTCTGAAGAATCTTTAAAAAAAGGTGATGCTCCATTTGGAAGTATTGTGGTTAAAGATGGTAAAATTATTGCTGAATCTTCAAATAATAAAGAAAATAGAGTGTCAGATCATGCTGAAGTTTTAGCTTTACATCAAGCACACAAAGTTTTAGGAACATCAAAATTAACTGATTGTACTTTATATACTAATTGTGAACCTTGTCCAATGTGTTCATTTATGATACGAGAATACGCTATAAAAAAAGTTGTTTTTGCCCTTCCTTCTAAATTTATGGGAGGATATTCTAAGTGGAACATACTTCAAGATGAAGAATTATCTAAATTTTCTGATTTTTTTGGAAAACCTCCTGAAGTTAGATGTTGTATTTTGGAAAAAGAAGCTAAAAAAGTTTTTGACAAGTTTCCAATTTTGTGGATGTTTGGAAGCAATGTTGAATTAAAATAATAATTATTTAACTCAACTTTAAATCTAAACATCAGTAATTGAACTGAAAGAATAAAATGGTGTGAGGGAAGGGATTCCATGAACGAAGTGAATGGTGCCAATGTCCAAAGGAGATTGAGCACGTTCGAATTCCTCTTAAAACTACAGAAAATAAGCTGGAGAAAAATGGTGTGAGGGAAGGGATTCGAACCCTCGGACCTACTTAAGGACAGGATCTTAAGTCCTGCGCATTTGACCAGACTCTGCAACCCTCACATAAAAAATGTAGATTTTGTCAAACGGCTTATCCTTGATATTCGAGAGTAATATTTAGTTTTTAAATGTTTTTATAATATAATATAATAATTTTAATATACTGCTAGTTTACATTAGTTTTTATCTTATTTTTTGTTAATTTAAGTCAATTAATACATACAAATTAAAGTCAATCAAAGCATTAGATTTATAAACAAATCAAGACTTCTCAACAATATTATGAATGGCACAATTGTTAATTATAAATCAGGAAAACACACTCAAACAACAAATCAAATGATTGTTAAAGTTGAAGGCGTGAATACTAAAGAAGAAGCTGAGAAATTAGTAGGTAAAAAAGTAGTTTACAACACAGGAAAAAAAGACATGACTGGTGAAATTAGATCTGCACATGGAAATTCTGGTGCAATTAGAGTTCTTTTCGAAACTGGAATGCCTGGACAAGCTGTTGGAAAACAAGTTCAAATAAATTAATTTATTTTTAATTCTTTATCATACTATTTCTATTATTTTCAAGTTTAACATAGACATATCTATATTAAAATTAGAAAACTTAAAAATATTTAAGCTAAACTAAATCCTAGCAATGAATCTAAGACTAATAAAAATCCTACAACTACTAGAGTTATTTGAAATACAATTTCAGGAATAGGTAAAGCAAAGGATAGTATACCGAATGTATTTAGAAGGGGTAAAATTCCTAAAGCTAAAGCAGCCAAACCTAAAACCAAACTTGGCATTGCGGGCATTATTTGTGGTTGCATAAACATTGTGATATTAATTTGAATAAAGTCATTTATAAAGGTATCGAATTTATATTCAACGACATTAATAAACTATACTTATTACGACAGATTATTGTTCGTCCCTCACAAATATTCAAGAATTTCACTGCATATACTCAAAAATAAATATTTTTGGTACAGCAAAGCTGAATCATTCATTCTCTGATTTTGTGTCAAGGTAATAAATTATAAGTTAATTTTGTCGTCGACTATTAATTATTTAAAAATATATTTAATCATTTCCAAGAATCTAACATTTCTTGTTCTACTTCGTGAAGTTTTCCTGGTATTATTAAAGAATGTAAAGGAGCTCCAAAATCAAAATTTAATAGCTCTTTTATTTTTCCTGATTTAATTAAACAATTTTTTTGTCCAATTCTTGCTACTCCAATAACTATGGTTTCTTCGGTTATTATTTTTTCATTTCTTTCTTTTTCAATCATTAGTAAAAAATTTAATCCTTCATTCACAGTCATATATTTTGGCGGTTGAGGTTTATTTATGCCTTTTAATAAATCTTCTTGAGATGGTTCAGCTACTTTTATATCTAATAAACATAATGTATGTAAACCTAAAGATAAATTATTTTTTATAACTTCATAAGGTGTGTGAGGTAACCAATTTTTTTGAGGAAATACTATACTTGTGGTTTTTCCATATTTGTATAATTCTAATCCAACAAATCCTATTGCATTCATTATTGATGCGTTAAATACCGGAACAAACTCTACATTTAATTTTTTTGCTCTTAATTGTAAATCTGTATGTGTTGTTGCTCCAAATATATCTCCAACAATTAAAACTGCAATGTTTTTTTCTTTTGCAGGCAATAATAATTTTTCTTCGGCTTGACTTTCTACTAAATTTCTGTCTGCTATTTTTATTTCTTTTTCATAAATTTTTTCTAATTTTTCTTTTTCAACAGAAAGTATAGAAGTATAATATTCTAAATAAACTTCATCGCATTCTTTAATAATTTCAAGTCCTCTTAGAGTAATATCTTTTTCATCATTAAGTCCAATTCCAATTAAATATAATGTCATTTTTATTTCCTCATTCTCTCCAAGTTATTTCAATTTCATCTGTTCGAAGATAAGGAAAAATCTTGGAAGATTCCAATGTTCTGTAAACAGAGTTCCGACTAGATTGACTGTCATTAACTTCTGACTCACTGGTCGCTGTATACTGTATTATTCCTGTCCATGCTATCATTGCTGCATTATCTACATTAAATTCATTTGGCAATATAAAACATTTTGCATTTCTATCTTCACACATTTTTTTTGCCATTTCTTGAAGACGAGTGTTGCATGCAACTCCTCCACCTAAAAGTAATTCATTTTTTCCAGTATGAGCTAATGCTCTTTCAGCAACTTCAATTAACATTGCAAATGCTGTTTCTTGAACTGCATAACATAATTCTTCTTTTGAATATTTTTTTGAATCCCATAATTGTTTTAATTTTGTTTGTATTCCTGCAAAACTCAAATCCATTCCTTTAACAACATAAGGTAATTCAATTAAATCTTTTTCTTTTTTATTTTCACTAGTAATTATTTCTTCTTCATATTTTTTTGCTAATTCTTGAATTTTTGGTCCGCCAGGAAATCCCAAACCAATATATCTTGCAAATCCATCTAAAAAATTTCCTATTCCATTATCAAGTGTTTCTCCAAATATTCTGTATTTTTTTCCTTCATAACCTATAATTTGTGTGTTTGCTCCACTTGCATAAAGCAAAATAGGATCTTTACAACTTAAACCATCTTCTGATTTTGCTTTTAATATTCCTATTTCTAAATGAGCAATACAATGATTTACACCAATTAAGGGAACATTTAATACTAACGATAAACTTCTTGCAACATTGGCTCCAATTCTTAAAGCATTTCCTATGCCTGGACTTTGTGAAAAAGCAATTAAATTAATATCTGATAATTTTAAATTTTTATTTTTTGTGTTTGCTCTTGCTTCTAATAATGCTTCTTTTATTAGTGTATCAAATACATCTGCATGATGATCTGAAAGTTCTGCTGGAATCAAACCTCCACTTTCAGTTGTAAATAATTTTCTTTTATTACTTAACACAGTTCCATTTAAATCTACTAAACTTATTCCAAATGTGTGTGCTGTACTCTCAATTCCTAAACATAACATAATATTAAGAAAAATAATTAAATATAAAAAACTACCTAATAAATCTTAATAAATTAAATAAATTAAAACAAATAAAAATAAATTTAATATAAATTTAAATGTAAATGTAAATATAAATGTAAACAAATATTAAATAAACAAATCGTATAATTAAATCTAATTAAATAAACTTATATGTACTTCAATATTTATTGAATGTTATTCAAAGAAAAATTATCAACAAAATCAGGAACGATATTTCTAAAATTTAATTTATTTTTATTTAAAGAATAATTCTCTTTTTTCATCTCAATTTCATTATTGACTGTATTCATAAATTTAAATATAGATGCTGTTAAAATATCTAAATAATTTGCTAATTCAGAATATTTTTGTTCATCAATATAATTTAAATCTAAACATAACATCAATAGAATCTTTACTTCTTTACAACTACCGAAACTATATTGTAAATGATTTAAAAAAACTTTATTTGAGCGGTTTGATGCTCCTTCAACTATATTTAAGACTATACTTGTTGCAGCTCTTTGTAATTGAGAGTAAATATTACGAAATTCAGATTCAGGTAAAATTTTTAAAATTTCATAAACTTTCAACAAAAAGTCATAACTTAAATTAAATATTTTTAAATTTTCTATTTTTCTTACCATATTAAAAATAAAGTTTAACTTCAATTTATATTTGACGGTAAAAAAACCGGAAAATTTTCAATAATAATGAAACATCAACATAATTATCAAAATAAATATGAATTTATAGATATATTAAATTAATAACAAAAAAATAAACAAATAAAATGTAGAATAAATAAAAAATAGAAGAAACCCGCTCACAGGAAAATTACATAACTAAAAAGTCTAGCTAAATTAAATAAATTCGAGCTATTAGTAACTGCGGGCTTAATATCTCGTTACCTTGATACTTACACCCCAGTCCTATCAAACCTGTCTTTTACAGGTACTCTGTGTCTCTTTTTGAGGGAAGTTTCGTGCTTAGATGCTTTCAGCACTTACCTTTTAAAGCGTAGCTGCTCGACATACCTTGTCAGATAATCGATCCACCAGTGGCTTCGAGCCATCGTTCCTTTCGTACTAAATGGTCCTTCCTCTCAGACATTAAACAATTCCAATAGATATTAAACAAACTGCCTCACAGCGTTCTGAACCCAGCTCACGATCCCTTTTAATGGGTGAACACCCCCACCCTTGGCTGCTTCTGCACAGCCAGGATAGGAAGAGCCGACATCGATGTAGCAAGCCGCGCCGTCGCTTTGAGCGCTCGGGCGCGACAACTCTGTTATCCCCGGAGTAACTTTTTGGTCAACACTAGCCCCCAGACAAGGAGAACTAATGGATCGCTAGACCTAACTTTCGTTACTGAAATCAATCTTGTTATGATTCCAGTTAGGCTGGCTTTTGCTCTTGCACTCTACAACGGATTTCTGACCCGTTTGAGCCAACCTTTGGGCGCCATTGATACCTTTTCAACGGCGTGCCACCCCAGCCAAACTGTCCACCTGCAGGTGTTCCAAATTGTGGTAAGCGATGTAAAATTCGAAAAATGGTGTTACATTGTTGCCTACATAGAATCTAGCGATTCTACTACAAGCGGCTCCCATTTACGCTATATAACAAATCTCACACCACAGCTACAGGCTACAGTAAAGTTTCACGGGGTCTTCACTTCCCATTGGAATTCTCCGGCCTTTGCACCGGAAAAGAGTATTCGGAGGGTATTAGTTAGGGACAGTGGTCATCTCGTTACGCCATTCATGCAGGCCGTTAATCAGACGGCAAGGCATTTCGCTACCTTAAGAGAGTTATAGTTACCCCCGCCGTTTACCAGCCATTAGGCTCCTTGAAAAGAGCTTTTTGGTACTGGCACTGGGCAGACGTCACCGACTATACTAGCCATTGCTGGATTGCAGTCGGTTATGTTTTTGTTAAACAGTCGGACGACCTTAGTTATTAAACCCTACAATCGCATCCATACGAACACAAAAGTAGGGACCCCTTATCCCGAAGTTACAGGGCCAATTTGCCGAATTCCCTTAACTAATTTTTCCCTTCACACTTTAGGCTTCTAACCTAGGGGCACCAGTGCTGGTTCTGGGTACGAATATTCAAGATCTTTGTTTATTCCTTTTTCAAGGACTCCAGGCGTCAACCGAACGGACATACGTCCGCTATTCTGAAATTTAATCAAGTTCTCAACATTACGTTACTCCCTTGACTTATTCTCATTAACATACTAGACAACATATGTCGGTCTAGCCAGAAGTGTCAGAAATAAACCTTGTGTCACCACACATACTCAAATAGTACTGGAATATTAACCAGTTTCCCTTTCCCCTAAATCAAGTTATGAAATAGGTTAGGATCGACTTACCCTTGACTGATCTACATTGTCAAGGAACCCTTGCCCTTACAGTGACAGTGATTCTCACACTGCTTTGATCCTACTTTCGCCAGGATTTTCATTGCAGCCAGATCCACGCATTCTCGCAAACACGCTTCAGCTCTAGCCACACGCCCACCTACCGCACTCATTACTGAGGCCTATAGTATCGGTAATTTGCTTAGCCCCGTCCATTTTCAGCGCCTACAATCTTGACAAGTAAGCTGTTACGCACTTTTTAAAGAGTGGCTGCTTCTAAGCCAATCTCCTCGCTGTCTATGATTGTAGACCACTTTCACCCTTTAACACTTAGCAAATATTTTGGGACCTTAACTATAGTCTGGGTTGTTTCCCTTTCGCGACTCACCCTTACGACGAGCCGCCGTCTCCCAAGGTCTACGACGCTAAAACATTCGGAGTTGGAAAGCGAACCGAGGAATTTCTTCCCCTAAATCCCCCATCCGTGTCTCTACCTTTTTAGCAATCTCGCTTGAGACTTGACTACGGCCAACTTTGGCGGGAACCAGCTATCACCGGTCTCGATTGGCTTTTTACCCCTATTCCCAGGTCAGAATGGCACTTGCTCGTAGCAATTCTTCAGGCCTCCACATTGTATTACCAACGCTTCACCTTGCCCAGGAATAGATCGACCGGCTTCGGGTCGTATTCAAATGACTTGAGGCACTTTCACACCTCCCCCCTCGTAAACTGCGGGGTCTCGCTTTCGCTGCGGATTCTTCTTTTCAAATTATCCTCGCCATTCAAACACACTCCCTGGCACGTTATTCAAAACGCACGATGCACATCCGAAGATGAGCATCCCACCATAGCTAACAGATTTCAGGGTCTTTTAACTCTCTATTAAGAGTACTTTTCAGCGTTCCCTCACGGTACTATACTCTATCGGTCTCGATTTATATTTAGAGTTGGAAGTTGCTGCCTCCCATATTCGTGCCTAAAATCCGATAGACACTACTCTTGAACTCATCTTAATCTTTTTGTCTTTCTCCTACGGGGCTATCACCCTCTGGGGCCTACCTTTCCAGGCAAGTTTGGATTTTACAAAGAAGATCGAATGATGGTCAACACCACATCTCTATATTATTTCTAATACAGATTCAGTTTGCTCTGAGCTGTTTTCAGTCGCCCTTACTAACAGCATCCCATTTGGTTTCTTTTCCTGCGGGTACTAAGACGTTTCAATTCCCCGCGTTCGTCACTCTTTCGAGTTATATATGAAGTCATATTCGGAAATTTTCGGTTCAAAGGATGCATGCTCCTCGCCGAAACTTATCGCAGCTTGCCACGTCCTTCATCACATATCGAGCCAAGCCATCCATCTGTTAACTTTACTTTAAGTATTTAACTTAAGCTAGAAGTCTATAAAGTTATGAAACTTTACTTTAATTTATATTTTTAGTTAGGTTTGTAATTTTCCTATGAACGGGCATCATCAACGTGAAATTAAATTTCGCCAGTGGGTACTGGTGGTTTTAACCCTCCATACAACAAATCAATTTGTTGCACAGTTTTTTATGATTGTAATATAAAATCGAAATTTATAATTCGAAATTTATAATTATGAATTTGTAATAATATTGAATGCGTTAAGTTACTGCGAGCTCTCAATAAAATGGTGGACCCGTCGGGATTCGAACCCGAGGCCCCCGCCTTGCAAGGGCGGTGCTCTACCGGACTGAGCTACAGGCCCAGCATTCAATAATTATGAAAAGGAAGGTAAAGTGATAAGTAAAATTTCTATAATTTTAACTAAATTAATAGTTTAGTTATAAAAATAAAAAGGAGGTGATCCAGCCGCAGGTTCCCCTACGGCTACCTTGTGACGACTTAACCCGCCTCACTGAACTTAGGTTCAATTTACTCAAGAAAGTAAAGTTTACCAAAATCCTGCTCGGTTGGTTTGACGGGCGGTGTGTGCAAGGAGCAGGGACATATTCACCAGACGATGATGACGTCTGATTACTAGGGATTCCGGCGTCACGTGGGTGAGTTACAACCCACGATCCGAACTGAGGTAATGTTTCGAGGATTAGCTTCTCCTTTCGGAGTTGCGACCAATTGTCATTACCATTGTTGCGCGCGTGTAGCCTAGAAGATTCGGAGCATACAGACCTACCGTTGCCTACACCTTCCTCCTTGTTTCCAAGGCAGTCCCCTCAAAGTGCTCGGTCCAACATGTTGCCGTTAGCAATAGAGGGTATAGGTCTCGCTCGTTGCCAGACTTAACTGGACACTTTACAGCACGAGCTGACGGCGGCCATGCACTACCTCTCGGCTCGTCAAGCATGGTCTTCAGCCAGGCCTTCTTCCTGCCGTCGCTTCTAGTAAGGTTCTCTGCGTTGAGTTAGATTAAACCGCACGCCGCACCCCTTGTGGTGCTCCCCCGCCAATTCCTTAAAGTTTCAGTCTTGCGACCGTACTTCCCAGGCGGTGAGCTTAACACCTTCGTTTCGACACTGCACATCCTCAAGGATATGCAACATCTTGCTCACAGAGTTTACTGCTGGGACTACTCGGGTATCTAATCCGGATCGCTCCCCCAGCCTTCGTCCCTCACCGTCAGAACCGTTCTGGTCAGATGCCTTCGCCATAGGTGATCCTCCTGAGATTATCACATTTTACCGCTCCCTCAGGAATACCTCTGACTCCTCCCGGTCTCGAGTTAAAGAGTGTCTCTTGCACGCCGTCAAGTTAAGCTTGACGATTTCACATGAGATTTTTTTAACCGGCTACGGACGCTTTAGGCCCAATAAACACGGTTGCCACTTGTGGCGCTGGTGTTACCGCGGCGGCTGGCACCAGTCTTACCCACCACTTATTCTCCAAGATATTTACTCTTGAAAAAAGCCCATACCGAAGCATGAGCACTTAGGATCCCCTTATCACACTTGCGTGCATTGTAAAGGTTTCGCGCCTGCTGCACCCCGTAGGGCTGGGACCAGTATCTCAGTGTCCCTCTCCGGGCTACCTCTCTCAAGGCCCGTACCGATCGTCGGCATGGTGGTCCATTACACCACCATCAACCTAATCGACCGCCGCCCAATCCTTTGGCACGAGTTTCAGAGAAAAACCATTCCAGGCGAATTCTCCTATCAAGTGTTACCTTCAGTTTCCCGAAGTTATCCTTGACCAAAGGGCATGTTAGCGACGTGTTACTGAGCATTTTGCCGATATTGCTATCAGACTTGCATGGCTTAGTCGAATCCTAATAGCAGCAACCTCCCGCAGGATCAACGGGTACTAATTTAGAATAATTGATTTATCTTCAAATATTGTTTAAATATTTTTTAGATTTTATTTTTATTCAATCCTGTTTTTGCATGTTATTGCTAAAGTCTTAGTCGTAAGTTTTGAAAACTTTTAAGAAATTTTTCACAAATTTGTTTTATAAAAAACTTGTTACTTATCACTTACCTATATACTCAACCTGTTAAGTTGTGTATGAATATAACGATTCATTATTTTTACATGATGAAATCTTTCTGAGGAAATAAGTCAATATTAAATTGAATTAAACAATTAATGTTACCCTCATATTGGCGGTGATTGCTGTTTTGAAGATATTGTCGCACAATATCACAGCGAAATTCGAGGAAATTTGTTTACTTTATAAATCTTTAGTTTTAAAATCACAATTTCAGTGATTTTAACATCAACATACCTAGACGAATTAATTACTTTTTTTAAATCGAAGAATTTGAAAATCAAATTACGAAATTTAAATTAAATTAATTTGAGCCTAAGAAGGTGGTGATAATACACTTGCGTGTTTGATATTTGATAATTCCCCTTGTTATCAAGTAAGATACGGGAGAATTATTTGCTTTATAAATCTTTAGGTTAAAAAGATGCAAATTAAATATTTTAGAAAGATTTATATACTACTGGAGAGTAATAAATATATGCTAATGAACGGAGAAGGTAAAAAAATAACATTTGTGTTGGACTATCTAGGAGCTATTAAACAAGCTCCTATTTTAATTAAACATATTCAAGAAGATATGCCTAAATTAAATATTGATATTGATATTCAAGGAGATTGTTTTGGTTATGCAGAAAAACCTATATCTCGAGAAATATTTTACGAAGATGCTAAAAAAAATAATGTAAATTTTGATAAAATTAAATTATATAGTTCTTTTATACCTTTTAATGATGGGGATTTGGAAGTTGAATTAGTTGTTAAACCTAATTCTACAAAACCGA
The DNA here is from genome assembly GCA_050187915.1 of Candidatus Woesearchaeota archaeon. Classification (GTDB taxonomy): domain Archaea; phylum Nanobdellota; class Nanobdellia; order Woesearchaeales; family SKGA01; genus JAQUYS01. The sequence goes on from JBFXLI010000008.1 coordinate 21,723, forward strand.
GTAATATAGAAAACTACAAAATAAATGATAAACAAAAATTAAATTTAGCGATTGATCCGATTAAATTTGCCTATAGGAAGTTAGTAACTGGAGAAGAAAAAGAAAGATTAAAAAATATATATGGAAATAAATACCTAGATACAATTGTGGCTGGCTCAGTTAATTCTATGGAAATGGATTTAATAATTGATGTTGCTAAAGAAGTTGTTAGAAAAGGTGGAAATAAAAAATTCTTCATTGTTCCTAGAACAGAAGATTATAATTTAGAAAAATTCTTACTTAATTCAGGTGATGTTAAAATAGCTAAACGTGGGGAATGGTTACGAGAACGAGAACCTGGAATTGAATTTTACACAGAACCTGGAAAGTTAGATGACTTTTATTCTATCGCTGATTCTGCCATTATTGGAGATAGTTTTCATAAAAAAGGTTGTGGACAAAATCCTTTGGAACCTGCTTTTTATGGCGTTAGAAGTTTGTGTGGGAATAATTGGCATAATAATTGTATTGCATATAATGGTTTAATGGAAACTGGACTTTTAAAAGTTATTCCTGGAAATGTTGAATTAAATAAAGAAGAAGTGAAAAATAAATTGGTTTATGAATTATTGAATCCTCCGAGTGAAAAAGAGATAGAAATATATAAAGCAAAAACAAAAAAATTCATAGAGGAAAATCAACAAGAAGTCAAAAAATATGTTAATGCAATAAAAGAAATAATTTATAGAAAATAAATTTAATTAATTTCTTAAATTTGAAAATTTTGGATTATTTTCCTAATTCTTCTTCTATTCTTAATAATTGATTATATTTTGCAACTCTTTCTGTTCTACATGGAGCACCTAATTTCAGTTGTCCACAGCTCAGCCCAACTGCAAGATCAGCTATGAATGTATCTTCTGTTTCTCCACTTCTATGGGAAACCATTACATTCCATCCTGCATCCATGGCAGTTTTTGCTGCTAGTAATGCTTCTGTTATTGTTCCTATTTGATTTATTTTTAATAATAATGCATTACATAATTTATTATCTATTGCAAATTGTACTCTTGCTGGATTTGAAACTGTTAAATCATCTCCAACTATTTGTACTTTTTTTTGTTTTATTGTTTTGTTATTTGTTATACTTTTCCAAGCTTGAAAATCATCTTGTTCAAATGGATCTTCTAAAGATACAATAGGATATTTTTTTATTAATTTTACATAATATTCTTCTAATTGTTTTGATGTTAATTTTTGTTTTGTATATGTTTTTGTTTTTATATTATAGAATTCACTTGCTGCTGCATCTATTGCTATTTTTAATTTTCCTTCATACTTGGCTTGTTTTATAGCTAAAGTTAGTAAGTCTAATGCTTGTTCTGCTGTTGAAATTGGTGGAGCAAATCCTCCTTCATCTCCAACGTTTATTGCATTTTTTCCATATTTATTTTTTATTATTTCCTTTAATGTTTGATATGTTTCTGCAACCATTTGAATTGATTCTGAAAATGTTTTTGCATTTGTTGGAACAATCATAAATTCTTGTATTTCTAATTCATTACCTGCATGAACTCCTCCATTAATTACATTTGCATAAACTTTTGGTAAAATTATTTTTTTTGTTTGGAATATTTTTGCAATATATTTGTATAGTTGAATTTTATTTTCTGTACTTAGTGCTCTTGTAGTACACATACTTACTGATAATATTGAATTAGCACCAAATCTTGATTTATTTACGGTGTTATCTTCTTTTATTAGTAATTCATCAACTTGTTTTTGATTTGTAATTATTTTATTTTTTAATAGAGAATATATTTTTTTATTTACGTTGTTAATTGCTTTTGTTACACTTTTTCCATGATATACTTTTTGATTATCTCTTAATTCTAAAGCTTCATGTGCTCCTGTTGATGCTCCGCTTGGAACTATTGCACTAACTAAACTATTTTTTGTTTTCATTATTGCTTCTATGGTTGGATTACCTCTTGAATCTAAAACTTGTCTTGCATGTATTTTTTCTATTTTCATTTTTATATACCTCTAAGTGTTTATATTTACAAATATTGCTTTTTGTTCTGCAATTAAATTATTACAAACTATTTGAAAATGACATATATATGTTCCCAATAAATTAGTTTTAGGAATAATTATAGATTTTAATGTATTCGATTGTCCCTTGAAAGCCAATTCTTCAAGTTGCAAAATTTCAAAACTTATCGAACTATTTAATTTATTTTCACAACTTAAATTAATTTTTGCTCCAGATGTTTCACAATATTCATTTTTACCAGAATTGTAAAAATTAATAATCAAATAATTTTTCTTATCTATTTTCAAATCAATTTCCTTCCCAACTCCTGTTATAGTCTCATTGATGGTTGCGTCTTCAGGAATTGATTTAAAATCAGATGGCACAGGTACGTTTGTGTTGGCAGCTCGATAAAAACTAAATGCAAAAAACAATATTAAAAATAATACAAAAATAATAATTAAATGTTTCCACTTCATATTTTCACCTAATCTAAATTTGTTTGTCTTACATATGCTCGTATGATATATTGTTTTGCCATTCTGTGTGTGTTAAAAAATGTTGCATTTATAGCGATTGTATTTCTCATAACCATTAAATAATTATCATTGTCTTCATAAAATAAAGGTAATATTTTTTGTTCTAATTTATCATAAATTGTTTGTGCATCTTGATAATCAATATAATTATCATCACCTTGAGCATATTCTTCTCCTATTGCCCATCCTGTAATATTTTCAATACAACCTTCAATCCACCAACCATCTAATATTGAAAGAGAAGGAACTCCATTATGTGCTGCTTTCATACCGCTTGTTCCCGATGCTTCAAGAGGACGTTTTGGAGTATTTAACCATAAATCTACTCCTGCCACTAATTTTTTTGCAATTTCTAAATTATAATTTTCTAGAAAAACTATTTTTAAATTTTCATTTGAATTTTTTGTCATGTTTGCAATGTGTTGTATTATATGTTTTCCTTCTATATCTCTTGGATGCGCTTTACCTGAAAAAATTATTTGTATTCTTCCTTTTGTATTTGATATAAACTTTAATCTTTCAAAATCTTTGAATAATAATTCTGGACGTTTGTATGCTGTTGAACGTCTTGCAAATCCTATTGTAAAAATTTCTGGGTTTAATTCTATGTTTGTTTTTTCTTTTATGTATTGGAATAAATCTTCTTTACAACGTTGATGAACTTCTTTTAATTGATTAAGAGGAATTTTGTAAGTATTTCTTAATTGCAATGAATCAATTCTCCAATCAAATGCATATTTATCAAATAATTCTGCTATGAAAGGATGTGTCCATGTTGTTGAATGAACTCCATTTGTAATATAATCTATATGATAATTAGGAAACATTTTTGATGAAACTTCTTTATGTTTTCTAGCCACTGCATTTTTATAATTAGACATTTCCATTGCAAGTAAAGTCATATTAAAATGATTATCTGAACAAATATTATTTCTTAATTCATTTGGAAATAAATCTCCTAAAGATTGTCTAACTTTATATTCTTCAAATCTATCATGTCCTGCTGCTACAGGTGTATGTGTTGTAAATGAACATAAATCTTTTACTAAATTTAATCTTTCTTTAAAGACTGGAAGTAATGGTTGTAATTCCTTCATTAATTCTAATGTTAAAAAAGCTGCATGTCCTTCATTCATATGATATTTTTTTGGTTGTATGTTTAATGCTCGAAGTATTCTTATTCCTCCAATTCCTAAAATTATTTCTTGTTGTAATCTATAATTTATATCTCCACCATAAAGATAACTTGTTAATAATTTATCTTTATCTGAATTTTCAGAAAGATTTGTATCTAAAAATAAAATTTTAAGTGGTTTTCCTTGACTTCCAATTATAGTATATTCCCATGCAGTTACGGCTACATTTCTTTGTTCAATTTCAACATTAATTTTTACATCTAATTTTTTCAAATATTTTTCTTTTTCCCAATTTATTTCTTGTTCTTGTTGATAATTTTGAGAATCTAATTTTTGATTAAAATAACCTTTTTCACTCAACAAAGTTATTCCTATAACATCAAGATTCAAGTCTGCAAATGATTTTAACGTATCTCCTGCAAGAACTCCTAATCCTCCACTGTAGTTTGGAATGTCTTCTTGAAGAGCAATTTCCATACTAAAGTATGCAATTAAATGTTTTGTTGAAGTATAATTAAATAAAGCATCTTCCATGCAATATTTTTAGAAAGATATATTTATATTAGTTTCTATTTAATTTAATTCTAAAACAGAATCAATTTCTCCTGCTAAGTTTTCTATGTCATCAAAAACAGAATTAACATTTTTTCTCATTTGATTAACTAATTCATTTAAATTTCTAAAATTTATAAAATATTTTCCTCGTTCACTTGTTACAATTCCTGTATCCATAAGATGATTTAAATGATGTATAACAGTTCCTCTTGTTAATTTTGTTTGAATTGCAATTTCATCACTTGATAATTCAAAATTTGCTTTTAATGCCTTTATTAAAATTATAAAAATTCTATAACAACTTTTGTCTTTATCTCTAGAACTAAATAAACCTAAACTTTCTCCGAATTGCAACAATAAGTCATTTATATTTATCGAAGTTGAAGGATTAGATTTTTTTCTTATTAAAGTTATTTTAGTTATTCTCATTTCTATTTGTTTTAAATTTCAACTTGTATATAAATTTTAAGTTTTTAATAAATTTATTAAGGAACACATAAATTAAATAAATCCTGGCAAAGTTGTCTATATTCTAATGTAAATGAATCTTCATAAATATCACATAACCAATCATCTAAAACATATGTTTGATCTCGTATATAACACATTTCAGGATTTACATTGATAAAAATACCTTGAAAATTTTCATGATATTCAGTAGGTTTAGTTTTAAAGAAAACAATACCATCTAATTTATGTATAACATTTTTTCCTATATAAATAGGTCCTGTTATGTTTGTTGTTAGAAAATTTATTTGTTCATAATTTTCATATAAAGTTACTATTTCTTGATTATCTAAAATTTCTATTAAATATGTTTTTCCTTTAATATTTGTAGGTATATTAAATGGATGATGATAATCTGGTTTTGAAGTTGAAGCTAAATCTACTTCATTTAATACTATGTTATTTAATTCTTTTAAATATGTTTTTTCATTTGATTCTGAAACATCTAGAATTTTAGTTTGAATAACTAAAAAAAATCCTGAAAATACTAAAATCATAAATGTCAATAAAATAACAAACTCCATTGCACTTTGTCCTTTTTTCATTATTTAACTACCTGAAAATAAACTTTACCATCTAAAGCCATTATTCTAAATTTATTTATACCTTCTATGAATGGAACATTGCAACCAATTGTACAATTACAACTTGTTTGATTACATAATTGAACTGTAGAAAAGAAGACTCCATCTGAAGGAGTTTCAGAACCATAATTTATAATTAATTCATTGTAAGTTGATGAGTTATATATTGTTATTGATTTAATTTGTTCTGGCAAAGATATTTCTATTGTGTTCCATGAATCATCCCCAATTGAATATACTTTTGTTGCAGTGTCAATTAAAGTATTTCCTATTTTGAAAACTTGTGAATGCATTAAAGAATTTTTTGAATTTGCAGAATATGAATAAAAAATAAATGAACCAGGTATAATTATCATCAAAGCCATAGCTACTACTAACAAATATTCGACAGAAGATTGAGCTTTGTTGTTTCTCACCTTGATATTTTATATGTTGGAGTATTATTTAAATATTGCCTTTTAGATTTAAATATATTTTATAGTTTGTCCTTCTTTTGAATCTCTAACTTCAATTCCTTTAGCTTTCAATTCATCTCTAATTTTATCGCTTGTTTCCCAATCTTTATTTTCTCTTGCTTGTCTTCTTTTTTCTAAAAGAATTTCTATTTCTTTAGTTATTTCTATTTTGTTATCTAATTCACCAATAATACCTAAAACTTCATCTAATTTATAGAATTTTTTAATAATTTCTTGAGCTTGTATTTTTCCTATTAAATTTTCTGCCATTGAAATATTTAATGTTTTTATAGTTTCAAAAATAACTCCTAACGCACCGCTTATATTTAAGTCATCATCCATGAATTCTTCAAATTGTTTCATCATTATATTAACTTGAAGTGCAATTGATTCATTATATTCTCTTTCTTCTTTTAAATCATTTAATTTAATTAAAGTTTCATTTAATCTTTCCAATGAATTAGATGCTGATTTAAGATTGTCTCTATCAAAAATTAATTGTTGTCTGTAGTGGGTTGATAATAATAAATATCTTATTGATTTTGGTTTGAATCCTTCTTCAATTAAATTTGAAATAGTTAGTAGTGTTCCTTTAGATTTAGATAATTTTTCTCCATTTGTTCCTAATAACCAACCATTGTGAAGCCAGAAATTTGCAAATAATTTTCCTGTTGCTGATTCTACTTGTGCAATTTCACACTCATGATGTGGAAATTTATTGTCAATACCACCTGTATGTATATCTAAAGTTTGAAATAATTCTGGTTGAAATTTGTTGTCTTTAAATGCATCCGATAATAATTTTGCAGACATAACACAACATTCTGAATGCCAACCTGGGTAACCTTCTCCCCAAGGAGAATCCCATTTTTGTATGTGATTTTTATATTTTGAATTTGCAAACCACAAAACAAAATCATTTTGATTTTTTTTGTTTGGATCTTTTTCTACTCTATTTTTATTTAAATTGTCTAAATTATTTCCTGAAAGTTTTCCATACTCAGGAAATTTTTCAATGTTGAAATATATGTTTCCATTTGATATATATGCAAAATCTTTTTCTAAAAGAACTTCAATTAATTGTATCATTTCTTGTACATATTCAGTAGCTTTTGGACGTGCAAATGGTTCTTGTATATTTAGAAGTTTAGATTCATTTAGAAAAATATCTGTATAAAATTTTGCAATTTCTAATGGATGTTTATTTTCTTTTTTGGAAGCTAATTCTAATTTATCTTCTCCTTCATCAGAATCATCTGTTAAATGTCCAACGTCAGTTATATTCATAATTTGTTTTACTTCGTACCCTTTAAATTCTAAATATCTTCTTAATAAATCTGCAAAAATATATGCTCTGAAATTTCCTATGTGTGCATAACTATAAACTGTTGGTCCACAATTATACATTCTAACTAGATTTGGAATTAGTGATTTAAACTCTTGTTTTTCTTTTGATAATGAATTATATAATTTTAATACCATTATTTTCACCTTAATTTTAATTATTTTTGTGAAGCGAAGCAGTTTTCTGAACGCAATTATCTAAAAGCCAAATAAAAGCACGCACCCATCTTCTCATGGGTCGAGTCACTTAACTTCGTTACGTTCGTGACCCAGTTCTCATCTTCAATTTGAACTTTTTCTCTAAATTTAATAAATAAGCACGCACCCAGATTCGAACTGGGGATTCACGGGCTGCAACCGAGCGCCTTACCACTTGGCCATGCGTGCATTAATATTTTTTTAATTTGTAATTATATAAATATACCTATGAGAATAAGATTAGCAACAACAATTTAAATGATTTTGCTTTTTCATTGTAATTTTAGGAATAAATTATTAGTTTTTAAATATAATGGTTTTAATAATGTTTATAAATAAACATATATTTTGAAATTTTGGTGAAATTATGGGAGAATATGAATTACAGAATTATCCTTCTTTAAATGGTTTAAAAGAAAGTGATTTTCAAGAAAACGTAAAAACTGAGAATACAAAAAATCAAGAAATTAAAACTTTTTTTTCTAAAATTAAAAAAATAAATAATTTAAGTGAATTATCTAATTTTATAATGACTGGTGAAAATAAACTTCCAAAAGAATTTAACTCTAAAAATTATGAAAAATTAGAAAGATATGTGCAACAAATTTTAGTAAATGAAGGTTTATATGGATTTGAAAAAATAAAAAATGGTGAAATTAATTTTGAAGAAGAACTGGATAATAAACCTGCTTTTGCATATATTTTGAGTGAAGGTGTTTTAGATGAAAATGAAGTTTCTGAAATAACTTACAAACACAAATTCTACAGATATACAAAAAGAAGTTTTGTTGATAAAAACTTAATTCCAAATTTAAGTGATAGAATTTGTGAATTTTTAGAAGAACCTGGTTCATTTACTTTAAATGATGAAGGAATTCCAAAAGAATTTTATGAACAAGATTATTTTTAATTTTTTATTTTAAATTTATTTTAAATGAATTTCTAAAACATCTCCATCTTTAAGGGAGTGTTTCATCATTACTTTCTGTCCACCAAATTTTGCACTAATACCCCAAACTCTTGCAAACTTAAATTTTCTTGCAAAATCTTTATGTAATTTGTCACAAACATTTTTTATAGTACAATCTTTAAACATTATTAATGGAACTTCCATGTCTGCAGGTTTTGCAGGCTCTTTTAAGAAAATATTTATTAAATCCAATTTGTTATAAATTATTTCTTTTAATTCTTCCATACCTATATTATTTTTTGCACTTATTGCGATATCTGCATTATATTTTTTCATAATTCTATTCAATTCTTCTTCTGCAACTAAATCCATTTTATTTATTACAGTTATTGCAGGCATATATTTTTTGTTTCCTTCAATGCAGTCAATAAATTGTTCCACAGTAATGTCTTCTCTAAAAACAACTTCTGCATTATTAATTCTAAATTCTTTTAATATTGATGTAACTAACTCTTCATTCATGTGAGTTAATCTAACTGTTGCACCAAATCTTACTCCATCCTTCGCAGTTTTTGTAATTTTAATATCTGGTTTTTTTTGATTTAGACGAATGTGTGTATCATAAATTTCTTTTACGATAACATCGTATTCTTTTGGACGTGTCGCATCAAGAAGTATTAAACAAAAATCTGCGCTTCTCATAGAAGCAAGAACTTCTTTTCCTCTACCTTTTCCAGATGCTGCTCCCTGAACTATTCCTGGTACATCTAGTATTTGTATTTTTGCGTGTTTATATTCAAGCATTCCTGGAATACATGTAAGAGTTGTAAATGCATATGCTGCAACTTCGGAAGCAGTTCCAGTCATTGCATTTAATAATGTTGATTTACCTGCAGAAGGAAATCCCAATAAAATTACTGTTCCATCTCCTGAACGTTTTACTTCCCATCCTGTTCCTGCACCTCCTGCAGAACCAATACCTTGTTTTTCTTCTTGTTTGTTTTTTAATTGTGCTAATTTAGCTTTATATTTTCCAATAGCAAATTCTGTTTTTTTATTATATTTAGTACTAGAAATTTTTTCTTCTAATTCTTTTATTTGTTCTTTATAATTTACCATTGCTTTAAAGAATAAATTGGTTGTTTATAAATTTAATTTTAAAATTAAAATGAAAAAGATTTTGCAGTTGTATATAATTTTTCATAAATTTCAGGTATTGAATTTTCATTATATTCAACACTGGTTAAATTATTCTCATTTATTTGAAGAACTATTTTAGAAGGTTGTAAAAATACTAATAAATCTTTATATAATAAAATTTCAGTATTTTTTCCATAAGTTTCTACATCTTCAAAAATAACTTTTTTAGGAGAAGATTCGGACAAAGGTAGTTTTAATTGTTCTAATAAAAATTCTTGAAGTTTATTTAAATCTTCTATAAAATAATTTGGTTTGTTTGAAAAGCCTTTTTTAAAATGTTTTAAAAAATAATATTCTAAACTATCTGCTACAACAAAATCATTGTTTTGACTTACACAATCAATTATTTTATCATATTTTCCATAACCTAATCCATCTACAAAAAATTTTTGTTCATTTCCTTTATTCATAATAATAAACAATCCTTTTTTTGTAAAATCAACTTTTTCAAAGAACTCTTTTTCATTAGAATAAATTATTGCTTTTGATTCAGATAAATATTTTTCAAGTTTTTTTTGTTCTTCGTTTTCTAAATTTGATTTTGTTTCTTGAAATTTATTTAACTTTTGAGATATATCTAAATTAAATTTTAAATTTTGTTTATTTTCTTCTTTATTTGAAAAAAAAGGCAAGGAAGTTGCATATGCAAGTAATGTTGTTAGTAATATTGTTTTTTTAAGCATAAAAATAGCAAAATATGTTTTAGTTTATAAATTTAAAGGTAAAAATAAAATATATTAATCATCATCTAGTTTTGTTGTTATTATTGGACCTTTATCAGTGACAATCATAGAATGTTCATGTTGAGAAACTATTCCTTTATTTATTTCTGATAAAGGAGCATAACCATGTATTATTCCTATTTTTTGTAAATCATTAAGAGCAAATCTTGTTTTTCCTATTCCAAATTCTTTTGAAAGCCATCTTGTTGTAAAAGGTAAACCATTATAGGATTGAATTTTTTTGAAAACTTCTCTTGTGATATTACTTCTTATTGGTTTTTCAGCTATTTGTGCAAAAACTGTTGGAGCTCCACCTTCTTGTATTGCTCCTGCTCCATTTGTTGCGAATGGTTCTATTGCAATTGTTTGATTTTCTTTTAATTTAGAAGAAAATGGTTGAAATATGTTTGGCATTTTTGGTTCTGTGTGTATTTGATATTTTCCTAATCCATGTCCTGAAAGATTTTTTATTGGTTGGAATCCAAAAGAAGTTATTGTTTCTTGTATTGTTTTTCCTATATCTCCTGTTGATATTCCTACTGTTACTTGTTTTAATGCATTATTTAATGCTGTTTCACTTGCTTTTAATAATTCTTTATATGAATTATCTAAATTTATAGTTCTAGCTGTATCTCCAATAAATCCATTAATATGTACGCCTACATCTAATTTTATAACATCAGATGATTTAATTAAAGTTTTATCTTCTGATGTATCACAAGAATGGGCTGCAATTGTATTTAATGAGATTTGTGCTGGAAAAGCTATTTCTCCGCCTAATTCATAAATTTTTTCTTCTACTTTATTTAATATTTCAACAACTATTTCTCCTTCTTTAATTAATGAAGCTCCATAATCTCTTGCTTTGCCTGCAATTTGTCCTGCTTTTTTGAAATCTTTAATATCTTGTTCATTCATTAATATAATTATTTACATGAAGTATATAAAATTAATTGAATGGGGATTTATTTAAAAATAATAAGTGTGTCTTAAAATTTATGAACTTAAGGTCAAAATGTCTTCTAAGAAATAAATAAAAATACGAAAAGGGGTTGTTCCTTACGGGAATGAGTATATATAAAATAAATTCAGCGAACATTTTGAAGTTCATGAAGTCGAACAAATTGAGACTTAGGACACACAAAAATAACACAAAATTTATAAGCTTAAAGATAGTAAATATTATGAATGAATAATTTCATTGGGAGGATGAAAATATGATGGCTTACATTTTAATAGGAGTTGAGCATGGAAAAGAAGAAGAAATTTTTGACAAAATTTCAAGAATTAAACAAGTTGAAAGTGCTCATGTAATTTTTGGAGAATGGGATATAATAATTAAAGTCAGTGTTGAAAGTTCAGAAGAACTTGCAGCAGTCATTATGGATGACATAAGAAAATTACCAGGTGTTAGATTAACAAGTTCGTTAATAGTGGCAAGATAAGGTGTTAATATGGATTTATCGACAAAATGTTCGAAATGTGGAAAAGCTATGGCACTCGGAGAAATCAGAGCAATGCCTGAAGGAAAAGGATTTATTTGTAGAAGTTGTTTGGAAGGTGTAGGAGCAAGTCCAACAACACATTTAAATAAACCTAAAGATGATAAAATTTCAGCTAAAACTTTCTTTGAAAAAAGAGAGTATGAATGTACAAAATGTAAATATAAATTTTCAAGAAATGCGGATCATTTTGTTGAAAAGTGTCCGTATTGTGGAAGCACTGAAATACGTGAAAAAATAGATATGGGTGCAGATGAATATTTAGATGATGAATAAAAAACAAAAATAATTTATTTTTTATATTTTTTTCTTTCCAAACATAAAAGGAACTAAAACATCAGGAATAGTAATACTTCCATCTTCATTTTGATAATTTTCAATTATTGCAACTAAAGCTCTACTTGTAGCAATTGCAGTGTTGTTTAAAGTATGTAAATATTCTCTTGTTCCATCTTTTCTAATTATTTTTGAATTTAAACTTCTTGCTTGAAAGTCAGTTGCATTTGTAACGGAAGTTACTTCACCAAAATCATTTGTTGTTGGACGATAAACTTCTATGTCTGCAGATTTTGCTTTCCAAATAGCTAAATCTCCACTACAACATTCAATAACTCTAAATGGTAACCCTAATAAATTAAATAATTCTTCTGTATTTGCTTGAATTTCATCATATATTTTGTATGAATCTTCTGGTGCACAAAATACAACTTGTTCAACTTTATTGAATTGATGAGTTCTCCAAAGTCCTTTTTCATTTATTCCGTGTGAACCTATTTCTTGTCTAAAACACATCGTATATGAAAAATATTTTTTTGGTAATTCTTGTTCAGGTATTGCTTGATTTGCATGTAATCCTAATAAAACATGTTCTGATGTTCCTATTAAATGTAAATCTCTACCTTCTAAACTATAAATTGTTTCTTGAAATCCTTTTGTATCCATAGCTCCTTCTAAAATTTCTTTTTTTATCATTAAAGGTGGTTCAATATATGTGTATCCTTTACTTTGCATAAATTCAATTGCAAATCTTATTAAAGCTTGATTTAATAATGCTAAATCTCCTTTTAAAATATAAAATCCATTACCTGAAATATTTGCAGATTTTTCAAAATCAACTAAATCTTTTTCTTCTAAAATTTCAACATGATTTTTTACTTCGAAATTTTTCTTAGTAATATTTTTACATTCTTTTATTACAGGATTTTCAGAATCGTCTTTTCCTGATGGAACCGTTTCATGCATTATATTAGGTATTTGTTTTAATAAAGATTTATTTAATTCAACAAGTTCTTCTTGTTTTTTTTCTAAATTGGAAATTTTTGTAGGTATTTGTTTTGCTTGATTCAAAAGTTCAGCCACATCTTTATTTTCTTTTTTGTATTCGTTTATTTGAGAAGATATTTTATTTCTTTCATGTCTTAAATCATCTATATCTTTTTTTATTGAACGCCACTTAATATCATTTTCTAAAACTTCATCAACAAGTTTTAATTTATCTTCTTGAAATTTTTTTTTAATGTTATTTTTAACTAAATCAGGATTTTCTCTTATCAATTTTATATCAAACATTTTTTCACCATTTAATTTTAAGTAATTTTAATGAAATTAAACTATATTAATAGTATATCTTGAGTATATTAAAAACTTTTCTTAAAAAACATCAAAAATTTGAAAAAAACAATAAAAATTAAAGATTTTCATAAAAATTAGCGTAACATTTATATATTTCCATACTAATACATTTATTGTGTGTTGAGGTTGTGTTTAATTGAAAGAAGTTATAATAACAAATAATGTGTTTAAATCACATACACTTACTAAAGTTTTCAACAACAGATTTAATAATGTGCGATTAAAAACTACTAATCCTTCTATTCAAAAATATCAATTTAATTATATTGCAGGATAAATGATGATTATTATTATTTTTTCTTAGAATATATTATTTTTTCAACAGATTCGTATTCTTTTCCATAATAAAAAGAAATGATTGCCCATATTATTTTTAAACAAACCATTATTAAAAAAATAATTAAAGCTAAAACTAATATTGAAAAAATTAATGTTTGAGAACTATTTAATTCTTTGTTAAATATTTTATTAGAAAAATTATGTACTACGTTTGAAATTTTATTTAATATATTATTAAATAATAAATTAACTCTCTGTATTAATGTTAAATTTATTAAATTTATAGTAAATGATTTCTTATCTAAATATGTATTTCCTTTTTTATCTTTATAATTTAAAATTAAATCAAAATTATTTATTCCCGCATTTAGTGAATTACCTTTAATTTCCATATCGAACAATTTATTTTCATCAATTAAATCAATAACCCAATTATTTTCAAAATTTTTGTGACTTAATGTTATAGATACATTTTCAACAGATGACATAGATAATTTGTTAATTTCGAAAGACAAATTTTTTATATCTTTATATTGAATTTCATTATCTAAAGATATATTTATTAATTCTAATTTTGATAAATCGTTAACAATGTATGTTAAAAAATGTTCTTCGCTCAACTCTTTATCTTGAATTTTTATTATTTTTGTTTGAACTCCTAAATTAGAAGTTTCTAATTGGAGTGGGAATAAAATTTTTTCACTTTTAAATTCATAATTTTCACAGGTTTTATAACAAACTTCAATATTTTCATATTTAGTAAATCCTTTTGTTAAGCCTAAAGTACAATTTAGTAGTATAATTTCATTTTGAATTATGTCATTGGAATTATTACAATTTATTTGAAATTTTTGAACTTTTGTTGTTTCATCTTCATTTATTAAAATTTTCATAGATTCTAAATCATAAATTAACGAATCTTCTTTGACTTCAAAAGAAGTTTTTATTTCTGTGTCTGTTTCAGAAAAAAGAGATATCGGAAATGTATAACTATATCCTTCTTTTAATCCTTCTTCTATTTTAACAAGCCAATAAAATGTTTTTTGTTGTTTAGGTTTTAAGAAAATTATTTTATTTGTTGAATCTAAAAATTCTAATCCTTGTGTATTTGCTAAATTTATGGATTGAATTAGATAATAATTAGTAGGATTACTTATTTTTGCTTTAATTAAATTATATGAATTAAATCCTACAAAATTTTCTTGAACACTTAATTCAATTGTAGTTATATCCTCTTGTAATTTACCCATATTCAAAACATCTGTTTTAAAAACTAATTGATTTGGTTCAAAATCAAAACTAATTCCTTGTCCTGAATAATAAACTGAAGGAATTGAACCATCAACATCTTTATTTAAAAATATATGAGTAGCATCAATAAAACCAAATTGTTTATAGGTTACATCAAAGGGAACCCAACCAAATCCAGGAAAATAAATTTCTGCCCAAGCATGATTTCCCCAATTAACATCAATTAACTCCGAACTAGTATATGCAATTCCTGAAACAAATCTTGCAGGAATGCCTAATTCTCTATTAAGAGAGATAAATAAATTTGTATATTCATCACAAGCACCAACTTTATTTTCATAAACCCAAGTTGAAGGTCTGTTTTCATTTTCAGTATATATTGAAAGACTATATTTTAAATATTCGTGAACAAATTTTCCAAGTTTATATTCTAATTCATATAAATCTGTTGTTCCTTGGGCTAATTCTTGAGCTTTACTTTTTATTTTATTATTCGTATTTATACTTTCTGTGAATTGTGTATATTTCTGAACATCTAAAGGAATATTTTTAAGTGGAAATTCAACTTTTGAATTTATTTTAACTCTCGAAGAATAGGTTTGTAATGTAGTTATGTCTTTAAAAATTAAATTTTGATTTTCTGGTGGATTATCCCATTTTAAAATTCTAGATGTGGTTGTTGACATTGATTTAATGTTTGAAGGAAAATATTCATTGAGTAATATTTTTTGATGATAATTTTCTGTTGGAAATAATCTTAAATCAACTTGAAAATAAGATAATAAATAATTATTTGCTGTAGGTATTATTTTAACATTTGCTTCAACACTTTGTTTTAATTTCAAATCTTCATAATAATTTACTGTTTTGGCAGAAGTTAAATTTAAAGATAAAATTAATAAAATGATTAAAATTAAAATATTTATTTGTCTCATCAATGTATTTTTAAAACAATGTTATTTAAATAGTTTTCATTTAATTAAAAGAAAAGAGTGTTTTTTGAGTTCTATTTTTTTCTACAGTTTGAAGTGTTTTCCAACTCATTCTCATAAATTTTTCTTTTTTTAATTCAGAAAAGTGATTTTTTATAGCTGTAGTTGTGTTATGATCGCTTGGATAACCTGAACCTATTTTAAATTTCAAATGTTTTTCCATTTTTTTAATTTCATTATCTCTTGTAACTTTTGCTAATATAGATGCTGCACCTACTACAACATAATTTACATCTGCTTTAAATTCTGCTTGTAATTCTATATCTTTTTTTAAATGAGATTTTATTTTTTCTAAATAAGATATCTTATTTCTTGAAGGTAAATCTAGTATTACTTTTTTTATTGAATTTGTTGCCATTAAATTAATTAATTTTGCTGATGTGATTGCTTCTAAAACATTTAAAGAAGAAGTTTCTGATAAAACGTGTTCATCAACTTCACTTGGTTTTACTATTAAAATTTTAAAATTAAATTTGCTTGTTATTATGGTGTATAACTCATTTCGTTTTTTTTCAGATAACAGTTTTGAATCTTTAACACCTATTTTTTTTAAAAAAGGTTCATCTTGTGGTTTGATTGCAACAATTGCCATAACCATTGGTCCTAAAACTGGCCCTCTTCCTGCTTCATCTATTCCTGCAATCATACATTAATTTTAGTAATTAAGTATATTAAAGTTTTGTTTATTTACGTAAAGTTTAAATATGATTTGATTGAAAAAATGATATGAATTTTAAAAACAAACCTTATTTTATAGCTTTAAAAAATTTAATAATTTTCTCTGCTATTATACATATGTGTTTGATTTTAGTTTATTCTATTTTAACAAAAGACATATCTTTTTTGAATTATTTTAATATAATAGGTTTAAATTTATTTTTTCCAGAAATTGTTGGTTCTATAACTCAAATTTTTTCATTTACTAGTATAATTATTTTATTTTTAATAATGTATAGATTAGAAAGTTTAAGAGGAAAAAAGAATTTAAGTTTGAAGAAAAAATTGAGATAATTTAATAAATAAGATTAATTTGAATAAATGAATGATATCTACACACTTGGCATTTATTATTGCAATTATTTCTTCATTTATTTGGGGATTTATGAATGTTCTTGATAAATTTGTAGTTTCTCATAAAGTTAAAAATGTGTTAAGTTTTACTATTGTAGCAGGGATTGTTAATTTAATAATTGGAATAATTTTGGCTAGTTTTTTAAGTTGGAAAAATATTTTTTGGAATGATTTATTTTTTCCTGCGATTGCTGGTTTAATTTTTGGTTCTCAATTTTTTATATATTATTATATGTTAGGTAAAGAAGATGTATCTAATGTTATAGGATTTGTTTATTTTTATCCAATTGTTGTAGCAATTTTATCTTTTTTCTTTCTTAATGAAACACTATCTTTGATTAGTTATTTAGGGATGAGTTTAATTTTGTTAGGAGTTATTTTTCTTTCTGTTAAAACTAAAAAAGTGAGATTAAATGTATCTTTTTGGTTGATTGGTTTACTTATATTGATTGTTGCATTTTATGAATTTTTTATTAAGATGGCAACAAATAATTTACCTGAGTTTAATGGTATTGCTATTAGTAGTATTTGTATTGGAATAAGTATTTTATTTGGATTATTCAACAAGAAAATAAGAATTGGTGTTCCCAAAGAATTAAAAAATTTTAAGTGGGCTTTAGCTAATGAAAGTCTCACTTTTATGGGAATTATTGCAACTTATTTAGCTATGAATGGATTGCCTGCTACAATTGTGGCTTCAATTGGAGCTACTCAACCTTTAACAGTTTTATTTTTGGAATCTTTATCTCACAAAATGGGATTTAAAATAAGTGTTGAAAACAATTTTAGAAAAAATTTAATTCCTATATTATTTATTGTATTTGGAGTTATATTGGTGTATGCACCAGAAATAATTAATTTTTTGAATTAACCATTATTTCTTTAACAATTTCTTTTAAATCTTTTTGAGTTTTAGCAAAACTTATTTTTTCTCTTGCTTTTGTAGCTCCTGATATTCCTTTAATAAAATGTTGTGCTTGTAATTTTTGATGAATGAAAGGAATTTCATATTTTTCTGCTAATTCTAAATATTTTGAAAATGCTTTTTTTCTTTCTTGAATTGTTACTTCTTTGTATTTTCCTGTTTTTAGGTAATCATTTATTTGTTTAAATATAAATGGATTTCCAGAAGCTCCTCTACCAATTGCAATGTAATCAACGCTCGATTCACTAAATCTTTTCACTGCTTCCTGAACGCTTTTTACGTCGCCGTTTCCAACAACTGGAATTTTAACTGAATTTGCTATTTCTTTTATCTTTTCCCAATCTGCTTTTCCAGAATATCCTTGATAAGTATATCTTCCATGAATTGTGATTAAATCTACTCCTGCTTTTTCACATTTTTTAGCAACATCTAATGCTGTAAATTTTTTTACACCTAATCTTATTTTTATTGATACTGGTTTTTTAACAACTTTTTTTATTGCTTTTACTATTTCCGCACATTTATCTGGATTGTCAAGTAATGCACTTCCTGCTCCAGTTTTCATAACTTTTTGAGCTGGACAACCCATATTTATATCAATTATATCACAAAGTGGTTCTACTATTTTAGCCGCTTTTACAAAATCTTCAATTTCTGAACCAAATAATTGTATTGAAAATGGTTTTTCTTTTTCTCGCTTTAACATATCTAAAGTTTTTTTGTTATTTTGCAATATTGCTTTACAACTTATTAATTCTGTACAAGTTAAACCTGCACCATATTCAACACAAAGTTCTCTAAAAGCGATATCTGTTATTCCTGCCATAGGAGCCAGAAAAACTTTTAAATTAAATTTCATGTATTTAAGTTAAAATTATTAATATATAAATGATTTCATAAGTTTTAAAAACAAATTAATAATTCAATAAATATGCAAATCTTTAATTGTGTTAAACCTTCTTGGTTTATGGGGATGGATGTTTCGTTGGAATTTTTATTTGCAATTATTACTATTATGATTGCGTTTTTTGCTTACAAAGCATATAAACTTGTAAAACAAAGAGAAGTTTTATTTTTTAGTTTAGCTTTTCTTTCAATATCCATAGCATATTTACAACAAGTAATATTTAATGTGGCACAAATTTATGGTTTAAGTAGTTCTAGTTTAGCTCCAATTGTTGGTTCTGTTGCATATCATTTAAATTTAGGATTTTTTGTAGCGTTAATACATATAATTTTATTTACAATAGGACTTTCAATACTTGTTTATTTAACTATTCCTAAAAGAAATAAAAAGATATTTGTAGTTATTTCAGGTTTATCTTTGATTGCTTTAATCACTAGTTTTAATATAATGTTTACTTCTTTTTTAATTAATAGTCTTTTGTTGATGGCGATTACATTAAATTATTATCAATTATTAAATAAGAAAAAAACTAAATCTGCATTATATAATTATTTAGGTTTTGGTGCAATATTTTTAGGACAAGTTCAATTAGCAGTTGTAACTCAATTTTCATTTTTTTATGTTGCAGGACACATTGTAACTTTCTTAGGTTATATTTTATTATTACTTAATTTATATGATGTTATAAAAAATAGATGAATAAAATGAATAAAAGAAGAAGTAGAGTTCAAATAATTTTTGACATCCTTAATGCAATAAAGGAAAAAGGAGGAAAAATTAAACCCACTCATCTTTTATACAAATCTAATTTATCTCATAATATGATGAACGAATATTTAATTGAATTAATGTATAAAAAATTTATTGAAGAAGAAATAAATAAAAAAAACAAAATGTATATTTTAACAAACAAAGGTTTTGAATATTTACAAGAATACAATAGAGTTCAAAAATTTATGGATTCTTTTGGTTTAGATGAATTATAGGATGATAAAATGAATGAATATAAAGGATATAGACTTAATGTAAAAAACAATTTACACTTTCTTAGTATAATTCACAATATAACTGAACATTGTTGTGATAGATGGCAATATGATATAAAGAGAGCTGAATCTAATGAAAAATTTTATTTGTTGAAAGATAATAAAGTTGAAGCTGAAATTTTTGGTAATTTTGTTTTTGTTGATTCAAAATCTGAGTTAAACAAATTTTTCAAAAAATATTCTGAAATTGAATTAAATATACTTGCAATTGAAAAAGAAAATGAAAGTAAATATTATAATGAAATGAGAAGTCATGGATTTATGATTAATCTAGCAGATAAAAAATTTAAAACTCAACATTTGAAAGATGGAAGCATTGTAATTTTTGATTCTAAAAATAAAGTAGTTGGTGATTTTTACAAAGGTGCTGTAAGATATGATTCTGAATGTGAAAAATTAACAGAACTTGTTTCTGGATTTAATTAAAATTTATTTTTATTAAATTGATTAAAAATTTAGAGATATCAAATCTTTATCATTAAAACTCTTTAATATGTTGTAGTAACCTTTTTAAATGAAGTAATACTTCCTGTCTCTATCCTAGCGGGATAGAGCAGTCAGGAGTGCTCGCAGGGCTCATAACCCTGAGGTCGGAGGTTCAAATCCTCTTCCCGCTATATTTTCTCACTTTGATTTGAACTATGATGTAAATTATAAAATATAAAAATAGAGCCCTGTGAGCACGAATTAAATTAATTCCGGAAGTTTTACGAAATTATCAACAACAAATATAATAATAACTAAATTTTAAAAAAATTATGTTAAATAATTTATCATATGATTACAATTTACGAGGTTATGTATTTGAATATGTTGCAAGAATACTATTAAGAAGATTAAATAATAACAATTTTATTTTTCAACTATCTAGATTTGATTCAATTGATGAAATACTCACTAAGTATAAATTAGAAATATCTCCTAAAGTTATGGATTTAATTTTAATATTGAAAAAAGAATGGAACAAATGTGATTTAATTGAATTTAAATTAAATAATAAAGAACAACGAAAAATAGAACAAATTTTAATGTATGATGTAAAAACAAAATATTATGCTGTTGAAAGGAAATATTTTGAATTTTGTGAATCAAATTTTAAATTTATGAAAAAATGTGTTGAAATGAAAGTTCCAACAAAAATAATTTCTATGATTCTATTCGAAGATTGGAGATTTAGTTTCAACATTAGTGATTTCGAAAATGCACCAAAAAAAATTTATTCAAATTTTAAAAATAAAAATTAAAAAATTATTTTTTTAAAACTTCAAATTTAACTTCTTTTAAACCAACAAGTCTTTTCAAGTCATCTGTTAATGGTCCTGTTAATTGTGCAGGAAATTCTATTTTAGTTTTCAAAGTTACTTTATCTCCATCAAGAAGTATTTCTTCAACAGGTAATCTAAATAATTCAAATAAAGATTCAACTTGTTTTTGTTTATCAGTTATGATTTGTTTAACGTGAACTTCATATTCAACATCTCTTGAAGATAATGGATGATTAAAATCAACTATGATTCTTCCACCACTTACACTTTTTATAATTCCTATTTGTCCATCAACATTTATTTGAAGTCCGGGATAAGGACGAACATTATCTGATTTGAATGCTTTTGCAGGCATTAATTTCAAATTTGCTGCAGATTTTTTTCCAAATGCTTCAACATCTGGAATTTCAAAAGTATATTTTCCTATTTCTTTTCCTTCAAGTCTTTTTTCTAAACCTGGAATTAAATGTCCTTCACCTAAAACTACTATAATACTTCCATATTTTGTTTTTGGTGAATAAATTCCTTCTTTTTTTGCAATATCTTCTGATGTTGTATCAAAAGCTTCTTTTGTATCTGCTGTTCTACCTGTATAGTCTAATTCTATGAATGTTCCTTTTTTCATGATAATAACCTTTCTAATAGGGATTAATTAGGTTTTTTAAATGTTTGTAAAAGAAAGATAATGTATAAATTAGTAAAAACTTTTTAAATAAATTAGTTAACTAGTTAGCGACTTAAGTAAGTTGTAAATTCTTGTTTAAAAATATGTGTTGTCCAAAAAGTCTCTAAAGCATCCTGCAACATTTCAATAGTTTTGAAATGTTGTGCTTTAGTCACTTGATTTCGCGTA